>CALUFQ010000073.1 GCA_944319925.1 uncultured Paraprevotella sp.
TGGACCAGCCAGGGCTTGAACCTGGGACCTCCAGATTATGAGTCTGTTGCTCTAACCAACTGAGCTACAAGTCCGAAGCATTCACAGTCGGAATGACATTGCAAAAGTAATATGTTTTTTCGAGATATGCAAACAAAAGTTATTAAATTTGTCGGAGAGGTGTGAAAGTGCTACTTTTGTACTTTCGATAATTACAGGTCTTCATATAAGAAGGAATATATAAAATAGACAATAGATGAAAGCGAAAGAAAAGGTATTATGGGAGACAGGATTGAACGACCGGCAGGTGGAGGAGAGCCGTGCGAAGCATGGTGTTAATTTGCTTACTCCCCCCAAGCGTCCTTCTATGTGGAAACTTTATTTGGAGAAATTCCGCGACCCGGTGATTCGGGTGTTGTTGGTGGCGGCTGTGTTTTCCTTGATTATTTCCATTATTGAAAACGAGTATGCGGAGACGATTGGCATTTTCTTTGCCATCTTCTTGGCAACGGGTATTGGTTTCTGGTTTGAATATGATGCAAACAAGAAGTTCGACTTGCTGAATGCGGTAAATGAAGAAACTCCGGTGACCGTTGTCCGGAACGGAAAGGTGCATGAAATTCCCCGCAAGGATGTCGTTGTGGGTGACATCGTCATTCTCAACACGGGCGAGGAGATTCCTGCCGACGGGACTTTGCTAGAGGCCATCTCGCTTCAAGTTAACGAATCGAGCCTGACGGGAGAGCTGATGGTGAACAAGACTACGGTAGAGGCCGATTTTGACGAAGATGCGACTTATCCTTCGAACAGTGTGATGCGTGGCACGAGCATTACCGACGGGCATGGTGTCATGCGGGTGGAACGCGTGGGTGATGCCACTGAAATCGGAAAAGTGGCTCGTCAGGCCACGGAGCAAAGCGGGGAGCAGACTCCGTTGAATATCCAGCTTTCCAAGTTGGCTAATTTGATCGGGAAGGTTGGGTTCACAATTGCAGCCCTGACCTTTATCATTTTCACGTCGAAAGATTTGTATGTTTATCTGCAGGCCGGACCGGTGAGTGATTGGCACGGGTGGCTGGACATTGCCCGCATCGTGTTGAAGTATTTCATGATGGCTGTGACATTGATTGTCGTGGCGGTGCCTGAAGGGTTGCCTATGAGCGTCACGCTCAGTCTGGCTTTGAATATGCGCCGGATGCTGAGGACCAATAATTTGGTGCGCAAAATGCATGCCTGTGAGACAATGGGGGCCATTACCGTGATTTGTACGGACAAGACCGGGACACTGACGCAAAACCTGATGCAGGTGTATGACGCGCAACTGGACGGCGGGCAAGACGATGTGGTTGCCGAAGGCATTGCCGCTAACTCCACGGCTTTCCTGGAGGAGAAAGCCGAAGGCGGGAAGCCGTCGGGAGTGGGTAACCCGACCGAAGTAGCACTGCTCCTTTGGTTGAATGAAAGGGGGAAGGATTACACGTCTTTGCGCGAGAATGCCAAGGTGGTGAACCAGCTGACTTTCTCCACAGAACGCAAATATATGGCTACGTTGGTGGATTCTTCCATTTTGCAGAAGCGTGTCCTTTATGTGAAAGGTGCGCCCGAGATTGTGATGGGCAAATGCAACTTGGATGCAGAACAAATTGCGCACCATAACGAACAGTTATTGGCTTATCAGAATAAGGCTATGCGTACTTTGGGATTGGCTTATAAGGTGGTTCCGGAAGGGGCTTCCACAGACCCGGCCGAATTGGTGAGTGAAGGAGGGTTGACATTTTCGGGCATCTTTGCCATTAGCGACCCGATTCGTCCCGATGTGCCCGAAGCGGTGAAGAAATGCCAGTCGGCGGGTATCAGTGTGAAGATTGTGACGGGCGACACGCCGGGGACGGCCACGGAAATTGCGCGCCAGATAGGCCTGTGGCAACCGGGAGACACGGAACGTAACCGTATTACGGGAACCGAGTTTGCCGCATTGAGCGATGAAGAAGCCCTTGACCGTGTGCTTGATTTGAAAGTGATGAGCAGGGCTCGTCCGATGGACAAGCAACGTTTGGTGCAGTTGCTCCAGCAGAAAGGGGCTGTGGTCGCCGTGACGGGCGACGGGACTAATGATGCCCCGGCGTTGAACCATGCGCAGGTGGGGCTGTCAATGGGGACGGGTACTTCAGTGGCCAAAGAAGCCAGCGACATCACGTTGCTTGATGATTCGTTCCATAGCATAGCTACGGCGGTGATGTGGGGGCGTTCCTTGTATAAGAATATCCAGCGTTTCATCGTGTTTCAGCTGACAATCAACGTGGTGGCTTTGCTGAGCGTGTTGCTGGGCGCTTTCTTTGGCACTTCGTTGCCGCTCACGGTCACCCAAATGCTTTGGGTGAACCTGATTATGGATACTTTTGCCGCAATGGCACTGGCTTCCATCTCGCCGAGCATGGACGTGATGAACGAGAAGCCACGTAAACGCACCGATTTCATCATTACTCCGGCTATGCGGAACAATATTTTCGGAGTGGGGATGTGTTTCCTCGTGATACTGATGGCCATGCTGGCCTATTTCAAGCAAATGCCGGGCGGCTTGTTGCCGGATGGTGAGATGAACATACACTATCTGACGATTTTCTTCACGGTATTTGTCATGCTCCAGTTTTGGAATTTGTTTAACGCCAGTGTGTTCGGGACAAATCATTCCATCTTTAAGGATGCCGGTCATGCATTAGGCATGTTGAGCGTGGCGATGATTATCTTGGTCGGCCAGTTCCTTATCGTGACATTTGGCGGGAAGGTGTTCCGCACAGAGCCGCTTCCGCTGATGGAGTGGATTTACATTATCGCCGGCACTTCGTTCGTGCTGTGGGCAGGTGAGATTTGGCGGGGCATAAAGCGTCTGATGCAGAAAAAGGCGGCGTGAATATGAGTCTGAAGAATGTAATATTCGATTTTGGCGGCATTATCGTGGATTTGGACAAGCAGGCCGCGGTTGATGCTTTCGAGCGTTTGGGGTTTGATGCGCGGGCTTATGTGGGCGACTACGCGCAGAATGGCGTGTTCGCGGCTTTGGAGACAGGGCGGATGCCGGCTGCGGAATTTTGTGGAGAGGTGCGCCGCACGTCGGGGCGTTCCTTGTCAGATTCGGATATATGCCAGGCATGGAACAGCATGCTGGCGGGCATTCCCGTGCGGCGGTTGCAGTTTGTCCGTAGCCTGCGTTCACGCCTGCATACTTATATGTTGAGCAACACGAATCCCATTCATTGGGATTATTCCAATCATGTTTTGTTGGCGGATGCCGGATTGCGCATGGAAGACTGTTTTGATCAGATTTTCCTTTCCTATCAATTGCATTTGGCCAAGCCCGACCCTGCCATATTCAGGACGGTATTGGCCGAGGCTGGTTTGCGTCCGGAAGAGACATTGTTCGTGGATGACTCGGCGGATAATTGCCGGATTGCTGCGGCATCGGGATTGCAGGTATTTCATTCCTGCTGTCCGGAGGATTGGATGGGTTTCATAGAGAAGGAGACGGGAAGATGAGGTTCTTGACTTTATCGGACGGGATGCCAGCCGTTGCCAGTGCGGCGACGATAGGTTTTTTCGACGGGGTGCATCGCGGGCATCAGTTCCTGATACGCCAGGTGATGGAATGTGCTGCAATGCGAGGACAAGCCTCTTTGCTGGTCACGTTCCGCAGGCATCCGCGCCAAGTGATGCATGCGGACTATCAGCCGCAGCTTTTGTCCACCTTTGAGGAGAAGTGCGCCTTGTTGGCTGCCACTGGGGCGGACTATTGCGCGACGCTGGATTTCACGATGGATCTGGCAGCCATGTCGGCACGGCAGTTCATGGCCGACATCCTGCGCGACAAACTCAGGGTACGTACTTTGGTCATCGGCTATGACCACCGTTTCGGACACGACCGTGCGGCGGGTTTCGCCGATTATGTGGAATATGGGCACGAATTGGGTATGGAAGTGGTGCGCGCCGAACCTTTCTCCTTGGGCGGGGTGAATGTGAGTTCATCCGTGGTGCGCGCCTGCTTGTGTGACGGGGAAGTGGCGATGGCCGCCCGTTGCCTGGGCTATCCTTATTCCTTGTCGGGCACGGTGGTGGAAGGTTTCCACGAAGGCCATGGTTTGGGTTACCCCACAGCCAACCTGCGGCCTGATGATTGTTGCAAGTTGGTGCCGAAAGGCGGTGTGTATGCCGTGAAGGTCAGGAGGCGGGGCGGCAGCGGGATGGCAACTTGTGCGGGCATGCTCAACATTGGCACCCGTCCCACGTTGGGCAACGGGGACAATCGGAGCATTGAAGTCTATCTGCTTGACTTCCGTGGTGATTTGTATGGCCGGCAATTGACGGTAGATTTCATTAGCCGCCTGCGGGACGAGAAGAAGTTTCGCAACAAGGGCGAATTGGCCAATCAGTTGCGGATGGACGAAGCGGCGGTGAGAGAGTTGATTTATTCGCATTGACCTATGTTATTATAGAAAGGAGGGACACGGTGAGGCGCACAATCTGTTTGGTGCTGATTTTCTTGTTGGCACAGTTGCTTTCTTCGTTGGCTGTTTTGTTTTTCTTTAATCTCCCGGGCTTGTTGCAAGACGGGTGTCTGGAAATGGGCGTGTTGGCAGAGTCTCCGGTGGCCATCAGTGTTTCTTTAATGTTGAATGCTGCCATTGTGTGGGGCGTGATGGCGTTGTTGCGTTGGACTGACCGTAAGAGTTTCCGTCTGCAGGGGCATGGGTGGAAGGTTTATGTGATAGCGCTCCTTGGCATGATGCCCGTGATTTTCGTGGTGAACCTTTTGTTGGAGTTGTTTGCTTTGGAAGATTGGAACGCGGCGGCATTCGGGCGGATGGCTTGTCATCCTTTGGGCGTGTTGGCCTTGGTATTGGTGGGGCCGTTCATGGAGGAGCTGGTTTTCCGAATGGGCATACAGCGGCATCTCATGCGCCACCGGATGCATCCGTGGGTGGCCATTGCGGTGTCTTCCGTGATATTTGGTGTGATACATGGCAACCCGGCACAAATTCCGGGTGCTGTACTGTTCGGTGTGGTGCTCGGTTGGCTTTATTGGCGTTCCGGCACGATTTGGATGCCGGTGGCTGCGCATGCGTTCAATAATCTGGTCGGTGTGGCGACAATTTGGTTCACCGGCTCGCAAACTACCTTGTGTGATTTGTGTGGCGGGGCAGGCGTGGCTGCACTTTGTGCACTTGTCGCATTGCTGGGTTGCTATGTTGTTTACCGTTATTTGGACGGTTATTTCTCCAATCGGATGCCATTGTTTAACGGAAAGGGGATGGATAATGGCGTAGTGCGTCCTTGAGTTGCCGCGCCTGCATGTCTGTAACTTGGTTCATCAAAATCCAAAAGTTCCTCCCGTGGTTCATTTCCCGCGTGTGGCAAAGTTCATGGAGCAATACATAGTCGGATAATTTGCGCGGAAGCACCATTAGGTAGAGCGACAGGTTGATGTGTCCCCGGCTGGAACAGCTGCCCCAGCGGGTGCGGGCGGAATTGATTCTTACTTGTGTGTATTGGAAACCATGGCGGACGGCCAATTCGTTGAGGCGAAGGGGAAGTATGGCCTTGGCTTGTTTGCGTAAGGCTTCCGTGATGACTTTGAAGAGCCAAGGTTGCAGGATATCGAAGGGCGTTTGCGGGGGATAGATGATGTCCACGCGGTGTGGCTCGTGGCGGATGAGGAATTGCTTTTGCCTGCCTTCGGTGAAGCGGAGGGCCAGCTGGTCTGTTTCTATTTTGAAATTCTCGTTGATCATTGGTGGGTTTGGCTCTGCCCTTTCTTCCCTTGGCCTTTGGGGCTGGTTTGGACATGGTAGGGCGATGAAGGGGCAGGAATCTTGGAATTTTTTCCGGAGGCTTCCGGGAGCTGTGCCTTAAATCCCCGCCGGGTGTTTGCCTGCTGCAAAGACCACGGCGGGGAGTGGGGTCATTTCATCCGGTGCGGTTGGTGCTCCCGGGGTGTCTTATTTGAACACGTTGAGATTCCACTCGGCATGCCAAGGAATCGAGAAGGCTTTCTTGTCTTTGTCCCACATCATGGGCAGCCAGATGTAGCGGCTGTCTTGCAAGTCTTTCTTTTTCCACATGTCGAAGCAGGCGATGTAGGCGTTCTTCTTGCCTTGCACAGGGATGACATAAGTGCTTTGCCCGTAGAAGGTCTTGTCTGCGTCCGGCCCTGTGCAGGGGTCTCCGAGCACAGTCCATTCGCCCATGATGGAATCAGCCACGGCCAGTTCGGCGCGATTGGGATCCCATCCGGTGCATCCGCTGGAGAGCATGTAGTATTTTCCGTCATGCTTGAACACTGCGGGTGCTTCGCGTGCCATGCCGATGAAGCGGCGCACGAAAGTGCCGTCGGGGCGTGTGTAGTCGTCTGTCAGGCGGTTGATGTGCATGGTCTGGTTTTCTTCAGAGGATGCGAACTGATAGGCTGTGCCGTCGTCATCGACAAACAGTGTTTGGTCGCGCGCCATGCTGTTGTTGGGGCGGAATCCGTCCAAGTACGTGAACGGCCCGGTCGGTGAATCGGCGATGGCGACTCCTGATTCCGCCTTGCTGTAGTCCGGGCTGTCGATGTGCATCCACATGACGAACTTTTTGGTCTTTTTGTTGTAAATCACCTTGGGGCGTTCAAGCACCTGCGTCGGATGGATGTCGCTGTTCGGGTCGTCCTTGATGGCTTTTAGTGCCACGCCCTCGAATTTCCAGTTCAGCAGGTCGCGGCTGGAATAGCAGCTCACGCCTGTCACGTCCGTGCGGTAGCGTTCCCATGTGGCATCAGGCGGGAGGACGGTCTTGCCCACTTTGTATTCCCCGTACCAGTAATAAGTGCCTTCATAGTAAAGGATTCCGCCGCCGTGGGCGTTGATGGGATTGCCTTCCGTGTCGTTCCATACTTGTTTGGGGCGGAAGGCTTCGTTTTGCTGTGCCTGCATGTGCATGAGTCCCCATGTACATGCAGCCAATACGGTCAGTGCGATTCGCTTGATCATAATATAATGCTTAGGGTTAATAGTAAATCAGGCCAAAGGTAGCAAATCTTATGGACTAATCAAATGCTTGAATGCTAATTTTGCAAAAAAAATGAAAAAGGGCCACCTTCCACAGGCAGCCCTTTTCGTCGTTAGTATGTTATGAAAAAATTTGAGAGAATTGAAACTTCACAGTTTCATAGCGTTTTATTAAGCACTAACTTGTTTTATAGAAAAAGCATAAAAAATGTTCCATTTCAGTTGTCGGGAAGTTTTCCCCGCGAGAGTGTTTCCATGAATTGTTCATCCATGTCACCCGTGAAGTTGATGATGGTGAATCCTTTCTTGTCCGCAGCCAAGTTCAGCATCACCAGTTCGCAAATCACATCGCCATGCCTGCGCACGAAAATCGGGTCACTCTTGGCCAGCGTGTCCTCGCGCCATGGCGTGAATCTGTTTTTGTTCTTTTCCATGAGCTCCTCGGCCTTCCGGAAATACCGTTTCCCGTGTCCGGTGGAGGTGACGATGCGCGCGCTTTTCAGCTTAGAGAACAAGTAGGCCGGGATTTCCTCGTCTTTTTCATCCTTCTCCGAGACGATGACTTCAACGAGTTTTTCCATCATTTTAGGACTGATGGTCTGGCACTGTATGTCCTTCTCCTCTTCAGCCGTGCACTGTTCCATGAATTTTGCCGCGAAGTCTTGCCCCCACGCCGCATGGAAAGAACATGCTATCCACAATAAGCAAAGAACGCGTTTCACCTTTATTGCTTTTTGAGTTCGTCACTGGCGGCGGAAGATTGCAACAGCGAATCTTGCTGCGCGGTTTCGCTCAGGCTTTGCGACACCATTTGCAAGGCATCCGATACTTGGTCATAGGCCATGGCCGGATCATCGAAGGAGTCTTTGTAACTTTCATAGTTGTAGTCACTTGCTGCCTCCTCAGGGTGGCGGAAAGAGGTTTGGGCGGCGTTGCCCAACGTAAAGATGATGGCGAGTGCGGCAGCCGCTTTGTAGAGCGGCATGAGGCGTTTCGTCCATGTCGCGCGGCGGGCTTTCACCACCATGTCCTCGTTTTCAATGCGCATTAGGACGCGGGTGTCAAATTCTCTTCCCAACTGGCTGTCCTGCAACATCTTTTCCCCGTTAAACCAAGCTTTGTAAGTTTGCAGGTGCACAGGAACATGCGGCTGGCTGAAGAATGCCTTCAGTATGGCTTCTTCTTCCACGCTGGTTTGGCATTGCCAATAGCGTTCCACAAGTTGTTCGATGTACTTATAGTCCATATCCCTGTATTTCTGCATATCTTTTCTTGATTCGTTGCCTTGCGCGGAAGAGATAGACTTTCACCTGTTCTTCGCTCAGGCCGAGGGTCTCGGCTATTTCTTTGTAGCTTTTTCCCTCTATTTCTCTCAGATGCACGATATCTTGTTGTGCCTGCGGCAGTTCCCGCAACAGTTCCTGCAGCAGTCCTAGGCCGTCACGGGCAGCCACTTGCTCGTAAGGAGTGGAAGCGTCGGGGCGCGTGTGCAGGCTTTCGTCAAGTTGCACGTGCCGGGTTTCTTCCTTTTTGCTCCGGTCAATGGAAAGGTTGCGGCAGACAGTCGTGCAGTAAGCTTCTATCGAATCGATACCTGTCCATTCTTCGCGTTTTCCCCAGACTTTAATCAGTGTGTCCTGGACGATGTCTTCCGCTTCGGCAGTGTCGAAAGTGATTCCGAGTGCCAGGCGGTAGAGTTTGTCTTTTAAGGGCAAAATATCGTCCCGAAAACTGATTTTCTTCATCTCTCTGTAATAGTGACGGGCGGGTGTCCGAAAAGTTACACCCACCCGTCTGTTTTTTGCATTTTTTTATATGCAGTGTTTCTTTATCTTTCTATGATGGTGCCCGATTGGCCGTCGATGGCAGTGGCTTGGGTGATGATGACTCGCGACACGCCGGCATGGAGGGCGTTGAAGGCGTTCTCTAGTTTGGGAATCATGCCGCCTTGTATGGTGCCGTCGGCTACATATTGCCGGAAGGCCGTTTCGTTGAGGTGGGGGATGGTGCTGTTGTCGTCTTCAGCATCGCGCAACACGCCCTTTTTCTCGAAGCAATAGATGAGCGTCACGTCGAATTCCGCAGCCAAGGCTTTGGCCGTTTCGCCCGCTATGGTGTCGGCATTGGTGTTCAGGAGCTGCCCCTTGCCATCGTGGGTCAGCGGAACCATGACCGGGACTACTCCCGCGCGGACCAGCGTGGAGAGTGCTCCGGCATCCACGGTGTCCACATCGCCTACGAACCCATAGTCCACCTCCTTCACCGGACGTTTGTGCGAGCGGATGACGTTCATGTCCGCCCCTGTCAGTCCCAAGGCGTTTACGCCTGCGGCCTGCAGGCAAGCCACGATATGTTTGTTCACCAGTCCGCCATAGACCATGGTGACCACTTCCAGCATGGCCGCGTCTGTGATGCGCCGTCCGTTCACCATCTGGCTTTCGATGCCCAGCCGGGTGGCAACCTGGGTGGCTGAGCGGCCTCCGCCGTGTACCAGGACTTTGTGTCCTTCGATGGCGGCGAAGTCGCGGAGCAGCCTGCGTAGCGAATCCTCTTCTTCCACGATTTTGCCGCCGACTTTGATGATTGTGAGTTTCTCTTTCATACCTTATTATTCTAAGTAGGTGTAGCCGTAAAGCCCCGAGCGGTAATTGCTCAGGAATTCCTTGCCTTCTTCAAGTGAGATTTTCCCGCTTTGAATGGATTTGGAAACCCAGATTTCCAAGCGACGGGCCAGCTTGCGCGGGTCGTATTGTACGTATTCGAGCACTTCGGCCACTGTTTCGCCATCGATGACTTGGTCAATGGTGTAACCCTTGTCCGTGACGGAAACGTGCACGGCATTGGTGTCGCCGAACAGGTTGTGCATGTCGCCCAGGATTTCCTGGTATGCGCCTACCAGGAATGCGGCCAGGTAGTAAGGTTCGCCTTTCTTCAGCGTGTGCACCGGCAGGCTGTGCGAGATGGAGCCGTGGGTGACGAAATTGGCAATCTTCCCGTCCGAGTCGCAGGTGATGTCCTGCAGTGTGGCGTGGGTGTCCGGCCGTTCGCCGAGCCGCTGGATGGGCATGATGGGGAACAATTGGTCAACGGCCCACGAGTCGGGTAAGCTTTGGAAGAGCGAGAAGTTGCAGAAATATTTGTCGGCCAGCAATTTGTCCAGCGAGAGCAACTCTTCGGGGATGTGTTTCTGTGTTTGGGCCAGCATGTTCACTTCGCGTGTCACGCTCCAATACATGCTTTCGATGTCGGCTCGGGTACGTAGGTCCACGATGCCGTGGCTGAAGAGGTCAAGCGACTCCTCGCGGATTTGTTGTGCGTCGTGCCAGTCCTCCAGCAAGGTGCGCGGGTTGAGGTTGTCCCATATTTCATACATGTCCTTCACCAGCTGGTGCGCGTCGGGCGAAGGCTCGAAGTTTTCATCCATGCGGGGGAGCGAAGCCGTTTCGAGCACTTCCATGATGAGCACGGAGTGGTGGGCCGAGAGCGAACGTCCGCTTTCGGTAATCAGGTTGGGGTGCGGCAAGTTGTTTTTGTTGGCCGCTTCCACGAACGTATAGACGCAGTCGTTCACATATTCCTGGATGGAGTAGTTCACGGAACTCTCGCTGTTGCTTGAGCGGGTACCGTCGTAGTCCACGCCCAGCCCGCCGCCGCAGTCCACGAACTCCACGTCGTAGCCCATGTGGTGGAGTTGGATATAGAATTGCGAGGCCTCCCGCAGGGCAGTCTGTATGCGGCGTATCTTGGTGATTTGGCTGCCGATGTGGAAGTGGATGAGTTTCAGGCAGTCCTTCAGTCCGCGGGCTTCAAGCTTGTCGAGGGCTTCGAGCAGTTCACTGGACGTCAGGCCGAACTTGCTGGCGTCGCCCCCGCTTTCTTCCCATTTGCCGCTTCCCGAGGAAGCCAATTTGATGCGTATGCCGATGTTGGGTCTCACGTTCAGTTTCTTGGCCACTTCGTCGATGATGTCCAGCTCGTTGAGCTTTTCCACGACCAGGAAGATGCGTTTGCCCATCTTTTGTGCCAGCAAGGCCAGTTCGATGTAGTTGCGGTCCTTGTAGCCATTGCAGATGATAGGCGAGGAGGAGTCCGTGTTGACGGCAATGACGGCGTGCAGCTCGGGTTTCGAGCCGGCTTCCAGCCCGAGGTTGAACTTCTTGCCGTGGCCGACCACTTCCTCCACCACGGGGCGTATCTGGTTGACCTTGATGGGATAGATGATGAAGTTTTCTCCTTTGAAGCCGTATTCCTTGGCCGCTTTTTCGAAGCAGTTGCTTGTCTTTTCGATGCGGTTGTCCAGGATGTCGGGGAATCGCACCAGCACGGGAGCCGTCACGTCGCGCACGGCCAGTTCGTCCATCAGTTCTCTCAGATCGACCTTTATGCTGTCTTTCCGCGGGCTGACGAACACGTTCCCTTTTTCGTTGATGCCGAAATAATTGACTCCCCATCCATTGATGTTATAGAGTTCCTCGGAGTCTTCAATGCGCCATTTTCTCATTGCGTTATCTTAGATGTTTAATAATTCACGAAGCAAGCGGACGGTGTCCTTGATTTTGTCGTAGTCATTCAGCGGGGAGATGTCCAGGGTGTATCGTGCCCGGCTGTAGAAAGGTTCGCGCGTGGCGAGCGAGCTGCGGATGAAGTCTATCAGTTCCTCATCCGTTTTTCCTTTTAGCAACGGGCGTTCCGTCTTGCCCATTTTCAGGTGCTGGAAAAGCGTCTCGGGGGTGGCCTTCAGATAGACCGTCATGGCCTGGCGGTTCATGTATTCCATGTTGTCAAAGAAGCACGGTGTCCCGCCTCCGCTGGAAATAATGAGGTCTTCAAACTCGGCCACTTCATGCAGCACGTGCTGTTCGATGCGGCGGAAGCCCTCTTCCCCTTTTTCGGCAAAGATTTGCGGGATGGTGCGGCGGAAACGTTCTTCGATATACCAATCCAAGTCATAGAACGGCAGTCCCAATTCGCGGGCGAGAGCCTTGCCTACCGTCGTTTTTCCGGCTCCCATGTAGCCGATGAGGATGATGCGTGTCATTTCCGTGTGCCGTAAGTCCTTTTCCGTACTGCTTTGGGTTTGCCTTCCTGGTCTTTGACCACGGCCATGCATTCTTCCAGCGTGAGTTCCGCGGCCCGTTCGGCCAGTGTCTTGGGCAGTTTGTAATTTGTGCCTTTATAGGCGATGTAGGGGCCGAAGCGCCCTTTGAGCACTTCCAGTTCCGGTTCTTCCTCGAATTGCCGCAGGTGGCGTTCCACTTCCGCCTGCCGTTTGTCGTTGATGAGGGCGATGGCTTCTTCCAGCGTGACGGCCATCGGGTCGCTGCCCTTGGGGAGCGACACGTATTTTTTGTCGTGCAGCACGTAGGGGCCGAAGCGTCCCGTGCCGATGGTGACGGTTTTGTTTTCGTAGATGCCGATTTCGCGTGGCAGCTTGAACAGGTCGATGGCCTCTTCCAGCGTGATGGTTTCCAGGCTTTGGTCTTTTCTCATTTGGGCGAAGCGGGGTTTTTCTTTGTCATCGACGGTGCCGATTTGCACTACCGGGCCGAACCGTCCGATTTTCACCGACACGGGCCGTCCGCTCGCCGGGTCTGTCCCTAGAATCCGTTCGCCTACTTTGTGTTCCGCTTTGGCGTTCATCGTCTTTTCCACTTCTGGCTCGAAGTCGTTGTAGAAGTCTTTCATCATGGTGCGCCATTCGGTTTTGCCTTCCGCGATGTCATCGAATCTTTTTTCCACTTCGGCCGTGAAGTTGTAGTCCATGATTTCAGGGAAGTATTGCATCAGGAAGTCGTTCACCACCGTGCCCACGTCCGTGGGGATGAGTTTGCCTCGTTCTGCCCCGATGATGGATTTCCGGTGTTGGGTGCTGATGGTGTCATCCGTCAGCGTGAGGGTCAGCGTGTCTTTCTCTTCGCCTTCCTTGTCTCCCTTGGTCACGTATTCGCGTTGTTGTATGGTGCTGATGGTGGGGGCGTAGGTCGAAGGACGCCCGATTCCAAGTTCTTCCAGCTTTTTCACCAAGCTGGCCTCGTTGTAGCGGGGCGGGTGTTGCGAGAACCGTTGCGTGGCTTGGATTTCCTTGCGTTCCAGCCTGTTCCCGACGGCCATCGGGGGCAGTTGCCCTTCTTCTGTGTCGTTCTCAGGGTCTTCGTCAAAACTTTCTTTATATACTTTCAGGAAACCGTCGAATTTCACGACCTCGCCCGTGGCGACGAATGTCGGCTCCAGCCCGCTGATGCTGATGGTGGCTGTCGTCTTCTCGATTTCCGCATCGGCCATTTGCGAGGCGATGGTGCGTTTCCATATCAGGTCATAAAGGCGGCGTTCTTGGGCCGTGCCTTCGATTTCCGCCTGGTCCATATAGGTCGGGCGGATGGCTTCGTGCGCTTCTTGTGCCCCTTTCGCTTTCGTGTGGTATTGCCGTGTCTTGGCATAGCGTTCGCCCATCATCTTCTTCACGGTCTCCGCGCTGGCTGTCAGGCACAGTGACGAGAGGTTCACGGAGTCTGTACGCATGTAGGTGATGCGCCCCGACTCGTAGAGTCTTTGGGCCACCATCATGGTCTGTGCCACGGTGAAGCCCAGCTTGTGGGCGGCTTCCTGCTGCAGGGTGGAGGTGGTGAACGGTGCGGCCGGGGTGCGCTTTTGCGGGCGCGTGGCGATGTCGCGTATGGTGAACGTGGCTTCCTTGCAGCATTCCAGGAACTTCATGGCTTCTTCCTCGTTCTTGAAACGTTGGTTCAGTTCCGCTTTGATTTCGCCTGTCCCGTTCCCGCCCGGCAGGGTAAACAAAGCTATCGCGCGGTAGCTTTCTTCGCTTTTGAATTGCTGGATTTCGCGCTCGCGTTCCACGATGAGGCGGACAGCCACGCTTTGCACACGTCCGGCGGACAGCGCGGGTTTCACCTTTTTCCACAGCACGGGCGAGAGCTTGAAGCCCACGATGCGGTCCAGTACGCGGCGTGCCTGTTGTGCGTTCACCAGGTTCAGGTCGATGTCGCGCGGATGTTGGATGGCCTGCAAGATGGCCGGCTTGGTGATTTCGTGGAACACGATGCGCCGTGTGTGCTCCGGCTTGAGTCCCAGCACCTCGTACAAATGCCAGGAAATGGCTTCCCCTTCGCGGTCTTCATCGGATGCCAGCCACACGGTTTCCGCCTTGGCGGCTTCCGCCTTCAGTTCGTTTACCAGTTTTGTCTTCTCCGAAGGGATTTCATATTGGGGCGCGAAGTTTGTCGTGTCGATGCTGAATGCCTTTTTTTTCAAGTCGCGGATGTGTCCGTAGCTTGACAACACCTTGTAGTCGTTTCCCAGGAATTTCTCGATGGTCTTGGCCTTGGCGGGAGACTCCACGATCACCAAATTTTTCTGCATGCTCTGTTCCTTTCTAAAATTTCGCAGCAAAAGTAGGAAAAAAAGATAGACTATACCTTATATATAACACTTTTTTTGGAAAGAAAGGGCGATTAGCCCGGTTGGCCTTGGCCTCATGGGGCTTGTCTGTCTGGTCGGGCCAATGAGGCCAATAGGCGTGCCACGCCTTTTCTCACGGATTCCAGTCCGAAAAGTTCAGGGCGCACTTCCTTGAGCGGAATCCACAGCAGTTCGGCGGCATCGTCCATGGCATGAGCCTGGGTGCTGTCGGCCACGCTGCAGTGGAAAAAGTTGTCGATGGTGTGTACCAGGAAACCGGAATATAAATAGGTGTTGGGAAGCGAGAAGAGGAATTCCGTGTTTGTCACGTCCAGTCCCGTCTCTTCCTTCACTTCGCGCGCCACGCCTTCTTCGCTCGTCTCGAAGCAGTCTGAGAATCCTCCCGGGAGGTCGAGCGTCCCCTTGGCGGGTTCCTTTCCGCGGCGGCAGGCCAGCAGCTCTCCGCGTTCGTTCAGGATGACGGCCACGGTGGCCGCGCTGGGGTTGAAATAATAGGTGAAGCCGCAGTCTTCGCAGTGCTTCGATTTTCCGTTGTGCTCCACGAAGCGGGGCGAGCCGCATTTGGGGCAGAAGCGGAATTGCGCCAATGGATGTTCCTGTGCCATGATGAGGTTGTTTTTGCTTGGGTGCAAAAGTACGAATAAAATATGGAACAGTTCGCATTTTGAGGGATTTAACACGATATGAAAAATGAATTGAGGAAATAGAGTGGAGCAGAGTCTCTGTTTCTACAAACCACTGAATGTCAGTTGTCAAATCCGGAAGAATAGTATGTGCAGCATTCTTGCTGCACATACTCGCGCTATTGCGTATGTCGGTGACTTATCTTGCGATTGTGCCGCAGGAATGCGGCACCTCCTATAAATTCCTATCGAATGCACAAATTCATACCTGCTGATACGCTGCGCCGGATTTGTAATTCGGCGCAAATGGAGGGGCGGATTTCCGAATCCGCAAGCCCGCAAGGGCTTTTCGAAAATATATCCGAGAGTCCATATTTAAAGGTATATTTTTGCGGATTATAAATTCTTAAATTCCGCAAACAGCCCAAAGTCCGCAGTAATGATAATGTCTCCCCCTACAAAGGGGACATTATCCAGATTTCGGCGCGAAAGGAAATGCGCCCCCTGCGCACCTCCTTCCATTGACACAATGACACATTCGGGGCGCGTTGACAATTTGTTCATTTTCGGCTTCTGAGATTCGCGTATTCGGCCGCCGGGCCGGGACGGCGCGGAAAGAACGCAGCCACACGCGCCATGCGGGAATCAAAATGTCGCGGAATTCCCTCCAAACCTGTCCTTTTGACGGGACACGGGACACTCCCGGCGCAGAAAGCCGACCGGCGGGAAAGCCCGTCGGGGGATTCCGCCGACAAAACGACAGGGGAAACGTGTCCGGGAAAAAGTTCCAACGGGAAAGAAAAACGGCCCCGAAGCCGCCGCAAAAAGATTTCTGTACCAAGATTTTTTCGTCCGAGCCCCGAAATAAAAATTCCGAGCCCCGAAAAAAGAATTCCGGGGCTCGGAATTTCGCGTTCC
>CALUFQ010000074.1 GCA_944319925.1 uncultured Paraprevotella sp.
GTGTCAATATGTCGGTACAAGTCCCGCCCGGCTTACGTGCCCCGGTAATCCCGGCGCGGAAACAGCCGCACCCGCGACAAAAAGAAAGCCTGTGCCCTTTATTTGCCGACATTTGGGTTTCTGCACGTTCCGCGAGATTGCGTTTTTTGCGCCCGCCACCGCCCCCTGCCCCGTATAAGTGAATCTCAGGGGCCTTCAAATGACAAAGTGTCAAATCCCCGGGCAAATAACAAAATGTCAAATCCGTCGCAGCGTATCAGCGGAGAAGCATGAAACCGTTCCCCACTAAATTTCTACTGTCCCCGTTCATTCAAATTGGATTAAAAATAAAGTCAATGCCCGTCGTATGCGATAACGACAGGCATTGACTTTGTGACATTATATGTTTGTGGATACTTACTCGTTAGACAGCAATGCTTCAGCCAAACTTTCCAATTGGGGGATGTCTGCTGCTTTCATGCTGCTTTTGATGGTGACGATTTGTTCCATCACGTTGACATGTTTCATGTCGGAAAGCATACAGCTCATGGTTCGTCCTGCCGTAGGTGCCCATGAGCCATTTTCAATGATGGCCACCTTGCGGCTTTGGAAGTTTTTGATTTGCAAGTGGTACAGAAAGTCATGCATGGGAGGGAATACGCCTGCGTCGTATGACGAAGCGGCCAGCACCAACTTGTCGTAGCGGAAAGCGTTTGCCACGGCTTCGGCCATGTCGTCGCGGCTCAAGTCCATTACTTTTACTTGCTTCGCACCTTTCTCGCGCAGGATGTCGGCCATTTTCCGTGCCGCTTTAGCCGTGTTGCCGTGAATGGAGGCGTAGGCCACCAACACGCCGTTTTCTTCTGCTTCGTATTTGCTCCAAATGTCATAATAGCCTATGTAGTATCCCAGGTTCTCTTTCAATACCGGGCCGTGGAGCGGGCAAATGATGGCAATGTCCAATGTGGCGGCCTTTTTCAGAACGTTCTGCACTTGTGTACCGTATTTTCCCACGATGTTGAGGTAGTACCGGCGGGCTTCATCCAGCCATTCGCCTCCCCGGCACAGTGCGCCGAACTTGCCGAAGGCATCAGCCGAGAACAGGATTTTCTCGCTTTCTTCGTAGGTCATCATCACTTCGGGCCAATGCACCATCGGTGTCATGATGAATTTCAGCGTGTGCCGGCCCAAGTTGAGCGTGTCGCCTTCCTTCACAGCTTGGGTGCGTCCGTCGAAAGCCACGCCTTCGAAGAATTGCGGAAGCATTTGTAGGGCTTTCGCGCTGGCCACGATGGTCGCGTCCGGGTATTCTTGTGCGAACCACCCGATGTTGGCGGCATGGTCTGGTTCCATGTGCTGCACGATGAGGTAATCCGGTTGTCTTCCCGCCAACGCGTTGCGCAGGTTGTTTTTCCATTCTTCAGCCTTGCGCATGTCAATGGTGTCCATCACGGCGATTTTTTCGTCCATGATGACATAGGAATTATAGGATATGCCTTCCGGCACGATGTATTGGCTTTCGAACAAGTCGATGTCCAAGTCATCCGCGCCAATATATTTGACGCTTGCAGTGATGTTGTTGTTCATTTCTTTGATGTTGATGTTTGAATTTTGTTGCAAATATCGCATTTTTATTCGGATTGCACAAGAAGACCCCTTGTCTTCATCCCTTGCGCATTTGTTGGAGAAGCTCTTTTTGCCGTTCAGTCAGGTTGGTCGGGAGTTGCACGTTGTACGTGAGAATCAGATTTCCCCGTGTGCCGTCAGGATGCATGTCGCCCTTTCCCTTCAACCGCACTTTCGTGCCGGGCTGTGTTCCAGGTTTGATGTTTAATTTCAGTTTGTCGTTCTCCGGTGTCTGCACGATGATGGAACCGCCGAGCAACGCGGTGTACATGTCGATGTTAACGGTGCATTCGCGGTCTGCATAGTCCACCGTGCCTGCTTCGCCCGCGAACGGGTTGAATCCCCGTCCGAAATGGCTGCGGTAAGTGCGTGTGCGTCCGCCTCCACCGAACATTTGGGTGAAGAAGTCCGAGAATCCGCCTCCGCCGAACTGGCTGAAGTCAAAGCCTTCAAACCCTGCGGAATCGCCTCCTTGGGCCGTGGCGCCTCCCATATCCGCGCTTTTCCAATGTTCGCCGTATTGGTCGTATTTCGCACGTTTTTCCGGGTCGCTCAACACGTCATACGCTTCGTTGAGTGCCTGGAATTTGGCTTTGGCTTTCGGGTCATCCGGATGCAAGTCCGGATGGAACTGTTTGGCCCTCTTTTTGTATGCGGCTTTGATGTCCTTTTGCGGGGTATCTTTGCTGATGCCCATGATTTTGTAGTAGTCGATGAATGCCATGATGAAAAATCTCCTTTCTGCAGAATTTGCAACAAATAAGATGCCAATTCGTTGGCAGAAGACGGCTTTATTATTATTTTTGCATTGGGTAATGTAATATCGGGTAGAATGTCAACAAAGAAAGGCGGGCATATTGTTTCGTTGAAGATTGTGCAGACCAGCGACGTGCACGGCAATTTTTTCATGCGGGATTATGTGAACAACCGTCCCGTGAAAGGGAGCTTGGCGCGTGTGTATGCCTATGTGCATGCCCTGAGAGCCCGTTATGGCGACCGTCTTTTGTTGTTCGACGGTGGCGATGTCTTGCAAGGAAGCCCGGTGGTTTATTGCAGTAATTTTGTCGTGCAGGGAGAAGAGAACCTGGCTGCAGGTGTCATGAACTATATGGGTTATGCTGCAGGTGTCGTGGGGAATCATGACATTGAGACAGGCCACGTGGTGTATGACCGTTGGGCGCGGGAGTGTAAGTTCCCGGTTTTGGGTGCGAATGTTATCGAAAAGTACACCCGGGAATGCTATTTTGCCCCTTACTGTGTGTTGGAACGCGGAGGAGTAAGGGTGGCTGTGCTGGGTATGACGACCCCGGCCGTGCCCAACTGGTTGCCCTCTTCTTTATGGGAAGGACTGGAGTTTGAGGAAATGGTGGCTTGTGCGGAGCGGTGGATGCCCGTCATCCGCGAACGGGAGCATCCGGACATCGTGGTCGGGCTGTTTCATTCAGGGAAGGAAGGGGGGATTGTGACATCCGGATATGCGGAAAATGCCGCTTTGGACGTGGCGCGTCGGGTCGAGGGCTTTGATGTCGTTCTTTACGGACACGACCATTTGAAGAATTGCGAGACCGTGAAAAGCCCTTCGGGGCGGAACGTCGTATGTTGCGCCCCGACGAGCGCGGCCATGATGGTGTGTGAAGTGGACTTGGAGGTCGAAGTCTCGGGAGATGCCAGGCATGTAAGGTCGGTGAAAGGCAAACTCACGGATGTGTCGGCTTTCGAAGGTGTGGAAGCCCGGTACATGCAGCGTTATTTTGGTCGTTACATACGGAACACGGAGTATTACGTGGGGCAGAAGATAGGCACTTTTTCCCACACGATATCCAGCCAGGATGCTTATTTCGGGCCGTCTGCTTTTGTGGATTTGGTGCATCGGGCACAGTTGGAGGCTACGGGGGCGGAAATCTCGTTGGCTTCTCCGGTGTCTTTTTCGGCTAAAATCAGGAAAGGAGATGTCTGCATACGCGATGTGTTTAAGCTTTACCGTTTTGATGATGTGCTTTATACCATGCGGCTCAAGGGCGGCGAGATAAAAAATGCGCTTGAGATGAGCTATGGTTTGTGGGTGAACGAAATGAAGTCGCCCGATGATCACGTGATGTTGCTGGACTATGTGCTGGACAGCGGGAAACGGTTGGGGTTTAAGAATCTGGCCTATAATTTTGATTCTGCTGCGGGGCTATGCTATATGGTGGACGTGACCCGTCCGTCCGGGGAGAAGGTGTCTGTCTTGCGGTTGGCGGACGGGAGGACTTTCGACCCCGATGCTTACTACATGGTCGTGGTCAATTCTTATCGGGGCAATGGCGGTGGGGAATTGTTGACCAAGGGAGCCGGAATTCCGCATGACGAATTGTCTGCAAGAGTGGTGGCCACGACCAAGCAGAATTTGCGTGACTGCATTATCCATTATATAAAGGAAAGGGAAACGCTCGACCCGCAACCATTGGGCACGTGGCAGTTGGTGCCTCGCGAGTGGGCGGAGCCTGCATGCCGCAGGGAACGTGCCGTGTTGTTTGGCAGGCATGGCGGAGAGGAAGGGTGAACTTGCGCGCCCGCGCCCGATTTCCGTCGAGCCGGCGGATTTCCGCCTGTGGCTACAATTGCGGAACCATAAATAGATACGTTGTCATCCGTAATTGTGGGGCGGGCATGTTTTTTGCGGAAGCGAAGCCGGCTCGAAAATTTATTCAAATCATCACGCGACAAATTCAAAGCAGTTTCTAACTGTGCTACGGGCTGCATTGCTATGTTTAATCGCTGAATAGTTGCCCGGACATGCCGGCGTGTTAAAAAATATAAAGCGATGGAATTTTGTAGTCTGATACCTATTATTGGTTATTAAATTAATGCTATTTTTGCAGCGATTTGTAATACGGAGTTTGCAAAATGACGCAAATGATCGCACATCGTGGTACTGTGGAAAGCGTAAACGAAAAGCATGTAAGCGTACGCATCACGCAACTGGCAGCTTGTTCGGTTTGCGCGGCGCAGAAATTGTGCAAATCTTCTGATAGCAAAGAAAAACTGATAGACATAGTCAGTGCGGACGCAGCTTCTTTTTCTGTAGGGGAAGAAGTCATTTTGACCGGCAAATTGAGTTTGGGGCTTCAGGCAGTTTTGTTGGCCTACATTGTTCCCTTGATTTTGCTGGTGGCAGTGCTGTTTGTGTCGATTGACGCATTGGATAGCGAGCCGCTGGCAGCCTTGACGGCCATTGCCACGCTGGCCGTATATTACGGTTTTCTATATTTGATGCGAGACAAGTTGTCCAGGAAATTTTCATTTACCATTAAACATATAAAGGAAATACTATGAATGTGATTTGGATTGCAGTAATCATCTTGGGTGCGGTAGGTCTCGTGTCTTCCGTGGTGCTCTATGCGGCTTCCAAGAAGTTTGCTGTCGTGGAGGACGAACGCATCGGGAAAGTGGCCGAAGTGTTGCCGCAGGCAAATTGCGGAGGTTGCGGTTATCCTGGTTGTTCGGGGTTTGCCGCAGCTTGTGTGAAAGCGGCAGACGGTGGTTCGCTGGAAGGTAAGTTGTGCCCGGTTGGCGGACAACCGGTAATGGAGAAAGTGGCGGGCATTTTGGGGCTTGCGGCGGAAGCGTCTGTTCCGAAAGTGGCTGTGGTGCGGTGTAACGGTACTTGCGAGAATCGTCCGCGTGTGGTGGAATATGTCGGGGTACGCAGTTGTCGGGTGCAACTTTTGTCGGGTACGGGCGAAACAGCTTGTGCGTTCGGCTGCCTCGGAGGCGGCGATTGCGTGGCAGCCTGCCAGTTCGGGGCGTTGTCCATTAATCCTGTGACCGGATTGCCGGAAGTCAATGAGGATTTGTGTACGGCTTGTGGCGCATGTGTGAAGACGTGTCCGCGCAAGGTGATTGAACTCCGTCCGAAAGGACCGAAGAACCGCCGGATGGTCGTGAAGTGCGTGAACCGCGACAAGGGTGCCGTGGCCAATAAGGTGTGCAAAGCTTCGTGCATCGGTTGTGGCAAGTGCGTGAAGGTGTGTGCCTTTGATGCCATCACGGTGAGCAACAACCTGGCTTATATCGACCCGGAGAAGTGCAAGCTCTGCCGCAAGTGTGAGGAAGCTTGTCCGAAGGGTGCCATCCATGCCATCAACTTCCCGCCGCGCAAGCCGAAAGCCGAAGCCGCCCCGAAACAGGAGGCCACAGTTGGTGCTGTCGTGTCACAGGAAAAGAAAGAAGCATAATCATGAACTTTAAATAAAACTATAGATATCGTGAAAACGTTTAAAATAGGTGGAATTCATCCATCTGAAGACAAACTGTCCGCGAAGAGTCCCATCCGCCAGGCCGGGTTACCTAGGCAAGCCGTCATTTCGCTTTATCAGCATATCGGTGCCCCGGCCAAACCGGTGGTGGCCAAGGGTGACGAGGTGAAAGTGGGCATGCTGATTGCGGAAGCGGATGGTTTCGTGTCGGTTCCCATACATTCATCTGTTTCCGGAAAAGTGAACAAGATAGACGCAATCGTGGACGCAAGCGGTTATCGCCGTCCTGCCATTTTCATTGATGTGGAAGGTGATGAATGGGAAGAGGGCATCGACCGTTCGGAGGACTTGGTCACATTGGCGCAACATCCCGAACTGACTGCGGAAGAAATTGTTGGGAAAATCAAGGCGGCCGGCATCGTGGGCATGGGCGGCGCCACGTTTCCTTGCCATGTGAAGTTGTCGCCTCCTAAAGACACAAAGGCCGAATGCGTCATTATTAATGCGGTGGAATGCGAGCCGTATCTGACGGCAGACCATCGCCTGATGTTGGAGAAGCCCGATGAAATCCTTGTGGGCACGGAGTTGGTCATGAAAGCAGTCGGCGTGGAGAAAGGATATATCGGCATTGAAAGCAACAAGCCGGATGCCATCGCCTTGCTCACGGAACGGGCAAAGGAGCACCCCCACATCGAAATTGTCCCATTGAAAGTGAAATATCCGCAAGGCGGAGAGAAGCAGCTGATTGCTGCTGTCATGGGGCGCGAAGTGCCCGCGCCGCCGGCTCTTCCGATCCATGTGGGTGCAGTGGTGCAAAACGTGGGGACGACGTTTGCCATTTATGAGGCTGTAATGAAGAACAAACCGCTTTTCGAACGGGTCATCACCGTGACGGGAAAAGACGTGCGGCAGCCTTCCAACTTGCTGGCCCGCATCGGTACGCCGATGAGCCTGTTGATAGAAGAATGTGGCGGCATGCCGGAAGACGCGGGCAAGATTATCGGCGGCGGCCCGATGATGGGAAAAGCCTTGATGCATCTTGACGTGCCGGTGTGTAAGGGGTCTTCGGGCTTGCTCCTGCTGAGTGAACGTGAAGCCCGTCGCAAGGCTCCGCAACCTTGCATCCGTTGTGCAAAATGCGTAAGCGCATGTCCGATGGGGCTTGAACCGTACCTGTTGGCTACGGCTTCCGCGCTCCGCAAGTGGGATGTGGCGGAAGAAAACGGCATCACGTCATGCATCGAATGCGGATCGTGCCAGTACACTTGTCCTTCTGCCCGTCCGATATTGGATAATGTCCGTATGGGCAAAACAACCGTAATGGCCTTAATCAGGGCCCGTAATGCAAAATAAATAAGAAGAGAATATGGCTAAGAAATTGATTGTGTCGCTGTCTCCGCATGTCCATACGCGGGACAGTGTGCAAAGAAATATGTATGGCGTGTGCATTGCCTTGATACCCGCGCTGCTGACTTCCTTGTACTTTTTTGGTATTGGAGCCGCAGTCGTGCTGGCCACTTCCGTGGCTTCCTGTGTGCTGTTTGAATGGGCGATTGCGAAATTCATTCTGAAAAAGGAGGAGGTGACCGTAACCGACGGTTCGGCCGTACTCACGGGTTTGTTATTGGGTTTCAACTTACCTTCCAATCTGCCGATATGGATTATCATCATCGGTGCGTTGGTGGCCATCGGGGTCGGCAAGATGACATTTGGCGGTTTGGGATGCAACCCTTTCAACCCGGCTTTGGTGGGACGTGTGTTCCTTTTGGTTTCTTTCCCGGTGCAAATGACTTCATGGCCGGTGCCGGGACAATTAGGCAGTTATTTGGATGCCGAAACGGCAGCCACTCCGCTTGCCGTGATGAAGAATGCCATCAAGGCGGGTGACGCTTCCATCTTGGAACAACTTCCGGACTCCATAGACCTGTTGGTAGGACAAACCGGGGGATGCCTTGGCGAAATCAGTGCTTTGGCATTATTGATTGGATTGGCTTACATGTTGGCACGGCGCATTATCACGTGGCACATTCCTGTTTCCATTTTGGTCACGGTGTTTGTCTTATCCGGGCTGTTGCATTTGTCCAACCCGATATATGCTTCGCCGGTCACAGTCCTGCTTACGGGCGGCCTGATGCTGGGCGCATGTTTCATGGCGACAGATTATGTGACTTCGCCCATGACCCCCAAGGGGCAAATCATCTATGGCGTGGCCATAGGTTTCCTGACGGTGGTGATTCGTACTTTTGGTGCTTATCCGGAAGGGATGTCGTTCGCTATATTGATTATGAACGCCTTCACGCCGTTAATCAACACGTATTGCAAACCTAAAAGATTCGGGGAGGTGGTGAAGAAATGAAAAAACTGGAATCTTCTTTAAAGAATATGGCCTTGGTGCTGACGGCCATATCCGTGGTTGCCGGAGGTGCATTGGCTTACGTCAACAAAGTGACCGAAGGTCCTATCGCGGAAATCAATGCCAAGAACCTGCAAGAAGGTATCAAGAAAGTCATTTTGGGTAACCAGGGTGGCGATTTGCAGGTGGGGGAACCTGTGGAAGCGGATGGATATACTTTATATAAGACCGACCGTGGCACGGCAGTGAAGGCCGTGACCAACGGCTTCGGCGGGCCTCTCGAGGTGTTGGTGGGCTTTGATGAGGCGGGAAACATCTTAGGTTATACCATATTGGCAACGGTGGAAACACCGGGGTTGGGCGTGAAGGCCGACACTTGGTTCCAGAAGGGCGGGAAAGGCGATATCATCGGAAAGAATCCCGGCCAGAAGGAATTGCTCGTGACAAAGGATGGCGGCGACATTGATGCCATTACGGCTTCGACCATCACCAGCCGGGCATTCCTGAACGCAGTGAACCAAGCCTACAAGGCATTCATGGGAAACAGTGGCGATGCCATGACGGGTGCCAGCACACAAGCTGGAAAATCTAATCAATAAACGAGGGGAGGAACGATTATGAATAATTTCAAAGTGTTGATGAATGGTATCATCAAGGAGAACCCGACATTCGTGTTGTTGCTGGGCATGTGTCCCACGTTGGGGACGACATCTTCCGCGCTGAACGGCATGTCGATGGGATTGGCCACAACGTTTGTGCTGTTCTGTTCCAACGTAGTGATTTCCATGCTCAAGAACCTGATTCCAGACATGGTGCGGATTCCTGCCTTCATTGTGGTCATCGCTTCTTTTGTGACGGCCTTGCAAATGTGCATGCAGGCTTTTGTGCCTGACATCTATGCCACGCTGGGCTTGTTCATTCCCCTCATCGTGGTGAACTGCATCATCCTCGGACGTGCGGAAGCTTTTGCCAGCAAGAACAAAGTTGTCCCCTCATTCTTCGACGGGCTGGGCATGGGTTTGGGCTTTACGATTGCCCTGACCTTGCTGGGTGCAGTGCGTGAGATTTTGGGTACAGGCAAGATTTTCGGCATCGAAATGTGGACGGAAGACTACGGTATGTTGATGTTCGTCTTGGCTCCTGGCGCATTTATCGTTTTGGGCTACTTGATTGCCATCGTGAATAAGTTCAAAAAAGCATAATCCTAAACAAAGGAAAACAATATGGAAACATTTTATCAATATCTCATCGTTTTCATTACGGCCATCTTTGTGAACAATGTCGTGTTGTCGCAGATTTTGGGTATCTGCCCGTTCCTTGGTGTGTCCAAAAAGATTGATACGGCGTTGGGCATGTCTGCAGCTGTGGCTTTCGTATTGGTCTTGGCCACTTTGGTCACCTATTTGTTGCAATATTATGTGCTGAATCCGTGCGGGTTGGCTTATCTGCAGACCATCGCATTTATCTTAGTGATTGCGGCTTTGGTACAGATGGTGGAAATCATCTTGAAGAAAGTTTCGCCTGCGCTTTACCAAGCTTTGGGCGTTTATCTTCCCCTGATTACGACAAACTGTGCCGTGCTGGGTGTGGCCATTCTGGTCATCCAGAAGGATTTCGACCTGCTAATGGGTATATGGTATGCCTTGAGCACGGCTTTGGGTTTCGGTCTTGCCTTGACGGTTTTTGCGGGTATCCGCGAACAACTCAGTATGGTAGCCATACCCAGGGGAATGCAAGGTATGAGCATCGCCCTCATCACCGCCGGACTGCTTTCCATGGCTTTCATGGGCTTCAGCGGGGTTGACAATGGTTTGAAGACATTTTTCGGACTATAAGAAAAAGTTGAGCGCGTGGGCGGGTGTGTGGCAAGTCTGTCCCCGCGCTTCAATACCGTTGATATCGGACAAGGCGGACAAGAATTTCATACAGGATTCTTGTCCGCTTCCCTTTTTCTCATTATCTTCGCAAGTATAAACGAGAAGAACTTTTTCTCTTTTTTTATAGCCGAACAAAATGGAAAAATCTTCCTGCTTGCCGGGGAAGGAAAGGCAGTTCGTACGGGCAGGGCGTACATAGAGGATGCCCTCGCCGCACGGCATGAAAGTTTCAAGGTCTGGAACACTCAGTTTCAAGGCCTGAAACACCTAGTCCCAAAGCCCGGAACGCCCAATTCCAAGTACTTGGAAATATTATTCTCAAAAGCACGAAAATAAGAGCTGGAGCACTTCTAACTAAGTTTCGTTTGTGTTATTCGCAAACCATTTCTTCTTGACTATAATTGTGTTGTGACCCAATTGTCGGTATGCCTAAATGGAATATGGTGTATGAATACCTTTCGCTCGATAGATGGATTCTCGGTTTCGATAGAAAGAAAATCGGCAGGATGTTGGAAGGCGAGGCCTTGGCTTCTAGTGTCTTGTCTCAATGGATGGCTGATGAACTGAAACAGGAAGGTTTGCTGGGCGTGACAGCAACGGCAGCCGCAAGGTCTATCGGATCATTGATGCTGATCTTATTTGGCAAAGTAAGTAGTTGATGTTGGAGATTTCCCAACGATTTGATATTTGGCAAAATGGTTTTTAGGAAGTTTGTATAAATCGGCAAGATTAGGAATAGTTCCGCTTTCTTCTACGAAAAAGAACTATCTTCTACTGCCCCGGGGAAATATGGAGGGAAGGCAAAAAAGGAAAAGCCGCCTAGGCAAATGAGTCTTGGCGGATTTTCCTTAATTGTAGCTGATTTTGCTATTTCGCTTTCTGGAGGCGGCTTTTCCACAGGTCTGTCATGTCTTCCAAGGTCTTTCCTTTGGTTTCAGGAACACTCCTCCAGACGAACAACGCCGCGAGCAGGCAGATGATGCCATAGAGGCTGTAGGCGAACATCGGGCTGAAGTCGTACAATGCGGGGAATGTCGATGAAACCAGATAGTTGAACACCCATTGGAAGGCCACGGCAATGGCTACGGCTTGTCCCCGAATGGTATTTGGGAAAATTTCCGCAATCAGCACCCAGCATATCGGACCCCACGACATCATGAAGAAAGCCGCATAAACGATGATGGATAGCACGGGAACAATGCCCTTGATGCCCATCTGGTCGCAGATGGCCACGGCAAAAGCACCTAGTGCCATGCCCAACGAGCCGATAATCAACAAAGGCTTGCGCCCGAACTTGTCCACCGTGAAAATGGCTACAAGGGTAAAGACAATGTTGACGATGCCCATGATGACCGTCTGCATCATGCCACCGCCTTCGGCACCTGCACTTTCAAAAATGCGCGGGGCATAGTAAAGCACGGCATTGATGCCAATGGCTTGCTGGAACACGGAAAGCATGATGCCAATGACAATCACGGCCACGCCATACGTGAAAAGTTTCTCGGTCTTTTCTTTGGAAGTCAGCTTGATTTCTTCCAAGATTTTCCCTGCCAACCGGCTACCGTTGATTTTTTCCAAAATATTATAAGCTTTTTCTTCTTCGCCACACATTACCAAATAGCGGGGAGTCTTAGGCACAAAGAAAAGCAAGATGCCAAACAAAGCGGCGGGAAAAGCCTCTGACCCGAACATGTAACGCCATCCTTCATAAACAGTCCACATGTCTGATGACGGATTGACCGACAACGTGCCGTCTATAGCCTTGTCAAGAATCGGGTTTTGGTGGTCTCCCATAATCAGATAGTTGACAAAATATACCACCAACATGCCGAATATGATGGCAAACTGGTTGCACGATACTAACGTGCCGCGGATGTTAGACGGCGCGATTTCCGCAATGTACATAGGACATACGGCAGAGGCCAATCCCACACCCACGCCGCCTAAGACGCGGTAGAAGTTGAAAGCCATCAGCAAATTCCAATCGGCTTTCCCATATTCGAAGAATAGGAATTCCGGGTAGTAGGAGCCTAAGGCCGATAGGAAGAACAACACGGACGCCAAGCGCAGGGAGTTTCTCCGTCCCAAACGGGAAGCACAATAGCCCGAGATGGCACCGCCAATCACGCAACCTATTAACGCACTGGATGACGTAATGCCGTGCAACACTTTGTCATATTGAAAATCTGTTGCGGTGAGGAAAAAAGCCTCCAGCCCCTTTTCTGCACCAGAAATCACGGCCGTGTCATAGCCGAACAACAATCCGCCGATGATGGCAACTGTAGTAATGGAGTACAGGTATAACCTATCCCCTTCTTGTGTAAATCCCATAATGTTATTTTTTTAATTGCAGTATTTTCGTGCAAAAATAGTATAATATAGCGGTATTAAGTGTATTTTTCTTTTGTTCTTTAGCACATAAATGGGGAAATGTCATGCCTTATTTGTGAAAAACAGTTTTAAGCTTTTCACTTGTGCCGGCTTCGGCTATTGTCCGCCCATGTAAAATCCATGTGGGCAATGAGGATTTTGCGTTAATCGGCATCTTGCATTCCAATCTGCCTCAATAGTGGTCATAATGCGTGATGCTGGGTGTTGCCTTGTTTGTGTTTTCCTCAAAGCGGTCGCACAACTTTTTGGCTTCTGCCACGTAGCGTTCGCCAGTCCATTGGCATTCACAAATAATGGGATTTTTCATCCATTGCATATATTTCCCGTATTTGCAGTCATAGCACTTGACCATTTTTTTTCCCGTAGCCATACTTATATCTCTTTTATACTTCTTTTTTATAAATGGATGAAAGTTTCCTGCACCATTGAATGCAAGGCCTGCAAGACAAGGGAGTCCGGAGTCAGGCATAAGATTTGCAAAGTGTCGTGGCGCGTTTCAGCACCATGTGCGCCGACACTTTCACGCAGTAAAATCAGATGACAGTTGCATAAATCCCAACGGTTGTATTTGTATTGCTTGTTCTTTATGGCTTTGGCCTTGCCGTCCGGCAGGAGGCTAAAGCCGTGCAAACTGTCTGTTTGGGATTGCCAGCTTTGCGCCAATTGGTTGATGTTCAGTGCGACGCTTATGCTTTGGTTGTCATCTCGGGTCGTTATGGCGAATTGGTCGGTGTAATTGGCGATTTCACCTAAAATGCGTCCGTCTTCGCCGCTTTTTTCATCGGTTTTGTTCAATACCAAAGTGTCGCCTTCGTTGGTGACCAGTTGCAGGCAACTCATTCCCGTGCCGTCTCCCAAATGACCGTAAAAGGCCGTGTCGGGCACATTGGAAATGCGTATGGAGTCTTCTTCCATGTAATCGTTTCCTTTATCTCTGTTTCCCATGCAACCGGCCAAGGCAATCAAGACCGTAAATAAGATGAATGCCAGTTCTTTTTTCATTCGTTTGACTTTTAATGCGTATATGAATCTACAAATATACTAATAATTCAAAAAAAAACAACTTTTTTCTTGCTTTATTTGTTGTTTGTGGCTTTTCTTCGCTACTTTTGCGTCAATTGGCATAGATTTTGATAGTATTTGGATATAATTTAATATTAATATAGAAATGACGTATTGGATTATTTTTATCGGTATCGCCTTGGCCAGCTGGTTGGTGCAGGCTAATTTGAAACGCAAGTTCGAAAAGTATTCGCAAATACCTGTGGCCAATGGAATGACTGGGCGTGACATTGCCATTAAGATGTTGCGTGATAATGGAATTTACGATGTGGAAGTGATTAGTACGCCGGGGGCGTTGACCGACCATTACAATCCGATGAACAAGACGGTGAATTTGAGTGAAGGCGTTTATGACTCGTGCAGCGTGGCAGCCGCAGCTGTGGCGGCTCATGAATGTGGGCATGCCGTGCAACATGCGCATGCTTATGCGCCGTTGAAGATGCGGAGTGCGCTTGTGCCCATAGTTTCTTTCGCGTCCAATTGGGTGCAATGGGTATTGCTTATTGGCATGCTTGCTTTGAATGTATTTCCGGAAATTCTGTTTGCGGGAATTATTCTGTTTGCCATGACCACTTTGTTCAGCTTCATTACTCTTCCTGTGGAAATCGATGCCAGCCGCAGGGCCGTGAATTGGCTGAATGAAACAGGGATTACGAATTATACGAATCACAGTGCGGCTGTGTCGGCGCTGCGTTCAGCGGCCTACACGTACGTGGTGGCAGCATTGGGTTCTTTGGCCACATTGCTTTATTATGTAATGATATTTCTTGGACGTAGGGAGTAAAAGGCGGCGAAAGGAAAAATGTTTGTTACTTTAGTCCTTTTTTTGTGCGGCATCGGGCTGGTTTTGCTCGGTGCCGATAAGTTAACGGATGGTGCGGTCGGATGGGCTCTGCGGTGGCGTATGGGTGAATGGTTTGTCGGACTGACCATTGTGGCTTTGGGTACTTCTCTTCCGGAGTTGGCGATTGGCTTGACGGCAAGTATAAAAGGTTGTGAGAGTCTGACGTTGGGAAATGTCGTGGGAAGCAATGTTTTTAATGTCTTGACCATTATTGGTTGTTCTGCTATAGTGCATCCTATTTTGATTAGCAAATCTACTGTGGCAAAAGACATTCCTTTTGCCTTGTTGGCCACCATGGTGTTGGCCGTAATGTCTCTGGATGCTTGGATGGACAGTGCCGCGCAGAATTGGCTTACGCGGACGGAAGGACTTTTGTTGCTGGGCTATTTTGTCGTGTTTATGTGTTATACCTATGCGGCGGCCTGCAGGCGTGAAAAAACAATATGCGGAGGAATTGCGGACGAACGGGTTGTCATGTCCGAAATGCCGTATTGGAAGATTGTTCTTTTTACGTCAGTCGGCATTGTATGTCTGATTTCGGGTGCTATCTTGTGTGTGGATTCAATTCGCACATTGGCCATGAAATGGAACGTTAGTGAAACATGGATGGGATTGACCTTGTTGGCGGTGGGCACATCGTTGCCAGAACTGGTCACTTCAATTGTAGCTGCCCGTAAAGGTTGTTCGGCCATTGCCATTGGAAATGTGGTGGGAAACAGCATATTTAATGTCTTTTTGGTGTTAGGCGTTTGTGCTACGCTGTCTCCAATTCCCGCAGACGATTTGTCAATTACAACTTGGGGGCTTATGTTGCTCAGCATACTTGTTTTTTGGTTTTTCGCTTATACGAAGCGTATTATAGAACGTTGGGAAGGAGGCATCATGTTGCTACTTTATGGAATATGTTTGGCATATTGGACTTTTCATACCTGACGTTTGATGCTTTTTGGACTTCTTGCAGAAAAAAACATGCCGATTGTTTGCAGGTTTAAATAAAACATGCTACCTTTGCAACGCAATTCAAGAAAGCCTCTGGTGAGGGGATAGGAAGGAAGTTTGGGTGAGTGGCTGAAACCACCAGTTTGCTAAACTGACGTGCGGGTTTACCGTACCGGGGGTTCGAATCCCCCAGCTTCCGCTGTAACTACTGGACAGAAATGGACAGTGATAGGACAAGGACCTACAAATCATGATTTGTGGGTCTTTTTTTATGACTAAAAGTCCATAAGAAACGACATTTGAGAGCCTAAAAAAGGGTCAGTAGAAATTCGGTGGGGATATTTCAGATTAAAGATTAATTCTTTTACTTTGCGGCATGGAAAACGATTATTTGAACATGTTGGCCAGTATAGTACTGCCTACACAGATATTGGATTACTTCTCCATAGTAGG
>CALUFQ010000075.1 GCA_944319925.1 uncultured Paraprevotella sp.
ATAGAACTGTCCCGCCTCGCAGGGGGACGAGCCCCGAAGGGGCGGAGGGGGTCTCACGCCCACAGGGGCGTAACGACTCTTTTGTGTGCCATGCGGCGGCCATAATGGCCGTTCTGTTCGCCATGTGGGTCGTAACGACCCTTTTGTGCGCCATGCGGGATGACAGCGTGGGCGGGAGCCCCCTCTGCTGATACACCCTCGGGAGGCTCTCTATGATTTTGATTTTCCACTGCCCCGTATTACCCCCACTGAATTTCTACTGCGCCTCTTATACCCATCTAAAGAGCGGAATCCAATACTCTAAACAAGCGAAAGCCACATTTGCATGATGCAAATGTGGCTTTCGCTTTATGGCCGGACATCCGGAGATGACGACAAGATGGGCATAAACCCTAATAATTGAACTCCCCGAACTCGCTCCGGATAGTCAATGAGCGCGCCCCCTTCTCGATGCGTCCCACCACCTGTGCGTCGATGTTGAAACTCTTGGAGATGGCAATGGCCTGCTCAGCGTCTTCCGGCGCAAGATAGATTTCAAGCCGATGCCCCATGTTGAACACTTTGTACATTTCGGCCCAATCCGTGCCACTTTCCTTGGCGATGGCCTTGAACAGAGGCGGAACGGGGAACATGTTGTCCTTGACCACCCGGCAATCCTCATCAACGAAATGCAACACTTTCGTTTGTGCACCGCCCGTGCAATGCACCATGCCATGAATGGCCGGACGCATCTCGTCCAGCATCTTCTTGATGACCGGCGCATAGGTACGGGTGGGCGACAACACCAATTTACCCGCGTTGACCGGCGCGCCCTCCACCGGGTCATCCAACCGGTAGCTACCACTATAAACCAATTCTTCGGGCACAGCCTTGTCGTAACTTTCCGGGTATTTTTCGGCCAAGTATTTGGCAAATACGTCGTGACGCGCGCTGGTCAGCCCGTTGCTCCCCATGCCGCCATTGTATTCCTTCTCATACGTGGCCTGCCCACAACTACTTAGCCCCACGATGACATCACCCGGACGGATGTTGGCATTGTTGATAACGTCGCTGCGCTTCATGCGACAAGTGACGGTAGAATCCACGATGATGGTACGCACCAAATCGCCCACGTCGGCCGTCTCTCCACCGGTAGCATAAATGCCGATACCCATCTTGCGTAATTCGGCCAACAGCTCGTCGGTGCCGTTGATAATGGCACTGATGACCTCGCCGGGAATGAGCATCTTGTTGCGCCCTATGGTGGACGACACCAAGATGTTGTCCACCGCGCCCACACAAAGCAGGTCATCAGTGTTCATGATGAGGGCATCCTGCGCGATGCCTTTCCACACGGACAGGTCGCCTGTCTCTTTCCAATACACGTAGGCCAGCGATGATTTGGTTCCCGCGCCGTCGGCGTGCATGATGTTGCAGTATTCAGGGTCTCCTCCGAGTATATCGGGGATGATTTTACAGAAAGCCTGTGGGAAAATACCCTTGTCGATGTTCTTAATGGCGTTGTGCACGTCTTCTTTAGCAGCGGACACACCCCGCATCATGTAACGTTGGTTGCTCATATCTGATTTTCTTTTTTATGTCCTTGACTCAGAAACTGTTTTTGAATTTCTACAAAAAGCCTTTTCCCGACTTGATGTACTCGTTTTCGTGTGTGCCTTGGGCGATTTTCCGGCCATTTTTGCTTCTGTTCTTCGCCGGATAGCTCGCTATCTTCCTCATCACGGAAGCTAAACTGACTCGAAAACTCATCTCAAATCATCGCACGAGAAATTCAAAACTGTTTCTCAAAACTCCACCTCGGGGGCTTCTTCCGCTCCGGAAGAGGCTTCAAACTTTTCCTTCTTGCTGAAACCGAACATGCCGGCAAACAGATTGTTGGGAAAAGAACGAATCAGCACGTTATAGTCCTGCACAGCCTCGTTGTAGCGTTTACGGGCTTCGGTGATGCGGTTTTCCGTGCCTTCGAGCTGGGCCTGCAACTCAGAGAAATTTTCGCTGGCACGGAGCTGGGGGTAATTTTCCGTCACGGCCAGCAACTTGCCGAGGGCGGAAGTGACGGCCCCCTGTGCCTTTTGGTATTCGGCCAATTTTTCCGCTGTCAGGTCGGCCGGATCGATGGTGATCTGCGTAGCCTTGCTGCGCGCCTCCACCACAGCTTCCAATGTGCTGCTTTCATGGGCGGCATAGCCTTTCACGGTGTTGACCAGATTGGGAATCAGGTCGGCCCTCCGCTGATACTGTGTTTCCACATTGCTCCATGCCGTGGACACGGCTTCATCTTTTTCCACCATTTCGTTGTATGAACAGCTGTTCAAAAGCACCATGCACACCAAGGCGATGGCGGCAGTCATCCATTTTTTTGTCTTCATCTTCTTATATTAAATAGGTATATACATTTCTTTAAAGAGAAGGTCAGAAACGTCCACCGGAACCGCCTCCTCCAAAACTTCCTCCGCCAAAGCTCCCTCCTGTGAATCCTCCGCCGAAGTTTCCACCACCGAAGCCGCGATGGAACGGGCCGGCCACGGGCGGGAATCCTCCGAAGCCTGTCCCGTTGTCGAACGGTTCGTCATGGGAATGGCACTCAGTGTGTCCGCATTTGGGGCAACGGAAATATTCCCGGTGATGCTCAATGCCGTTTATGCGGTCAACTTCCACTTGCGAATTGTAGCGCCGCAAGGGATAAGCCCCGCATTTAGGGCAGGTGTTCCGTTTGCGGCTGGCGTACCAAGAAACCGCCATCGCCACAACTACGATGCACAACGCCAACCCAAAAAGCGGATTTCCCCCGTTACTCCCCCGCCCTTCCCCGAGGCCGGGATTGAGCAAGGACTCATCGCCTTCAATCACGCCGCACACGGCTGCCACGGTTTGCAGCATGGCTTGGTCCCAATCCCCGGTTTTCAAGTGAGGCACCATCTTGCGGTTCTCGATGCGCCGACAGATGGCATCCGGCAAAGTGCCTTCCAGCCCTTCGCCGGTAAGGATTTGATAACAACGGTCTTCTGTGGAAAGCAGGATGATGAGCCCGGTATTGGCTTGATTTCCCACGCCATATTGGTTGCCCAACGTAATGGCAAACTCATAACAGTCTCCGCCTTCAATGCGTTCTACCACGGCCACAACGGACTGCACCCCCTTGACCGTCTCAAGCCTGTAAAGCAAGCTGTCCATCTGTTGCACGACTTGTGGTGAAAGAATGCCATCGGGATTGATTACGTGTTTAGTCCGATCCTGCAGATACACCATAGGCAGGTTGTCCACCGTGTATGTAGCCGCTTGCAGGAGCATCGTGCTTCTGCAGACGAAAAGAAACAGGATAAGGCAAAGCATCTTTCTCATATAAAGGCTCAAGCTTAGCGGGGCAAGTTAGGCATATCTTTTGGAATATTATAGGTCTCCACGAAGTTTTTGACTTTTTCTGTGTATTCTTTAGGATATTTCAGATAGGAATCGGCATGTGTGGCCCCCGGTACTCGCCAATACTCCTTGATGCCATTTTTTGCGGCATAGAGCGTGTCGCCCATCCATGTGGGAACAAACGCGTCTTCCGTGCCGTGGATGAACAAGATGGGTAATCGGCATTTCCGGACTTGGTTCAATGGCGACGCTTCTTGGAAAGTCCACCCGTAGCGAATCCCCGTGCCCCAACTGGCCAGATAAAGCAACGGAAATGGCGGAAGCCCGAATTGGTTGCCCAACTCACTGGAAAATTCGTCCCACACGCTGGTGTAGCCGCAATCGGCCACAAAGCAGTTTACGAAAGGCGGTTGTGCCTCCCCGCTGACGCACATTGTGGTGGCCGAGCCCATGGAAATGCCGTGGACTACCATGTCGGTCTGCCCGCCTTCGGGGGCAAACAGCCCGTTGGCCACATCCATCCATTGCAACACGTCGAACCTGTCCAGCCAACCCATTTGGATATGGTTGCCGCCGCTGAGCCCGGCAAAGCGCAGGTCGGGAACCAGGACATTGTAGTGCAGGTCGTGGTTGTAAAGGTAGGCGATATGGAGCATGCGCACGGCATTGTCCGTGTAGCCATGAACGGCAATGGCCGTATTGGCCGTGGCCGTGTCGGCATAGAGATAGAGGGCATGCAAACGGACGCCGTCGGACGACAGGATAAATGTGTCGCGCAGGGCATTGGCTTTCTCCAAGCTGTCTGTCCATTGGCGCAAGAATGGATAATGCTCAAACATGAAGTCGTAAGACGCTTCGATATTCTTGCCCCGTTCGTTGCCACCGGCCTCTAAAGCATACCATTGCAAAAAGAGCGTGACACCGGCCAGCATGAGGATGACCAAACCGCAGAGGACACCTGCCGTCCATCCTATGATTTTGCCTTTTTTACTCATAACCTTAGTCTTCTGTGTGCCAAAATTCCCAGCTGGCGTATGCCTGCAACAGCAACATCTCCAAACCGTTCTTCACGATAGCCCCTCGTTCGCGGCCTTTTCTCAAAAACAGCGTCTCTTCAGGATTATAGACAAGGTCGTAGAGCAGGTGGTCGTTTCCGATGCATTCGTAGGGTAGCCCGGGGCATTCGTCAGCGTGGGGATACATGCCCACCGGGGTACAGTTGACGATGACCATATATTCTTCCATGATTTGCGGCGTAAGCTGCGTGTAAGCCAGCATGCTTTCGTCTTTCGGCGTACGGCTGACGAAGCGGCATTCAAGTCCCAGCTTTTCCAATCCGTAGTGGATTGCTTTTGATGCGCCTCCCGTGCCTAGGATCAAGGCTTTCTTGTGGTTGGCGGGGTTCAGCAACGGCTCTATGGAGCGGGTGAATCCGATGACATCCGAATTGAAGCCTTTAAGGAACGTTTTTCCATTCCGCCCGACCGTGAGGCGCACGACATTGACAGCACCAATCCGGCGCGCTTCCTCGCTCAGTTCATCCAGGAATGGAATGATTTTCTCTTTATAAGGAATGGTGACATTCACTCCCCGCAATCCGGGATTTCCGGCTACGATCTCGGGGAAACCGTCTATGGACGGGATTTCAAAGTTGACGTATTCGGCATCAATGCCCTCGTTCCGGAACTTTTCGCTGAAAAAGTCCCGGGAGAAGGAATGTCCCAACGGATAGCCGATCAAACCGTATTTTTCCATCGTCAAATCATTTAATAAGTAGCGAGATACATGGTGCTGATGCCGAACGTGAAGCGTTTGAACCGCACTTCGCTGAATCCGGCCTTTTGCAATATGCCCTGCATGACTTCGCCTTGCGGGAACGCGGCCATGGTGGCAGGCAAATAAGTGTAGGCACTGGAGTCTTTGGAGACGCACCGGCCAATCAGCGGCATAACGACTTTGGCATACAAAGCAAAAAGTTGTTTCATGGGGAAGCGGCGGGGCGAGCTAAGTTCGACAATGAGCAAGTGGCCTCCCGGTTTCAACACCCGGTGCATCTCCCGCAGTCCCCGGTCCAAGTCTTCGAAGTTGCGCACACCATAGGCCACTGTCACAGCATCAAAGGTGCCATCGGCAAAAGACAGGTTCGCGCAATCTTCCTTTTGGAAACAAATGACCTGCCCCAGCCCCAGCGACTCTACTTTTTGCCGCCCGATTTGCATCATCCCTTCCGAAATGTCCGCACCGATGATGGATTGTGGCTGAAGGCGACGTGCCGAGAGAATGGCAAAGTCTCCCGTGCCAGTGGCCATGTCCAGTATTTGTTGCGGGCGGAAGGGTGCCAAGGAGTCAATGGCTGTGCGCCGCCAACTTTTGTCAATGCCCCAAGAAAGGAAATGGTTCAACAAGTCATAAGAGTGGGCAATGTGGTCGAACATGCGTTCCACTTGCTCACGCTTATGGCTGTTGTCCCCGTAAGGTTTTATCTTTTCCTGTGCGTAGGCCACGGCTTCTATTTGTTGTTCAGATAAGCCATGACATTCTTTTCGATGCGGGCTGCCAAGTCATCGTGTTCGTCGGCCTTGTGGAATTTCTCACCCACGATATGTTCGTAAAGCTCAATGTAACGATCGGACACGCTGCTGACATATTCATCCGTCATTTCGGGCACCTGTTGTCCGGCCTTGCCCATGAAGCCATTTTCGATGAGCCATTGGCGCACGAACTCTTTGGAAAGCTGTTTCTGGGGCTCGCCCTTCTCGAACTTCTCCTGATAGCCGTCGGCGTAGAAGTAACGGCTGGAATCCGGCGTGTGGATTTCGTCAATGAGATAGACTTTGCCGTCGCGCTTGCCGAACTCATATTTCGTGTCCACCAAGATCAGTCCCTTTTGGGCTGCCATTTCCGTGCCGCGGGCAAAGAGGGCGTAGGTGTATTGCTCCATCTGCTCGTAGTCTTCCTTGCTGACGAGCCCTTGGGCAATGATTTCCTCTTTCGAGATGTTCTCGTCGTGTCCCGCATCGGCCTTGGTGGTCGGCGTGATGATGGGAGTGGGGAATTTCTCGTTTTCCCGCATGCCCTCGGGCAGCTTCACCCCGCAGAGTTCACGGCATCCGTTTTGGTATTCGCGCCATGCGGAGCCAGTCAGGTAGCCGCGGATAATCATTTCCACGCGGAAGCCCTCGCATTTCAACCCCACGGTGACCATCGGGTCAGGAGTGGCCAGTTTCCAGTTGGGCACGATGTCGCTCGTGGCATCGAGGAACTTGGCTGCAATCTGGTTCAGCACCTGCCCCTTGAAGGGTATGCCTTTGGGAAGAATGACATCAAAAGCCGAGATACGGTCGGTGGCGACCATGACCATGAGGTCGTCGTCGATGTCATACACGTCGCGCACTTTGCCGTGATATACGCTCTTCTGTCCCGGAAAATTGAAATTTGTCTGTGTTAAAGCTTTCATTTTTTATGATATGTTTTGTTCGAAACGTAATTCTTGTTCAGTTGTCGCCCCAGTCCAGCAAGTCGGTGAAAATGGGAGTCTCTTCGACACCCCGTTTGGGTTTCTTGCGCAGGGCTGCGGCCTTTTGGTCGTACCGGTCATAGGCTTCCACGATGCGGGTCACCAACTTGTGGCGCACGATGTCCTTTTGGGTCATTTGGATGAAAGCGATGCCTTCCACCCCCTTGAGGATGGAGACGGCCTCGGCCAGCCCGGAACGGGTGGATGGCGGGAGGTCTATCTGCGTCATGTCGCCCGTAATAATCATTTTGGTGTTCATGCCCATGCGCGTGAGAAACATTTTGATTTGCGCCGTCGTGGTGTTCTGCGCTTCGTCCAAGATGACCACCGCGTCGTTCAGCGTCCGTCCGCGCATGAAAGCCAGCGGGGCGATTTGGATAACGTTCTGCTCCATCATTTCCTGTAATCTTCCGGTGGGAATCATGTCTTCCAACGCGTCATAAAGCGGTTGCAGGTAGGGGTCAATCTTTTCCCGCATGTCGCCGGGCAGGAATCCCAGCTTTTCCCCGGCTTCCACGGCGGGGCGGCTCAGGATGATTCTCCGGATTTCCTTGTTCTTCAACGCCCTGACGGCCAGTGCGATGCTGGTATAAGTTTTCCCCGACCCGGCAGGACCGATGGCGAAAATCATGTCGTGCCTTTCGTAAGCCTTTACGATGTTTTGCTGGTTTTCGCTGCGCGCCATGACAGGCTTGCCGTGCACGTTATACACGATGATGCCTTCCGCACTGTCCTTTCGGGTCTTCCGACCTTTAACGATGTCTATGATGTCTTCTTCCTTCAGGCTGTTGTATTTGATGCAGTGCCGTTCGATGCTTGCGATATGTTCTTCGAACGCGCACATCTCCTCCTCATCGCCCATCACTTTGATGACATTGCCCCGCGCCACGATGCGAAGTTTGGGGTAGAGTGCCTTGAGCATTTGCACGTTGGCGTTGTTGATGCCGTAGAATACGGCGAGGTCCACATCTTCTAATACGATATGCTTCTCTGTCATTCGCTGAATTTTGTCGCAAATTTAAGCATTATGTTTTGATTTCCCTGCGTTTTTGCTATCTTTTCACGAGATAAAGCGTTGCCCCGGCATGAAAAACAAACGGATTTGTTTTGTCCCGCGCTCGGTTTGCATTATCTTTCCATAAGATAAGCGGCACCTCGGCATGAAAAACAAACGGATTTGTTTTGTCCTGCGCTCGGTTTGCATTATCTTTCCATAAGATAAGCGGCACCTCGGCATGAAAAACAAACGGATTTGTTTTGTCCTGCGCTCGGTTTGCATTATCTTTCCATAAGATAAGCGGCACCTCGGCATGAAAAACAAATGAATTTGTTTTGTCCTGCGCTCGGTTTGCATTATCTTTGCGCACCAAAAGAAAGAAAAATTGAGAAAGCTCAGAAGAGAAATATATTGGGGCATGGCGGGCTTGACCGTTTGTGTGCTCGCCGTAGTGCGTTGCGCCAATCCGACGGTTATCCGGCAGCCCTCCATCGCCGCAGCCGCCGTCTCCACCGCCGAAGCCACCAAGCAGGCCGAAAAACCCCTCCAAGAAAAAGTGGGCTTGCACACTGCTTACGCGATGCCGCGTTTCAAGGACGCGGAAGGCAAACCGCTGAAGAACAGGATTTATAGTGTGCCGGGATTCCGTCGGACTTTCCCTGATTTGCAGGATGTGCAAATTGTGGCGGCCCGGAAATGGGGCGTGTCGCCTGTGGCGGATAGGACGGAAGCCGAACGACGAAAAGACGAATTGGTCTATGTCGGCAGTAATCCCTATTATACGATGGATGAACACATGACGCATTCCATCCCTTATCTCGTGCCAAGGGCCAGCGACCTTCTGCAGAAAATCAGCCGCAACTTCTTGGACTCCTTGGCCATCAAAGGCATTCCGCTGCACACGCTGATTGTCACGTCGGTCTTGCGGACGGAACACGACGTGCGCCGCCTGCGGCGTTTCAATGTGAATGCTTCCGAGGCAAGTTGCCACCGTTTCGGGACCACGTTCGACATCTCCTACCATCGGTACGTCACGGTGCAACCACCATCGGGACCGGAACGGCGGGCCGTGCGCAACGACACGCTGAAGTGGGTGCTTTCCGAAGTGTTGCGCGACTTGCGCGAGGCGGAGATGTGTTATGTGAAGTATGAAGTCAAACAAGGCTGTTTTCACATCACCGTGCGCTGACCGGATTAAACCATTTGTTTTTGGGCGTGTCTCATCTTTGTAATCACTCAATTCGAAGAAACAATGAAGAAGACTGTTTGCATGTTATTTTTTGCTTGCTGCCTGTCGTGGCCTTCTACGGGCATGGCGCAAGCGGGCGACCGCTGGGAACAAATGGCGGAAAAACGGGCGGAACAAATGGCCGACAGCTGGAAACTGGAAGGAGAGGCTCGCACGGACTTTCTGTCCACGTACAAAGACTACCGCGCGGAACTGATGAAACACCGCAGCGCACCGATGCGCCCGGACGGGAAAAACGCCAAGAAAGCATCCGAATACACGGACGAGGAAGCCAAGGCGCGCATCACGGAAGAGTTCAACCGCAAGGCACAGGAAGTGGCTAATGCCTACAACCGCCTGGAAGTGGACAAAAAGTACTACGAGTTGTTTGCAAAGTCGCTGACTCCACAACAGCTAGTAGAGATTTTTGCGCCCGTGCGCAATCCCCGTGCCCGTGGCGGGCAAGCCCGCCCGGGGCGAAACATGCCGGGAAATTTCCCGCGCGGAGGCATGCCCGGTGCGCCGATGGGCGGCGGCATGAACATGGATGGCGGCTGGTAACCGGGTCGCAGTTGTAAAAGAAAGCACAAAAGTGGAAGGGAGCGTCGCGGATGCCCCCTTTTTTGCCATGTGTGACAGCCGTGTGACAGCCGCGTGGCGGTAATGTTTTTTTGCCTGCCTTTTTAACCTTTTTAGCTAAAAGAATTGTGCCGGATGGGAGTAATTGCCTATATTTGCTTCAACTCATTTATTAACTCATTAAAATGTATGCGTATGACTAATTTTACTTCTTTAAAAAGCACGTTGCTGGCGGCTCTGTTCTGCATCGCAGGGAGCGCGACGGCACAAACCGTTTTGCTGAGCGAGGATTTCAGCAAATGCACATCCACGTCTCCGGATAACCCGGCAAGTGAAATCACAAAAGAGGACAAGACGAGTATGGAAAATTATCCATTGGACGGTTATACCCAAATAGACGGATGGATTGGCACGAAAGTGTATGAAGGCGAAGGGAATATCAAACTAGGCACAAGTTCGAAAGCTGGCTCCGTGACTCTTCCTGCATTGGACTTGTCCGACGTTACGGCTACTTATACTTTGATTTTTAAGGCTTGTGCATGGAGTGGTGATGCCACAACGCTTAGCGTGCAAGTGGATGAGCAAGAACCTGTGGCTGTGGAAGGCCTGAGCAATTCAGGGGCACCTTATGCGGCAAACCTGAAAGAATTTTCTGTGGTTGTGACGGGAACTTCCGCTTCAAAAATCACAATCTCGTCAAAGGAGCGTTTCTTCTTGGATGACATTCAGGTAACGAAGTTGGCGGCCGGCGAGACACCGGCTCCGTCAGTAAACGTTCCCTCGATAGTCGCATTCGGTTCGATTGGTGTCGGGACGCAACAAACGGAAGAAGTTTCTTTGAAAGGGGCGAATCTGACAGCCGATTTGGCCGTATCATTGTCTGGCGAAGGGTTCTCTTGCGAAACTACTTCTATAAGTATGTCCGAAGCTGAGGATGCCATTTTGAAAATCGTATTCGCCCCAGATACAGAAGGCGACTATTCCGGAACATTGACCATTTCCGGTGGTGGTTTGCAGGAAAATATTGTGGTGGCAATTTCCGGAAAGGCGATTCAACTGGAGGGGCAAGGTACCAAAGAGGCTCCTTACACCGTGGCTGACGTAGTGGCTTTGAACAATCCGGGCAATACGGCATGGGTTGAAGGTTTCATTGTGGGATATGCAAAACAAAGCCTTGACAACGCGGTGTTGGGCAGTATCGGCGAAGATGTACAGACCAGCAACATTTTGATTGCGGCAAGCGCATCCGAGACAGATGTGACCAAATGTGTACCGGTGCAGTTGCCAAGTGGTGCTGTACGTACAGCATTAAATCTGAAGGATAATCCAGAGAACTTGGGTAAGCCTGTAACCCTGCTCGGCAGTTTGGAAGCTTATTTTGGGACTTGCGGCATAAAGGAAACTTCAGAATACGTGCTGGACGGAAAAGAACCAGTGGACATTTCGAACACCCCCGAAACAGCTTACACCGTAGCCAAAGCCCAGGAACTCATTCAAGCCGGTGAAGGTCTTGGAACTCCCGTATATGTGAAAGGGGTGATTACGGAAATTGAAGAAGTGTCTCCTAGCTTTGGCAATGCCACGTACTACATCAACGACACGGAAACGACAGAAGGTCAACTCTGTGTATATCGCGGACATTACCTTGAAGGAGAGAAGTTCACGGCAGAAGACCAAATCAAGAAAGGCGATGAAGTCATCGTCTATGGCACGTTGGTACTTTTTGGTGGAGATACCCCCGAAATCACCAACAGTGAAATCTATTCCTTGAACGGCAAGACCACCGGTATCACAGGCATCACCGCAGACAAGAACGCCCCGGTTGAAGTCTATACCTTGGGCGGCGTGAAAGTCGGCGACAGCCTTGACGGTCTGCAGAAAGGCATCTATATTGTGAAACAGGGCAATAAGGTGACGAAAGTAATCAAGTAAAGCTATTATTCAGTTTTAGGCGAAAGAGGCTTCCTTGCCATCAAGGAAGCCTCTTTTTTACATAATGATCTGCCGAACCTCCAAAATTCGAAGTTTCTGCAGTTACTATTCTTGGGGACTTAACGGCGCACGGCATGAATTTGTGCATTCAATAGGAATTGATAGGAGGTGCGGCATTCCTGCCACACCTCCTATATTGACAATATGACACTTCCTAGTGCGCGTTGACAATTTGCTCATTTTCGCCTTCTGAGATTTGCGTATTCGGCCACCGGGCCGGGACAGCGCGAAAAAAACGCAGCCACACGCGCCTTGTGGAAATCAAAATGTCGCGGAATCCCCTCAAAACCTGCCCTTTTGACGGGACATGAGACACTCCCGGCGCGGAAGTCCGACCGGCGGGAAAGCCCGCCGGGGGATTCCGCCGACAAAATGACACGGGGAACGTGTCCGGAAAAAAGTTCCAACAGGAAAGAAAAACACCCCCGAAGCCGCCGCGAAAACGTTTCTGCACCGGTTTCTTTTCATCCGGGCCCCGAAAAAAAAATTCCAAGCCCCGAAAAAAAAATTCCGGGGCTTGGAATTTCGCGTCCGAGTCCCGAATTTTCTCATCAGACCGCCAAAAAAGTAAAAGAATCCGACAAAACATTGCACAAAATCCCCGTTTTGTGCAAAAAAATCGCGCGGAAATCTGCTATTTGACCCGGATTGCGCAAAATTCACGTCATGAAAATCTGCCAAAACAGAACAATTTGTCTGTTTTCACAAGCATTTCATGACATTCTGATTTTTGACCGGTCGAAATTTAATGGGGATTTGATAAACGCTGCACGGGGGCGTAACGACCCTTCTGTTCACCATGTGGAGGGTGTAGCAAAATAAACTCCTCCCCTACAAGGCGGAGCAGTTCCTTCTCGCAGGTTTTGATACACCCTCATGGCAGACAAAACGGCCATCATGCCGCCGCATGGCGAACAAAAGGCCCATCCCTAAAACACATCATGGCTGCACCTGTTGGCAGGAAGCTAAGTCAATACGACAATCTTGCCTGTTCAATAGTCCGTTTCTGATTTGGAACAAATACAAACGGTATTGCTGGAGGCGCACATTGACTCTCTCGTTTTCAGTTCCACCATACACTGATGGACGGCGCACATGCTTCCCATTGGCGATTGTTACATATCCGGTGATTGGCAGCATGCGGGCGAAGCCATCGTATGGGTGACCCGTTGCCATCCTCAGGGCACTTATACCGTTGGCGCCTATTTTGTGGACACGTTCTGCTTGGGAGCGAAAAACTCGTATTATCGTTTTAGAGACTGTTTTGAATTTATCGTGCGATGATTTGGGATGAGTTTTCGAGTCAGTTTAGCTTCCGTGATGAGGAAGATAGCGAGCTATCTGACGAAGAACAGAAGCGAAACTGGCCGGAAAATCGCCCAAAGCACACACGAAAACGAGTACATCAAGCAGGAAAAAAACTTTTTGTAGAAATTCAAAACAGTTTCTTAGCATCGACTCGCTCAATTATGAGGAATTTCTGCAGCGTTTTGAGAAAAGCAAGACATTGCGGAAAGTGCCTTATGAGGAAGCGCATAACCTGATATACGGGGCGGTGGCATTTGCCGAAGAAGGAGCTTTGGTTGCGAACCGCCAGCCTGAACGTCGCGGGGAAGTAATCGAATGGTTCCGTAAGGTCCTTCAGTTCTATGCGCCCCGTTTGGAACGTCAGGAATGCTGCGATGGATTTCCGATAAAATAGTTGTGTTTTTATAAACACGCCTCCGCTATCTCCTGCATGTCGTTGATGAGCTTGCAGGTGTGGTACCCGTCGGCTACGGCGTGGCTGACGAATACGGAAACAGGAATCTGTATTCGCCCGTCCACCTCGAAGTATTTTCCGAACTTGATGAGGGGGAAAAGGAGCTTGCTCTCGGTGTACGTGTCTTGTGCGAAGGCTGTGTAGCTCAGCCACGGCAGGCACGACACGGGGCAGAAGTTGGCTGGCTGTCCGGGGCGTGCCTTGATGACGCCCGTCACGTTCCGGTACGCCTCGATGTCCGCTACAATGGTCTGATAGAACGTGTAGAAATCTTCGCTGTATTCGCTCCAGATGTCGGTGAACGTCTTTGTCTCCGGATGGAAAAGCGTGTAGGAAGGCACTACCTCGTCCCAGCATCCTAATCGCCCGTCCTCATCGAAACTCATCCGGAATTCCTTGTTCCGGTTGACGGCTTTCATAATGACGTAGAGCATCACCGGAAAGAAGCGGAGCCCTTTTGCTTTCTGTGCTGCCACCAGGCGGGTGATGTCCAGATTGGCGTTCAGGTTGTACTTGCATTTGATTTGGTTGTAATAATAATCGAAGTAAACGCTTCGTTCCCACGTGGATTTGTCTATGACATGGAATTGGCTGTTCATGTTTTTCTCGTTTTTGTTTGCGAAGATACGGGAAAATGGGAGAATGGCAAAGAAATCCCTCCTCTAGTGCGGGAAATATGTTTAGCTGGTTGGTAGAACATTTTGCTTTCTTAACACGGCAGTGCCTTTTCCAATAAGAAAAGCTTTGTACTTTTGCCGTAAACCATTCAAACGTACGATTATGAAAATGCGTGTATTTTTTGGAATGTTGGCTATGTGCTTTGTAATGGGCGCGTATGCCGAGAGTGATCCGGTTTCGTTTGTCCGAAACCGATATCCGAACGCCCGTATCCTGGACAAGGATTACGATGACGGATTTATCGAAGTGAAGATGAATCATCGGGGGACGGAAAAAATCGTGGTTTTCAGTCACGACGGTGATTGGCTTCGCACGATGTGGGAGGTGCGCCGGAGCCGTTTGCCTCGTGCGGTCATCAATGTGCTGAAGCGTTCGGGATTCGTTTACGAAGAGATAGACGATAACGACAACAAGGCGATGGAGAACCGCCGGGGGATGTATTACATCGTGCAGGCGGACCGCAACGACCGCAGCTATGTGTTGCTGGTGTCGGAACGCGGCAACATCATTGAGCGTTTCCGTGATGACGAGTGGGATGACGAATGGGACGAAGGACGTTGGGAAGGCGAGTTCTGGGATGACGGCGAAGACCATTTCGATGAAGGAGACGATGAATGGGACGACCGTCGGGCCCGCCCGCATCACAACAAAAAAGCGAAGCGTCATCACAGAAGTGGAGAAGACGATGGTGAGGACCGCTTCGATGAAGGGGATGATGAATGGGATGACGGCGAGGATTAAGGAGGAATGGATAAATAATAAAAGAACATGAACATCCTGAAATCTCTTCCCGTCTGGCTTTGTTTTATTCCCGTAGCCATCCTTAATGGAGGGTTGCGGGAATATGTATTGGCGAAGGCTATCGGAGCGGAATGGGCATTGCCTGTAAGCGGAATCACATTAAGCGTGTGCATTTTCCTGATAACTTGGCTACTGCTTCCGCGAATGATAAAAGCCTTTACCTCCAAAGAAGGTTGGTTGATTGGGACAGGCTGGGCATTGTTGACGATTGTTTTTGAATTTGCCGCAGGACTGGCGGGAGGCAGTACTATTTCGGAACTTTTAGCCGCTTATAATCCGTTGACTGGCAATCTGTGGCTGCTGGTTCTGATGATTACGCTGTTGTCTCCAATTATAGTAAAACACATACAACATAATACTATCAAATAATATGGAATTGGCTGATTGGTTCAAAGGATTTGGGATAGGAATTGCCAAACTTGCAGCGGAACAATGTATTAGTAAAGAAAGATGTCCCTATCTTCCATGATATTCCAATACGCTTTTTCTACTTTCTGGCATTGCCTCTTGAAATCATATAATTGATTCCCTTTTTGCAGGTTTAGCATTCTTTCCCAATTGTTGGGGTATATCATTTTCTTCCAAATCCGCTTTTATTCATCCCTTCTGAACGGGAAAAGAACTTTTTTCTGTATTTTTGTAAACGACAT
>CALUFQ010000076.1 GCA_944319925.1 uncultured Paraprevotella sp.
AATCTGTTGAACGCGTCCTTTACCTGCTCGGTAGTCGGCATGAATCCCTGCACCTCAAACTCCTTGAATATATTCTGGATTTCGGTGTAGTATTTCAGCAAGTCCGCATTGATTTCCGATGCGCTTTGCTTCAACTTGTTGGTACATCCGTTTTTTACACGCTGCTTGTCGGCATCCCATTTGGCGACATCAATGCGGTAACCCGTTGTGAACTCGATACGGTGGCTGTCGAAAACTACACGCATACGGATAGGAACATTTTCCACGATTGGCACTCCGTTCTTTTTGCGGCTTTCCAATGAAAAGATGATGTTTCTCTTGATGTTCATAGCTGGGTGTATTAAAATCAACACCCAAATATACACCCAATAATTGAAATAACAAAAGATATTTAATGATATTTAGTAATATTGCTTATCTGTAATAAGTTGATTATTATCAGCATATTGCATTCTCATGAATTTTCTCGATTGTATAAGTTCGAGTCCCGTCCGCACCGCTTACGAAAAAAGACTGAAATAAGAAAGTCTAAGACAATATCCTCAAAGTCAGTAACTTTGGGGATATTTTTTTTGTTATACCATGACAGATGAATACCCCGTTGGAAGTCGAAAATTGGGGTCAGTAGAAATTCAGTGGGGAAACGGTTTCATGCTACCCCGCTGATATGCTGCGACAGATTTGAGATCCATCGCAACAAAGGTTTGTCCGTCCGGAGGCAAAACTCCTCCGCCTTGTAGGGGAGGTGGCCCGCAGGGCCGGAGGGGTTTCCCATGCACAAGAGTGACTTTCCTCTTTTTCCGACCCGTTTATGTTATCCGCAGATGCGTCCGGTGTTGTTCCCGTGGGCGTAAGACCCCCTCCGCCCCTTCGGGGCTCGTCCCCCTGCGAGGCGGGACAGTTTTGGCATCCGCATGGAGAACAGAAGGGGCATTACGGCTCGTGCAGAATTTATTAACCCCCCACTAAAAATCTACTGAGCCTCTCAAGCGTACGGCAGGTCACGGGGAATGTCTCCATACGTCTCTTTAAAAAAAGCCCCGAACTCTTTGGAGTAACGGGTTCTTTCTGAAGGCAGCACGATACGCGCAAAAACTTCCAATTGATTCTTTTCCATAAGGAAAAGGTCTGAATTATTAGGGAGCTTGAAAAATAAATCCCCACCGAATTTCTACTGACCCGGAAAAAGGGTCTCATCATTACTCAGAAACAGAGTTTGATGCGACCCTTTATGGTTTAATCCGTAATTTATTTTAGAAGACGATATTTTAATTTTGATACGCCTTCCTTTGTGTCACGTGATTATTAGAGGTTACTTTGAACCGGAAACCAGTACTTTCAGTGTCGTCTCACCGGCTTTTACGATGTAGATGCCGTTTGGCAACTGGGCGTTCTTTGGGTACATTTGCCCGTTAAGTCCATAAATGGAATAGTGGTCGGTACCTGTCACGTAAATGCGCCCGTTTTGCACGATGGCTTGCGGCTTTAGTGGCTGCTGTGCAGAAACTATGCCCGTGCCGCCTCCCTGCATGTCATCGCTGATGGCAATCCAGCCCATTGCATCGCCGTTAATCAACGCGTTGTCAAGCCCTGGAGAGCTGAAGGTGCCGTCTTTTTGGCGGGTGACACTCATGCTGTAGGCTGCCGTGGCGGTGCCCTGTGCTGTTTCCACCTCCTCCTCATTCAATCGTGCAAGGCGATATACGGATGGGACACCGTAGCTGTCGGTTTGCGGGCCGCAGATGATATAGGGATTGAACAGGTTGACTGCGTTGCCTGCATCATCCACAAAAGGCACTTCGCGTATGCGTCCATCTACCTTGTCTTCCGTGTTATAGCCCACGGTCAGGAGTTTCCCGTCTTCCATGCGGGCGGTGCCCGGTGTGGCGGCCACATAGAAGATGTCTTGGCTGGGGAAAGTGGTTATGGAAGCGTCCACGGCGGCTTGGCGGGTCAGTTTGACGGCGAAACCTTCGTGGGTGACATTCCATATTTTCACCATGAACGGATATGCGGTGCTACGGGTCGTGATGTTGGCGATGACGACCGGAGTCGTTCCTTCGGGGAACGGGTTGGCGAAACTGATCCACGTGCTGTCGTTATTGAGCTTGCTGGGACTTTCCCCGACTTCCAAAGTGAGGTCTCCTATACGGTGCGTTCCTTGGCGTAGCACCATGAAATAAGCCGATTCCGCTTCGGCGTATGTTTGGGCGTAGTCGCCTTCGTTCCACAGAATCCCGCGGGCGACGAACCGGTTGCTCGACACGGATGAAATCGTGGCTACGGGAGCGATGTCCCGGTTGTTATAGGACACGGGGCTGATGAACACGGCCACATCCTCGCCGTCTTCCGGGGCATCGATTTGGATGCTGAGGTCTTTCGTGCCGGTGAACTGCAAGTTGCCATATTGGAAACCGGGAAGCCCTTGCACTCCGGCCAAAGAGACGGAAACTTCGTTGCTCATGCGCTGTTTGCCGTCCATGTCGTAGTTGCGGACGCGGTAGCTGTATAGTCCTTTCTCGCAGTCCTCGGGGAATGTTTCCTCGTAGGTGTACGAAGTGCGCTCGGAAGAAGCATATTTTTGCAAGGTTGTCCATTTCCCTTCATTGATGCGGACTTCCAAGAATGTGGAGTCCGTCAGTTCCGCGTTCGGGCTGTTCCATGTGATTTTCAAATCGCGGGTGCGTTGGTCGTAGGTCAGTGCAATTCCGCTCGGGGCTTTATACGCCACGCGGGGGACATACTCGTACTCCTTGTTGTATCCGATGCCCGACTTCATCGTGGAGTAGAATTCGCCGAGTTTGGATAGTTCACCATTCAGGTAAACTTTGGAGCAGTTGGCTTCGCTGTTCCAATAGGCGTAGCGTTCGACGTAGGGGTAGTTGTTCCAGTTGGTGAGCACTTGGCTCATGGTGTTATAATTTTGCTCCTGATAGGAGTAGAAGTCATTGCGTTCTTCCTCGGTCTTGGCTATCTCGAAGATGCCGTTGTTGTTCCACGAAGCCCCCCAGACAAATTCAGACACCCAGATGGGGCGTTTGTAGTCGTTGTACCAGCCTTCCAGTTGGTGGTTCAGATTCCATTCCGGCCAGTAGCAGTGCATGTCGAGAATGTCACAACGCCAGCCGCGCGCGTCGATGGAGTCCATGAACGAGCGGAGCCAATTCAGGCTGCCGTCGTGTGACGAGGGCGAGCAGAGGCGTTTGCCCGTGGCCATCAGGTCTTCCCACGTGGCCAGCACGTCATCCAGGTCTTCCGTGCCGTGGTCGGCTGGGTTGCCCGGTTCGTTGTTCGTTTTCAGGTGCGGTGAATAGGAAATCGTGCCGCAGTTCCCTGGCCAATTGATTTGGATTTTGTGCGGCACACATTCGCAGTCCATGCCCTTGTCTTCTCCCGGACCGAAACTGTAGCACCACGACACGTTGAGTGCTTGTGTGATTTCGGTGCCGGTGTCGTTGGCCAGCCCTTTCTTTTCCGCGTCGTACCACTTGAAGATGCGGTAAGAGGAGATGTGCTGGTCCATCACGTCCGGCAGTTCGGGCACTTCAAGGTCTTCCGTGTCGGCGATGAAGCAACGGCTATAGCCGCGTCCGGCGGCACTGTTGGAGAACGTCACCATGTAGCCCCGTTTGAGTTTGAAGCTGCGGATGCGGTTGTTGAGTTTTTCCGCGCTCAGGGTGTTCATGTAGCCACCTGTGTTTTCCAGCCCGAAGTCGTTGGCGGATTCCCCGCCGAAGTTTTGTTCGGAATAGACAGTCAGGGGTTTGAAGTCCTTTCCGTATGGCATGATGATGGCCCCGGATGCATACATTTTCACTTGGCAGTTCTCGTCGTTCGCGGCGTTTTCGCCGTTGATTTTGATGAACCCGAGGTATTCAAGTGCCTTGCTGGGGCGGATGTTCTCGAAGATGACCACGGCATGTTCCGTGTTGGTGATGTCGATGCTACCGGTGGCGGTGAACGGGTCTGTATCGGTGATGACGTAATCCACGTCTTCGGTCAGTGTGACGGCTTCCGCCACCTGCCCGACTTTGGTCACCGTGTTCCGGGCTTTGGCCGTTGCGCCGATTGCCAGGGCGAACATAAGGGGTAATATTTTGTTCTTCATTGAAAAATAGGTTATGTGATTTGTCTTAGGAGTATTTCGTTTCCTCCTTTTTCTCGAAGGCGTTTTTGAGTGTGGGGATTTTGTGCGGACGCCACATTGATGGGAAACGCCCGCACAAAATCTGGTTTAGTCGTTCGGGAACGCCTTTTGCAAGCGTTTCAGTTCTTTTTTCGTGATGGCGATGACCGTGCCGTGGCGTGGGGTGAAAGCCCCTTGCGTGGCCGTGTCCTGCACCCGTGTGAATTTCTTCAAGTCCTTGCTGATGCAGAATTGGTAGTGCCCGTTCATGTAGCAGTCGTACATCAGCACCCAGTCGCCTTCGATGCGTTGGAACACGCCGGAACCTTCCACAGCCTTGTCCGTGTCTTCAAACGTGCCGGGCAACAGTTCCCAAGAGGAGAAGTCGAGCAAATCTTTCGTCAGGTATTGGCGGATGCCTTTCTTTTGTTCGCCTTCAGTTTTGAAGAATACATGGTATGTGCCTTCCTCATCCTGCACGATATCCGTGTCAATGGACGATTTCTTGTAGTCGAAAAGCACTTTCGGTTCGCCTTCCAAGTCGCTGAAGTCCGCGTTGGCATAGGCCCAATACACCTTGTCGTAGGGGCAATTGCCGTCATCGGTGAGGATGGAGAAATAGACGATGTACTTCTTGGCTTCCTTGTCATAAATCGTTTGTGGCGCCCACACGCGGGTTACGTGGGCAAACATGGTGCCGGCATACTTCTCGGGGAAATGCACGGTGTGGTGCGCCCAGTTGACCAGGTCTTTGCTGCGCATCAGCACGATGCCGCGGTTGGAAGCCCATCCCTCGCTGGAGCGCATGTCGGTGGCCACCATATAGAAGTACCCGTCTTCGCCGCGCAGGATATGCGGGTCTCTCACTCCTTTTTTCAGCGAGATGGTGTCCGAGGCGATGACAGGCCGTCCATTGTTGAGCGGGGTATAATTGAAACCGTCATGGCTGATGGCATAACAGATTTGTTCTTGCTCGGGAGCGTTTCCCGTGAAGTAAGTGAAAAGATAAGCGGCTTTCTTTTTGGCTTGTGCCGGGTTCGCGCCTGCTAAAATTCCTGCACAGCACAGGAAGAGGCCCAATACGGTTTTCAGGTTTTTTCTCATGATGGATGTTTTGTAGGTTAATTATTGTCAAATGTACGAAGAAATGATGTTCATGTCCCTAAAACCCCGAAGAATTTAAGCAAAGTTAACGATTTTCGCGCTTTTCGCGAAGGGATTCCGCGATGGCCCATTGGATGGAGGCTTCTTCTTCTTTCCCCGCGCGGGCCAGTGCGTCGCCGAAGAGTTCGTGCGCTTTGGCATGTTCCGGCTTGAGTGACACGGCTTTGTCGAAATCGGCCACAGCTTGTTCCGTGCGCCCGCGGTCCAGGTGGTTTTTCCCCCGGTTGTAATGTACTTTGAAGTTGGCCTGGCTCAGTTCGCCGGCGCGGTTGAAGCAGGCCAAGGCTGCGTCGTAGTCGCCTTGGTCCTGCAAGGTGACGCCTTTGCGTATCCATGCGTCAACGAATGTCGGGTCGAGCGCGAGTGCCTTGTCATAATTGGCTAGTGCGGCCCGTGCATTGTGCGCCTGCAGGATGGAAGCGTTGCCCAGTTCGTAATATTCCTTGGCGTAGCCTTTCATTTGTTTGCGTTGTGCGGCAAGCTGTTCTTCGAGTTGCCGTTTTTCCGCTTTGAGGCGGTTGATGAGGCCCAGCTTGCGCCGGATGAGCCGCTTGGCCGCCGGCTTCTCGATGTTGTAACGGCTGTGGATGGCCGTGAAGAATTGGTCAAGGCACATTTGGAAGTCGCCTTTGTCAAAGGCTTGCACGGCGGCTTGGTAGGCGATGTCGGCCTGTGCCTCTTTCAGTGCCGAGCCGATGGCTTCCGAGTCGTTGAATTGGTGGGAGAATTGGATGATTTCCGGTTTGACGAAAATGTCGGCGCGGGAAATTTCCTTTTTCAGGGAGATGCCTTCCAGCGATGTGCAGCGGCTCAGGGCCACGTAGGCTTGTCCCCCGGCAAACACACCGCCGGAAAAATCGATGGTGACTTTCCGGAACGTGAGCCCTTGGCTTTTATGGATGGTGATGGCCCAGGCCAGGCGCAGCGGGAATTGCCGGAATGTGCCCAGTACTTCTTCTTCTATTTTCTTTTCTTTTTCATTGTAGGTGTAGCACACATTTTCCCAAACCGTCTGTTCCACTTCCATTTCTTTTCCATCTTCCGTAATCACATAGATGCGGCGGTTTTCCGTGTCGATGGCAGAGACCGTGCCTAGGGTGCCGTTGACCCATCGTTTGTCTTGGTCGTTCTTTACGAAAATGACTTGCGCACCGGGTTTCAGCTCCAACTCCATGAGCGTAGGCAATGCGTTTTCGGGGAACTCCCCTTGTATTTCTCCGCGGAACACGGTGCTTTTGCTTTCGATTTTGGCCAGCTCTTTGTTGTTGATGAAGTCCACGTTGTCACGGCGGGTGGCGAGCGTGATGTCTAGTCCGCCGGATAGTTTTTTATCGTTTTCACAACCATAGCGGGTGTTCAGCAGTTGCAGGTCGGATGCGCCGGCTTGGTTGGTGCGGATATGGTCGAGCACGGTGATGAAAGCGGCGTCTTTCTGGCGATATACTTTTTTTAGTTCGATGGAGACGAGCTTCATTTCTTCGAACGCTTTGGCCGAGAAAAAGTAGGGGGTGGGATAGTGGCGGTTAAGCATTTCCCGTTCCGCACTTTTGACGACCGGTTCCAGCTGGAAGATGTCACCTACGAGCAACAGTTGTTTGCCGCCAAAAGGTTTCCTGTGGTCGCCATAGAGCCGCAGGACGCGGTCGATGAAGTCGATGATGTCCGACCTGACCATGGAAATCTCGTCGATGATGATTAGCTCCACCTCGCGGACGAGTTTTTGACGGGCTGAATTGTATTTCAGGAAATCGCGCAATCGTTTGGGGCTGCTGAATCTGGGGTCATCTGGTAAAAGCGGATGGAACGGCAGCTTGAAGAAACTGTGCAGGGTACTTCCGCCCGCGTTGATGGCGGCGATGCCCGTGGGGGCCAGCACGACATGCTTCTTGCGCGTGTGTGCGCAGATATATTTTAATAAGGTGGACTTGCCCGTCCCGGCTTTTCCCGTGAGGAACACCGAATTATGGGTAAACCGGATGAGCTTCAGCACGTCCTGAAATTCCGGGTTCTGTTCGTCTATGAAGGTTTCTTCTTTCAATTTTCGAGGTCGGTTGGTCGGGATGTCAATAGATAATGGCCGTTTCCATGGTGTCCGGTTGGTGGGTGTCGGTATTTCCGTTGGACAAAGGTGCGGCTATGGTCACACTGTTGGGGGAGAGGGCAGTCAAAGAGTCGTTTGCCGCCGTGAGCGAGTCGGGGTCTATGTAAACCCCGCTGCAGTTGTAGGTGGACGGGTCGATGTCCTCTTTCGGTTCCTTCGGGAATTTTACCCTGTATCGGGCGAATTGGTCGTCAAGGAGCACACTTTGTATGAACCTGCCGAAGATGGGCAGTGCCGTGCGGCTGCCTTGTCCCAAGGCACCCGTGCGGAAATGGATGCTCCGGTATTCCCCGCCGACCCATCCTCCGGCCACCAGCTTGGGGGTCACGCCGACAAACCATGCATCGGAGTGGTTGTTGGATGTGCCCGTCTTGCCCCCGAACTCTGAATATTTGAGCACCGGATAGATGTAACTCCACAGTGCGGCTGTGGTACCTCCCCGCTCCGTGAGTCCGGCACGCAGCAGTTTTTGCATGTAGAATGCCGAGCGGTATGGGATGGCCTGTTTTTCTTCAGGCTCGGCGGCATAGATGATATTGCCGTCGCGGTCCAGGATTTTGGTAATCAGGACGGGCGGTGCGGCGAGGCCGTCGTTGACGACCGTGCAGTAGCCGTTGACCAGTTCCAGCAGGTTGACATCCGACGAGCCGAGGCTCAGCGAAGGGGTCTCGTGCAACGGCGATTCGATGCCCATGGCGTGGGCTGTCCGCGCCACGTTGTGTATGCCCATCTCGTAGCCCAGTTTGACCGCGATGGTGTTGATGCTTTGTGCGAAGGCGGACTTCAGGGGCATTTCCACGCCCGTATAGGTGCCGTTGGCGTTGTGGGGTGCCCATTTTGTCGGTTTGCCGTCGATGGTGTCGGGATATTGCTTCCATTCGTCCACTCGCGTGTCGCAAGGGGTCAATCCTTGGTTCATGGCTTCGGCATAGACGAAGAGTTTGAACGTGGAGCCGGGCTGCCGCATGGCGGTGACCTTGTCGTATTTCCATGAGTTGAAGTCCACGTCGCCCACCCATGCTTTCACTTGGCGGGTGTCCGGCTCCATGGCCACGAATCCGCAGTGCATGAAGCTCACCATGTGGCGTATGGAGTCCATCGTGCTCATCATTTCCTCTTTCAGTCCCTCATAGCTGAACACCTTCACCTTGTGGGGGAGGTTCAGGTAATATGTGATGGAGTCCGGTTGATTGGGGAAACGGTTTTCCAGATACTTGTAGGCCTGTGTCCTTTTGGCTAGGTCTTCGATGAAATTCGGGATTTCCTTGTGGTGTTCGTCCTGCCAGGGGGGGGTGTTGCCCCAGTGCTGGTCGAAGCGTTGCTGTATGATTTCCATTTGCTGCCGGGCGGCCTCTTCCGCATATTTTTGCAGGCGTGTGTCCAAGGTCGTGTAGATTTTTAGGCCGTCAGCATAGAGGTCGAGCTTGTTGTCGGCGTCTGCACCTGCAATGCGTCCTTTTTCGCATAATTCGTCAATGTAGCCGGGCAGCACCTCTCGGAAATACGGGGCGATGCCGTCGTAGCTACTTTCCGTCTTGCGGGCGCTTACTTTCATGGGGATGGCCTTGATGGAGTCAAACTGCGCAGCGGTGGCTTGTCGCCCGTTGATGACCAGATGCCCGTGGTCGTAGAGGTTGGTCAGCACCACGTTGCGGCGTTTCGTGCTGTTTTCCGGATGGAGGCGGGGGTTGTAGGTCGAAGTGGCTTTCAGCAGGCCCACGAGTGTGGCTGCCTGTTCGTAGGTCAGTTGGTCGGGGGTGGTGTCGAAATAAATGCGGCATGCGGTTTTGATGCCGAAGGAGTTGCTGCCGAAATCCACCGTGTTGAAATACATTTCGAGAATTTCTTCTTTGGTGAAAAGCATTTCTAGTTTGACGGCGACAATCCATTCCTTGGCTTTCATGACCAAGATTTTCACGCCCGGGATTTTACCCAACAGCCCCGTGGAGTATTGTGTGCGGACGCGGAACAGGTTCTTTGCCAATTGTTGGGTAATGGTGCTGGCACCCCGCGCGTTGCCGCTCAAGATGTCTTTTGCCGCAGAAAAAAGCCCTTGGAAGTCGATGCCGTGATGGCGGTAGAAACGTTCGTCCTCCGTGTCAATCAGGGTTTGGATAATAATGGGAGAGATGTCCTTGTATTCCACAGGAGTGCGGTTTTCGCTGAAAAAACGTCCGATGAGCACACTGTCCGCGCTATAAATCTCAGATGCTTCGCTATTTACTGGATTTTCAATATCCTTGAAGCCCGGGGATTTTCCGAATAGCCCCAAGAAGTTTACATCCACGGCGGCCAGTAACAAAACGATGGAGAGGACAAAGGTCGTAATCCAAGCGATTGTTTTCTTATACCATGGGCCTCGGTACAGGCCGGTGAACTTTTTACCGGCTTTTTTTATTCCCGAGATTATTTTTTTTATGGTGCGGTTCATGCTAAATGGTTTTGTTGTTCAAACATGTTTGTCAAGAACAAAATTAGGAAAAGTTTTAGGAATACCAATCAGCCCGGTGGAAAAAGAATTGTCGGGGAAGAAAAAACATTTGATTCGAAAAAAAGTTTTTGTAGAAATTCAAAACAGTTTCTTAGCGCAAGGCTTCCGCGTCGATGAGCCGTTTGATGGCTTCCGTCTCATCGGGGTGAAACCACCGGATGCTGTCATCTCGCCGGAACCAAGTCATTTGTTTCCGGGAATAGATGCGCGTGTTCTGCTTGATTTTCTCCACGGCCGTCTCAAGCGTCCATGTGCCGTCAAGATAGTTGAACATTTCTTTGTAGCCCACGGTGTTGAGGGCATTGGTATGGCGGAAGGGGAGCACCCGCCGGGCTTCATCGATGAGCCCTTGGGTTATCATGTCGTCCACCCTGCGGTTGATGCGGTCGTAAAGTTCTTCCCGTTCGCGGCGCAAGCCAATCTTTAGGATGTCAAAAGGGCGTTCTTTGGGTTGCCGGGTGCGGAATGAGGTATAAGTTTTTCCCGTCATGTAGCAGATTTCCAATGCATGGATGACCCGCTTGGGGTTTTTTCGGTCCACGATGTCATAATAGTCTGGATCTAGCAGTTTCAGTTCTTGGCACAGCCGTTCCAACCCTTCCGTTTCATATTTGTCCAGCATCATTTGCCGGGTGTCTTTGTCCACTGTGGGGATGTCGTCAATGCCCTTGCATACGGCATCGAGATACATCATGCTTCCGCCCGACATGAGGGCGGACGGGTTTTTCGAATGAAGTGTTTCCAAAAGGGTAAGTGCGTCGGCCTCGTATTGGGCAGCACTGTAATAGTCCGTGAGTTCCAACGTGCCGACAAAATAGTGTTTGACGCGTCGGAGTTCTGCCGCAGTGGGTGCCGCCGTGCCGATGGGGATGTCGCGGTATAGCTGCCGGGAGTCAGCGTTGAGGATGGGGGTATGAAGAAACTCAGCCAAAGAAAGGCTGAGTTCCGTTTTTCCAACTCCTGTAGGGCCAAGTAGGACGATGAGTACGGGTTTCATAGTCAGGCATACGGATTCCCCTCGCTGATTTCAAATCCTTCCGGGTCTAGTTCTTCGTTGTCAAATCCGTCGTTTTCCCTGAACTCTTCATTTAGTTCGTCCACGTTCCGGGGAGTTTCCTTTTCCAGCTCTTCAAGAGTCGTGGACTGCTGCGGGGCTTCACCGTATTTCCGGCTGCACACGGATTGCGCCTGCGATGCCCCGAATATGATTTCCGCAAGTTCGATGAGGAACATCCGGTTGCCGATGGGGTCGAACATGTAAGCGAGATGCTGCTTTTCTTCTTCCACCAAGTCTTCCAGCTTCGTGTCCTTCATCAGATAGACATCCTCGTCTGCTCGGCTGTTACCCATGTCTTCCAACATCACTTCCAGTTCCTCTTCCCACTCGTCGTTGCAGATGAAAAAGCTTGTGGGTTGGTTGTCAGCGTATCCGCACGAAGACAGGATGAGCCGATGGAAGTCGTAGAAAGTGGCACTTGCATCAATCTTGTATTCCCGCGCGAAGCCTTCCACTTCGTTTGAGATGAGCACGAATCGGTATGTCATGGTATGCGGAGTTAGTGGACAAATCCTCTTTTGGATTTTTCAATGAAATCAATGATATAGTCTATTTCCTTGCTGGCAGGCACTTCTTCACGCACCTTCTGCAAGGCTTCGTTCAAGGCCATTCCGCCGAAGATAATCCGGTAGGCGTTGTGGATGTTTTCTATCAGTTCATTGCTGAATCCTCTGCGGCGCAGCCCGACAAGGTTCAAGCCGCAATAGGCAGCCGGTTCGCGGGCGCACATCGTGTAGGGTAACACGTCTTGGCTGAAACGGGTTCCCCCACCCACCATGGTGTAGCCTCCCACGCGGCAGAACTGGTGCATCAGCACGTTGGCACTGATGGTGGCAAAATCGTCCACGATGATTTCACCTGCCAATTTTGTGCCGTTGCCGATGATGCACCCGTTGCCGACACATGCATCGTGGGCCACGTGCACGGATTCCATCAACAGGTTGTTGCTGCCTACGACTGTTTTGCCTTTGGCGGCAGTTCCGCGGTTGATGGTGACGTTTTCGCGTATTTTGTTGTTGTCGCCGACAATGGCGGTTGTTTCTTCGCCTTTGAACTTCAAGTCTTGCGGTATGGCACTGATGACAGCACCGGGAAAGAAGATATTGCCGTTGCCGATACGTGCGCCATTGAGCATGGTGACATTGTTCATCAATACGTTGTTGTCCCCGATTTCCACATTCTTGTCAATGAAACAGAACGGGCCTATTTCGCAGTTGTCCCCGATTTTGGCTTCAGGGTCGATAAATGCCAAAGGGCTTATTTTGTTCATAACTATGTTTTACTTGTTTTTTACGATTTGGGCGGTGAAAGTGGCTTCCGTCACGACGTTCTCCCCGACAAACACGTAACCGCGCATGGAAGAGATGCCGTGGCGCACGGGAGCCAACAGCTCCACTTTGAATATCAGCGTGTCGCCAGGCACTACTTTGTGGCGGAACTTCACTTGGTCAATGCGCAGGAAATAGGTGCTCCAGCGTTCAGGTTCCTCCAAGGAGTTGAGCACCAGCAAGCCGCCGGCCTGCGCCATGGCTTCGATTTGCAACACTCCGGGCATGACGGGCTCTTGGGGGAAATGTCCCACGAAGAACGGTTCGTCGCTGGTGACGTTCTTGACGGCCACAATGGTGTTGGGGCCGAGTTCTATCACTTTGTCCACTAGCTGCATGGGATAACGGTGGGGCAAGAGTTCGCGGATGCGGTTGACGTCCATGATGGGCGGCTCGTTGCAGTCGTATCCCGGTGCCTGGATTTCGTGTGCGCGTATTTCTTTGCGCACGACCCGGGCGAATTTATTGTTGATGGTGTGTCCGGGGCGTGTGGCGATGATGCGTCCCTTGATGGGTTTGCCTATCAAGGCCATGTCGCCGATGATGTCAAGCAGTTTGTGGCGCGCCGGTTCATTGTCCCACACCAAGGGCTTATGGTTCAGGTATCCTTTTTCCTTTGCGTCATGATGGGGCACACCGATGCTGTCAGCCAGGTGGTCGAGCTTTTCCTGCGACATTTCGTTTTCGTAAATCACGATGGCGTTGTCCAAGTCGCCGCCTTTGATGAGGCCTGCGGCCAGCAACTGTTCGATTTCCCGGACGAAGACGAATGTGCGGCTGGGTGCGATTTCCGTTTCGAAGTTTTCCATGCTGTCCAATGTGGCAAATTGGCTGGAAAGCACTTTAGACTGGAAAGAAATCATGGACGTGATGCTGAATTGGTCATCCGGGAGGATGGTGATGCACGAGCCTGTCGCTTCGTCTTTCACCTCCAGCTTTTTGCGGATGATATAATAGTCCTTCACTGCATTCTGTTCGGCAATGCCCACGCGCTTGATATTTGCCACGTAGTTTTCCGCGCTGCCGTCAAGAATCGGCAATTCGGGGCCGTTTACCTGCAGGAGGCAGTTGTCCACTCCCATGGCATATAAAGCCGCCAATGCATGTTCGACCGTGCTGCAGCGCACGTCGCCGCGCCCTAACACGGTTCCCCGTGTCGTATCTACTACATTTTCGGCGATGGCGTCGATGATGGGACGTCCGTCCAAGTCAATGCGCTGGATTTTATAGCCATGGTTTTCGGGAGCCGGGTTGAAAGTGACGGTCAGGTTCAGTCCCGTATGCAAGCCTTTGCCGCAGAGGGAGAAACTTCCTTGCAATGTCTTTTGTTTCAACATAGCGCTTTATTTGTTCTTATTGAGTATTTCTTTGAGTTCTTCAATTTCTTTCTTCATGCGGTTCACATCGCTGTACATTTCCGGGAGGTTCTTGAACACGATGCTGGAACGGGCGAAATTCTTGGCTTCGATGGCCGGCGAACCTTGCACCGTGACATGCCCCTTGCGGAGGCTGCCCGCGATGCCGGCTTGCGCACCGGATTTCACTTGGTCTCCGATGACCGCATGTCCCGCGATGCCCACTTGGCCGCCGAACATGCACCATTGCCCGATTTTGGTGGAACCGGCCACGCCGACCTGGGCGGACATGACGGTGTTTGCTCCCACTTCCACATTGTGGGCAATCTGGACGAGGTTGTCTATCTTTACGCCTTTGCGTACGACGGTGGAGCCCATGGTGGAACGGTCCACGCAGGCATTTGCACCTATTTCCACATCGTCTTCAATGGTAACGATGCCGATTTGCGGGATTTTCTCATATCCGTTTCCGGTAGGGGCGAATCCGAAGCCGTCGGCTCCGATGACACATCCCGAATGGAGAATGACCCGGTTGCCTATCTTGCAGTCGTGATAGACGGAGACGTTGGCATAGAGAAGGCAATTTTCGCCGACGGATGCATTGTCATATACGGTGGTGTGGGGATAAATCTGCGTCCCCTTCCCGATTTTGACGTGCTCGCCGATGTAGGCAAAAGGAGCCACATAACAGTCTTCCCCGATTTGGGCTGTCGGAGCAATATAAGCCAGCGGGTCGATGCCCTTCTTTTTGGGCTTGCTCATTTCATAAAGAGTCAGCAGGCGGGCTACCGCCTCGTATGCGTTGTCAACCCTGATGAGCGTGGCTTTTGTAGCTCTTTCCAATTCCAAGTCTTTGTTCACCAGCACGATGCTTGATTGGGTGTCGTAAAGATAATGCGTGTATTTGGGATTGGAAAGGAAAGAAATAGCACCCGGTACGCCTTCTTCGATTTTGGCGAAGGTATGAACCGAAACATTCTCGTTTCCTTCAATCGAACCTTGTATGAATTCTGCTATTTGCTTAGCGGTAAATTCCATGGGCTTCTATTGTTGTCATTACTAATTGTGCAAATTTCGCAAAAAAAAACGAATTACGCCACATTTTCAGCGAAGAAATTGTGGGAAGGGCACTTTTTTGAATGTCTTATGGTTAGTTTTGGATAGAAAAGCGGGCATGAAGAAAAGGCTGTTCGGGAACGAAAAAGCGTTCCGCCATGGCTTGTAACCTGTGCAGAGCGCTTTTCTAAGACTTGTTGTTTCCGTTCGGAATTACAATGTTTTCAGTTGTTCTGCCATTTGCAATTGCACTTCGTGGGCTTTTTCGCCTGCTACGTCGGCAAAATTTTCCGAAGAGTCGGCATAAATGATGGCACGGCTGCTGTTGACAATCAGTCCACAGGTCTTGTTCATTCCGTAGTGGCACACTTCCTCCAGCGACCCGCCTTGTGCGCCGATGCCCGGCACGAGCAGGAAGTGGTCGGGGGCGATTTTGCGGATGTCCTCGAACATGCGGCCTTGCGTGGCGCCTACCACGTACATCATGTTCTCGTCGTTGCCCCATTCCTGGCTCTTGCGCAGCACTTTCTCAAAGAGGCGTTCGCCTTGCGCGTCTTCCGTCAGCTGGAAGTCATGCGAGCCTTTGTTGCTCGTCAAGGCAAGCAGGATGACCCACTTGCCTTCATAGCCGAGGAATGGGGTCACGCTGTCCTCACCCATGTAGGGAGCCACGGTCAGCGCGTCGAGTTGCATCTCCTCGAAGAAGGTGCGGGCGTACATGGCCGACGTGTTGCCGATGTCGCCGCGCTTGGCGTCGGCGATGATAAACTGGTCGGGGTAGTTCTCGTTCAGGTATTTGATGGTCTTTTCAAACGCGAGCCATCCCTTCACGCCCATGCTTTCGTAGAAGGCCAGGTTGGGCTTGTAGGCGAT
>CALUFQ010000077.1 GCA_944319925.1 uncultured Paraprevotella sp.
CAAATGACAAAGTGTCAAATCCCCGGGCAAATAGCAAAATGTCAAATCCGTCGCAGCGTATCGGCAGGGAAGCATGAGAAACCGTTCCCCGTTATATTTCTACTGCTCCGGCAGACTCTCTATGATTTATGCGTACCCACATTGATTTTCCGCTGACCCATTTTCCAGTCTGTTTGCACACGTTTCCCACGTCTGGCACGACAATCTCGCTTGCTTTGCCCTCGCGCTTGATTGAAACTTCCGCTTCAGTGTTTTTTTGCCAACGAACCCGCTATTTCCTTGTCAAGGTAGCAAAACCGGCTTGGAAACTCATTCCATATCATTGCACGACAAATCCAAAACAGATTTTTATTTTTTTGCGGATAAATTTGCCTATTTCCGAAATTCTTCTTTTATTTGCATCCGATTAAATCATTTATTAAATATTAAAAAGTTATTGCCTATCGAAACACTCTTACTTTTAAAAGAAAAGAAGAAAGAATGGAGAGTTTAATGGATTTGGCTGACGAAATGTTGGTCAGGATTTATGCAGAAGGCAATAACAAGGCTTTCGATACGTTGTTAGAAAGGTATGAAGAGAAAATCTTCTCGTATATCTTTTTTGCCGTGCGCAACCAGGACGTGGCAGATGACATCTTCCAGGAGACATTCATGAAGGCGGTGGTGACCATCCAGCAAGGCAAGTATGTGGAAAACGGGAAATTCCAAGCTTGGCTCACGCGGATTGCCCACAACTTGGTGATTGACTATTTCCGCCAATTGAAGAATGAAAATTGTGTGTCGGATGATGATGTGGACTACGACTTGTTCAACGACATCAAACTGGCTGAAACCACAGTGGAGAACAAAATGGTGCGCGAGCAGGTGCTTGACGACGTGAAGCTTTTGGTGGAACATCTGCCGCAGAACCAGAAGGAAGTCGTTTTCATGCGTTACTATCAGGAACTTTCGTTCAAGGAAATCGCAGAGATCACAGGGGTGAGCATCAACACGGCATTAGGACGCATGCGTTACGCTTTGTTGAATTTGCGGCGCATGGCTTCGAAAAAAGAGCTTCATTTGGCCATCTCTTAAAATATTTGCGTTTCTAATATACTAAAATCGGCTGTCGTTTCGTTATTTAAGTGTTTAAAAAGGGCAGCTTATGGAGGTGACTTTACGCAATGACGTTCCTTCGCCCTCGCTGAGGGCGATTGCTTTTCTGAAATTGTTCGCACGGAACTACAAAGAGGTGGAATTGGCCAACGGGGAGTTTGCACGGATGATTTTGAAATGACGTGTTTGTTTTTAATGCGCGTATATTTGCGCGTGTAGGATATTTGCCTTATCTTTGTGTTGGTATGTATCCGTAAAATTTGTGTACTATGAAGCGACTTGTGGCTCCTTCTTTGTTGTCGGCCAATTTCGGCAATTTGGAATCGGATTTGGGCATGATTAACCGCAGCGAGTGCGACTGGCTGCATATTGACATCATGGATGGTGTTTTTGTTCCCAATATTTCTTTTGGCTTTCCCGTGTTGAAACATGTGGCTCGTTTGTGTAAAAAGCCTTTGGACGTGCATCTGATGATAGTGCAACCCGAAAAGTTCCTGAACGAAGTCAAGGCGTTGGGGGCTTATTCCATGAATGTGCATGCGGAAGCCTGTACGCACCTTCACCGGGTCGTGCAGCAAATCAAGGATGCGGGAATGAAAGCCGGGGTGACGTTGAATCCTGCCACGCCGGTTTCCGTGCTTGAGGAAATCATCGGGGATGTAGATATTGTGATGCTGATGGCTGTGAATCCCGGATTTGGCGGACAGAAATTCATTGTCCGCACGTTAGACAAGGTCGCACGGTTGCGGCGCATGATAGACGAACGTGGGGCAGACGTCTTGATTGAGGTCGATGGCGGCGTGAACCGCGAAACGGGACTGAAATTATATGAGGCGGGAGCCAATGTGCTGGTGGCAGGAAGCGCGGTATTCCATGCTTCAGATCCGTTGGAAGAGATTCATGCATTGAAAAACCTGTAGTTCCTGAAGAACACATTTGTTAAGTCATGGCGGAAACATCCTTTTCTCAGGTTGGTGTTGCCGCTTCTTCCCGGTTTTTGGCTTGGCCGTTGGGTGGGTGAGGCGAACGGGGAAGAGAGTTTTGTGGTTTCGTTCCTTTGCTTGGCCGTGGTGCTGGCGGGAGTTGCTTGTGTGGCTTGCGGTTTCTTTTCTTTCAGGACACACATTTCGGAGTATGTTTCGCGACGGACTGTCTGTTTCGGCGTTACGTTATTCCTTTATCTTTTTCTATTCGGCTGTTGGCGTTCGGCCGCAGCATGGCAAAACGTGCAGAAGGCATGGCCGGCAGAGAGCCGTTTGTGGCGGGTCATGTTGGCTGATGTGCCGGAGGATGCCGGGCACTCCGTGCTTGTGGCGGCGATGGTGTTGGGCGAAGGGAGGACCATCGGGCGGATTCAGCTCTATTTTTATGGTGATTCCATGGCGAAGCATCTCCAAGTGGGTGATGAGTTGTTGTTCAAGGGGATAATCAGCCGTCCGCGCAACCGCGGCAACCCGGGAGAATTCGATTTCGCATCCTATCTTGCGGTAAAAGGTATTTCGGGAAGGGCTTCCGTACTGGAGGGAAAATGGCGGAAAACAGGTGGGTATGACGGCTGGGACAACCGTTTGCCATTTATGTCCAACTTGCTGGTCGGAGCTTTACGCGGACGTGAGCACTTGCTGGATTTATACAGCGAGGCTGGCTTGCGGGGCGAACCCATGGCCCTGTTTTCAGCCCTGACGCTTGGCGAGGATTCGGCCTTGTCGCCAGAACTTGAGGACGTGTATGCTGGGGTCGGGGTGACCCACGTGCTGGCTTTGTCGGGGATGCACCTCACTTACCTTGTCACTATGCTGAATTTTGTGTTGTTGCGCTATTGCCGAAAGCGCGTGGCAAAGTGGCTCGGGGGAATATTGGTGTTGGGCATGATTTGGGGCTATACGTTTTTGGCAGGCATACCTCCGTCATTGGTCCGTGCGGCTGTGACTTATTCTTTCATGCAGGTCGGAGCGTTGCTGGGGCGTTCCGGGTTCTCGGTCAATTCTTTGTCCGTGAGCGCGGTGCTGATGCTTTGTTTGAATCCGTTGTGGCTGTATGATGTGGGATTTCAGCTTTCTTTCCTGGCCATGGCGGGCATACTGCTTGTTTATCCGCGATGCCGTGAGTGGGGCTTCATGTGCAATCGCCGTTGGGCCTGGCTGCTCGACAGTTTGGCGGTGTCGTTGGCAGCCTCGACGTTCACCATTCCGCTCGTGGCTTGTTGTTTTGGTACTTTTGCTCCTTATTCAGCGTTGGGCACGCTGTTCGTGTCTCCCATTTCGGCCGTGTTGGTCTATTGCATGCCGGTGATGTGGCTTGTGGGATGGACGGGAGTGGGGACGGTCGTCTGTGCCAAGGTGGTGGGCTGGCTGGTGTTTTTGCAGAACGGGTGTCTGCGTTGGATGGCAAGTTGGCCGTTGGCAGTGGTGGACGTGGACTGGTCACCCCTCTTGATGGTTTCGTGTTATGTCGGTTTGGCCGTTTGCCTTTCGGTTTCGTATTTTTCCCGTGCCACGTGGTTGAAGCTTTTGTTCTCCGTGACGTTGTGGATTGTTTGCGTGGGGGTGGCCGACGCTTGGCTGAAACGTGCGCGTTCGGGGGTGGTGTTTTATTTCAACTCCCGTTGTCCGGCAGTCCATGTGATTTATTCTTCCGGGGTTTCTTATTTGTTTCCCGCATTTCCGGACAGTGTGCGGGAGGGGGGAATGGCTTATATCGCGGATTCTTTTTGGCGGCGCAAGCTTTCTGCACCGCCGGTGGTAGTCTCGGGAGATTATCATGACGCGCGTGTTTCGGCTACGGGCGGGTTGGTGGAGTGCACGGGTGGCGTGTCATTCCTTGTGTTATGCGATGGCCGTTGGGGGCGGTTGAAGAGCAACGTCCGCGCGGACGTGGACTATCTTTACGTGTGCCGCGGGTTCAATGGCAACCTGTCGCATTTGGCGCGGTTGTTCCGCCCCCGTTGCGTGGTGCTCGACGCTTCCCTGTGGGCATCCGACCGGGAGCGTTGCTTGCAGGAATGCCGTGATTTGGGTTGGAACTGTTACGACATGAGGCGGGAAGGCGCGTTAAAAGTTGCTTTAAACTGAAAGATGGCGGATTTTTATCGTATATTTGCAAACTGATAAAAATAAAGTCGTTTGTATATGCTGGATAATCTCTTGTCCGAGGCCGATGCGCACCAGTTGTGCGCGTTGTTGGACGAGTCAAACTATATCATCATTACTTGCCATGTGTCTCCCGACGGGGACGCGATGGGGGCGGTGTTGGCTTTTTCCCATTACCTATGGCGGAGAGGCAAGGACGCGCTTCCCGTGGTGCCGAATGTTTTCCCCGATTTTCTGAAATGGATGCCGGGGGCGGAGCGTGTCCGGATTTACGAGAAGCACGAGGCGGAGCTGAATCCGTTGATTGCCGCTGCCGATTTGATTGTCTGTCTCGATTTCAATGCGTCCGACCGTTTGCTGGGGATGCAGGGACCCGTGGTGGAATCGCCGGCCCGCAAAGTGATGGTTGACCATCATCTTGATCCTTCGGATTTTTGCGAGTGGCGGTTGTCGCGCCAAGACATGAGTTCCACCTGTGAGTTGCTTTATCGCGTGTTGGTGCAAATCGGCGGTTTTGAGGCGTTGACTCACGAGGAGGCCACGTGTCTTTATACCGGTATGATGACAGACACGGGGTGTTTTTCCTATAATTCCAATCGGAGTGACATTTACTATGTCGTGGGGCAGTTGCTGGCGAAAGGGATAGACAAGGACAAAATTTACCGGAACGTGTTCTACAACTATTCCGCAGACCGTTTCCGCCTGATGGGTTATCTCCTGTATGTCAAGCTGGAGATATTTCCCGAATACCACGCCTCGCTCATGACGTTGACGCGGGCGGAGCAGAAAATGTTTTCGCACAAGAAGGGCGACACGGAAGGATTCGTGAACATTCCCCTTCAGGTCAAGAAGGCCCGCCTGTCGGTGTTCCTGCGCGAAGACACGGAGCGCAATTGCATTCGCGTGTCTTTGCGCTCGGTCGATGATTTCCCGTGCAACCGCATGGCGGCTGATTTTTTCAACGGCGGTGGTCACCTGAACGCGGCTGGCGGGGAATTGGTATGCACGATGGACGAGGCGGTGGATTTGGTGAGGAAAGCTTTGAAACAATATGCCCCTTTGCTCAAAGAGGGCATCCAAACGAATACGAAACAGGAACAGAAAGGATGAACAACACAATGAAGCAAGCGATTTATATGTGCCTGGCCTTGGTCTTGACCGGCTGGCTGTGGCAGAGTTGTGACGATGGCGAGACTTATGCCGAACAGCGCGAGCGCGAGCGCGACGCCATTGCAGCTTTTTTGGAGCGTGACGTGGTAATCCGTTCGAGCGACGGTGAGGAGCTAATCCACGTAGGAAAAATCAACACGATTTCTGAAGGGACTTTCTATGCGCAGGATAGCACGACCAATTTGGAGCGCAACGAATATGTCGTGTTCGAGAACACTGGCGTGTATATGCAGATTGTCCGGAAAGGCGTGGGCGACAAGTTGCGTAGCGGCCAGCAGAAACGCGTCATCTGCCGTTATACGGAATTTAATATACTGCGGGATTCCGTGCAGACCACGAACAATTCCACTTACTGGGCCACGAATCCCGACATCATGGACGTGACTAACAATTACGGCACGTTCACGGCTTCGTTCAACACATCGGTCAATGGCGGCGGAGCCATGTATGCTTATTATGGTTCAACGGCCGTACCTGCCGGTTGGCTGGTGCCGCTGACTTATATCAATATCGGTCGCCAGTTGTCGGCGAAGGATGAAATCGCCAAGGTGCGTCTCATCGTGCCCCATTCCCAAGGTCACAGTGATGCGTCGTCCAATGTTTATCCTTGCTTCTACGAGATTACTTACCAGGAAATGCGCAATTAACCGATATCATGTGATAAGGCCGGAGGGCGTGGATTGGCTAATCGGTTTCTTCTACCCAAAGCAAGTCACTCATGATGCCATCTGAGAGGAACAGCCCCTTGCGGGTCAGCCTGAGCCTTCCTTCGGGCGATGTGGCGGAGGAAGGGAGGATTTCCAACCTGCCGCTTTGGACGTGTGGGGCGGCATTGTGCAGGCAATATGTCGTGAGCGGGTCGCCGAATGCATGGTGAAGGGAGGACAGGTCGATGCCTTCGCAGGTGCGCAGGGCGGTGATGATGAGGTCGTTGTAGCGCTCCGCCGTGTTGAGCTGTTCTTTTTCTATCCACGTGGCTTGCGCGAGTGCTTCCGGCGATGTGCAGTACGCCATTCCCTTGAGATAAAGGTCCAGGTCGGGACGGTTCCATTGGCGGTCGTGCCCGTCATAGGAATGGGCCGAAGGGCCGCAGCCTAGGTAGGGGATACCTTTCCAGTAGCTGGAATTGTGGCGCGAACGGTATCCCTCGCGGGCGAAGTTGGAAATTTCGTAGTGCTCGAATCCCGCGTCTTTGAGCCTGTCCATCAGCCGGTCAAACATGCACAGGCTTGTCTCCTCATCCGTTTCTTCCACGAGATGTTTCTCTTTCATGCTCCACAGCCGTGTGCCTTCTTCGTAGATCAGGGCATAGGCGGAAAGGTGTTGCACGTCCAGTCCGGCGGCCACCTCAAGGTCGTCTTCCCATTGGCGGACGGTTTGCCCGGGAAGGCCGTAAATCAAGTCAATGCTGATGTTGCCGAATCCTGCGTCTTGGCAGGCCTTGACTACGCCTACGGCCTGTTGCCCGGTGTGGCGGCGGTTCAGGAATGCCAGTTGGCCGTCGGCGAAGGTTTGCACTCCTATGCTCAGCCGGTTGAAAGGCAAATTCCGGATGGCCTTGATTTTTTCTGCGGACAAGTCGTCGGGGTTGGCTTCGAGCGTGATTTCCGCGTCGTCGGCGATGGGATAAGTCGCATACAGGGTGTCGAAGATTTCGGCCATCAGTCCCGTGTCGAGCGTGGAGGGAGTCCCGCCACCCCAATAGACGGTCTCCACGGGAAGCAGTTTTCCGTCGACGGCAAGGTATCCGGCCCTCAACCTAAGCTCGTGGCAGAGGGCTTCCACGTATGCCCGGCTTTTCCCGCCTTGCAGGGTGGAATAGAAATCGCAATAGACGCAGCGGCTCGCGCAAAACGGGAAGTGGAGATAGATGCCGGCCATGTATTCATATATAATAATAAGGTGTAATCGTGGCACAAAGGTAATCAAAAGTAGCGGGAAAACGCATCCTTGCTGAAAAACAAATGCAACATCTTTCTGTTTTTGTTGGCAGGATGCGCATTTATTGCTAATTTTAGAGCCGTTTAGTTGTTATCTTTAAATTTTTACGCAATGAAAGTGTATCAAACGCATGAGATTAAAAACATAGCCCTGTTGGGGAATGACGGGTCGGGTAAGACAACGTTGACAGAAGCCTTGTTGTATGAGGCAGGGTTGATTAAGCGGCGCGGGCGGATTACGGCCAAAAATACGGTGAGCGACTATTTCCCGGTGGAGCAAGAATATGGATATTCCGTGTTTTCCACGGTGTTCCACGTGGAGTGGAACGGCAAGAAGCTGAACATTATCGACTGCCCGGGGTCTGATGACTTCGTGGGCGCGGCCATCACTGCGTTGAACGTGACGGACACGGCCGTGCTGCTGCTCAACGGGCAATACGGCCCGGAAGTGGGGACGCAGAACCATTTCCGTTACACGGAGAAGCTGGGCAAACCTGTGATTTTCCTGGTCAACCAGCTTGATGATGAGAAATGTGATTACGACAACGTGCTGGAACAGCTCACTTCGATTTATGGAAACAAAGTCGTTCCCGTGCAATATCCCGTGAAGACCGGGCCGGATTTCAATGCCTTAATTGACGTGTTGCTAATGAAGAAATATTCTTGGGGGCCGGAAGGCGGTGCGCCTACTATCGAGGAAATTCCCGCCGAGGAGATGGAGAAGGCTTTGGAACTGCACAAGGCATTGGTGGAGGCCGCAGCCGAGAACGACGAGACTTTGATGGAGAAGTTCTTCGACAGTGACACGCTGACCGAGGACGAGATGCGCGAGGGCATCCGCAAGGGGCTGGCCACGCGGAGCATCTTCCCCGTGTTCTGCGTATGTGCGGGCAAGGACATGGGTGTCCGCCGCCTGATGGAGTTCCTGGGTAACGTCGTGCCTTTCGTGGATGAGATGCCGAAAGTGCATAACACGCGGGGCATGGAGGTTGTTCCCGACTCGAACGGGCCGACCTCGCTCTATTTCTTCAAGACGGGGGTGGAACCGCATATCGGCGAAGTGCAGTATTTCAAGGTGATGAGTGGGCGTGTGCACGAAGGCGACGATTTGAACAATGCCGACCGTGGCTCGAAGGAACGCATGTCGCAGTTGTTCGTTTGCGCGGGTGCCAACCGCATCAAAGTGGAAGAGCTGGTGGCCGGCGATATTGGTTGCACTGTGAAGCTGAAAGACGTGAAGACGGGCAACACGTTGAATGGCAAGGATTGCGAGAACCGTTTCAACTTCATCAAATATCCGAATCCCAAATATACCCGTGCGGTGAAGGCCGTGAACGAAGCCGAAACGGAGAAGATGATGAATGCCCTGAACCGCATGCGCGAGGAAGATCCCACGTGGGTGATAGAGCAGAGCAAAGAGTTGCGCCAGATTTTGGTACACGGCCAAGGAGAGTTCCACTTGCGCACCCTGAAATGGCGCATGGAAAACAACGAAAAGATTGCCATCAAATATGAAGAACCGCGCATTCCTTACCGAGAAACCATCACCAAGGCGGCTCGTGCGGACTATCGCCACAAGAAGCAGTCTGGCGGTGCGGGCCAGTTCGGCGAAGTGCACCTGATTGTGGAGCCTTACTACGAAGGTATGCCCGATCCGGATGTATATCGTTTCAATGGGCAGGAATATCGCGTGACCGCGCGTAGCAAGGAAGAAGTGCCTTTGGAATGGGGTGGCAAGCTGGTGTTCATCAATTCCGTGGTGGGCGGTGCCATTGATGCACGTTTCATGCCGGCCATCCTGAAAGGCGTGATGCAACGCATGGAACGCGGCCCGCTGACGGGAAGCTACGCCCGCGATGTGCGTGTGATTGTCTATGACGGAAAGATGCATCCGGTGGATTCCAATGAAATATCGTTCATGTTGGCCGGGCGCAACGCGTTCAGCATGGCCTTCAAGAATGCCGGCCCGAAGATTTTGGAACCGATTTACGATGTGGAGGTGTTCACGCCTTCGGACAAGATGGGCGACGTGATGAGCGACCTGCAGGGCCGTCGCGGCATGATTATGGGCATGGTGAGCGAGAACGGCTACGAGAAGCTCACGGCAAAAGTTCCCTTGAAGGAAATGTCGAACTACTGCACTTCACTGAGTTCCATCACGGGCGGACGTGCGTCCTTCATCATGTCGTTTGCCAGCTACGAACTTGTGCCGGCAGATGTGCAGGAGAAACTGATTAAAGACTTCGAGGCACAACAGGGCGGCGAAGATTGATTTAGCAGCAAAAAATTGAATCGCAAAAAAAATGTCGTGACTTGAAAATCTTGCATCTCCACGTTCGCAGGGATATTATGTACTTGGAACATAAGCGGATGTATTTTGGACATGCAAGATTTTCAAGTTCTTATGAAAAGGAAATGGGGAGATGTTTTTTGCAATCCATTTCTGTCGGTTATAAATCTTTTGCCGGACAAAGAACCTTAAGCTTGCTTGGAAAATGAGATTACTGCTTTATTGCGAAATAAAAATGCTGAGATTGATGCATTACGCCCCAACAAATTGAGATTCGTGTCGATTTTAACTAAAAACATTTTGAGATTCGTGTAATGCACATTACCTTTGTCCCCAATAAAAGCCAACCTATGATATTCAAAAGAAAAATTTACGATGAACTTCTGCGATGGAAGCAGACTGATGAAGGCAGAACAGCCGTATTGATACAGGGTGCAAGACGTGTCGGAAAATCCACCGTCGCTGAGGAATTTGCGAAAAACGAATACGATACCCATATATTGGTGGATTTTGCCGCATGTTCCTCCGAAATCCGCGACTTGTTTAATGATGTATCCGACCTTAACCGTATTTTCATGCGGCTGCAACTGGAATACGGTATAGAATTGAAAGTACGCAAGTCCGCCATTATCTTCGATGAAGTCCAACTCGCGCCAAAAGCAAGACAGGCAATCAAGTATCTTGTAAAAGACGGAAGATATGATTACATAGAAACAGGTTCGCTGATTTCAATCCGCAAGAACGTCAAGGATATTCTTATTCCGAGCGAAGAAGTCAAACTCCACATGTATCCGATGGATTATGAAGAGTTCAAGTGGGCGTTGGGAGATAGCGCAACGATAAAATTACTCCGAAGCTGTTTCCACAACAGGACATCTTTGGGAGATGCCACGAACCGTAAATTGATGCGTGATTTCCGCTTATATATGCTTATTGGCGGTATGCCGCAGGCTGTAGTCTCTTATCTTGAGACCAACAATTTGGAAAAGGTAGATAGCGTGAAACGTTCCATCATAACGTTGTATGAAGACGATTTCAACAAAATAGACCCGACCGGCAACGCTTCCAAGATGTTCCATCAGATTCCGGCACAACTGACAAGCAACGCCAACAGATATTTGGCATGGAGCGCGACAGACGGCACACGTAACTCCGAATTGGCAGAGATTATTTCAGAAATCAAGGAATCAATGGTAGTCAACATGGCTTATCATGCCAATGATCCAAATGCAGGAATGGCATTGCATCAGAATCCCGACAAATACAAGATGTTCGCAGGCGACACTGGATTGTTCGTCACTCTCGCGTTTTGGGACAGAAGGTTTACCGACAACACGATTTATCATAAACTCCTCAGTGACAAACTGAGTGCCGATTTAGGATATGTTTACGAAAATGCCATTGCACAGATGCTGAAAGCAGCCGGTCATGAGTTGTATTATTACACGTTTCCCACAGAAAGCGAAAAGCACAATTACGAAGTGGATTTTCTGATTGACGAAGCCGACAAGGTAAGCCCTATTGAAGTGAAATCATCCGGTTATAAGGCACATGCTTCGCTGGATGCTTTTTGCAGAAAATTTTCAGCGCGGATAAAAAATAAATATTTGATTTATACGAAAGATATGTGCAAGGAAGAAGATGTGCTGTATCTTCCGGCATATATGACAATGTTTCTTTGATGATGAGAAACTGTTTTGAATTTCTACAAGAAGTTTTTTCATTCAACCCATGGGCTGTTGCGGAGTTTATAGGAGAACGTGTTTTTTCCTCGGAAATTTGGCGATTTTGAAAAAAGAACGTTTTTTTGCAAAAAATATCACCAACTTAAATAATATGAGAATGGGAACATTTATGAAAAAGAAAACGAGAAGTATCATTGCGGCAGCAATCATTGCCAGGAATTAGTGGAACTTCAGGGCCATATACCATTTTTCAAGCAAGTGGAGTGGATGCAAGTGTCAAAGCAACTGTTAGTTACACCTTAAATTCGGAAGGAACGGCAGTGAATTCAGCTTCGGCTAACGCTTATGAATCTGGCGTTGCATGCATAAGTTACGAAGGATCATGTACTTGCTCCCCTCAAACTACGGCTGTAATTATTAGTTGCTCGGGTACATTAAGATATCGTCTTAATAATAATAATAGTGAGACATCTGAAGATTTCTCAGAACAAGTAACCGCAAAAATTCTCCTATAAATGATGCCTTTGAAAGCTATTATATTTCTCATCCTTCTTTCTTGCCCTTTCATATCATGGGGGCAAGAAGGAACGATAAAGTCTGCTACACAAGATTTTTCTGAACCATATTCACCACTAGGTTCAGTGCCGGATTGGGTTGAGACAAAAACAACACCACAAGAATACGCCTTGTGGGAAAAACTGAGCGAATATTTCCGCATAGATTACTCCATCTTACGACAACCTCTTTCGCAAGCGCAGAAGGAAAAACTCTACGAAAGTATTGCAGCCACATGCAAAGCCATCGCAAACGGAAGTTATTCGGCTCCGACAAAGACCCCGCTTACATTTCATATACCTCCAGCCACGGACACGTCCATACAATGGAATGTAGCCGTCAAATCCATGGCTTGGTATATCTACAACAGTGAAGACAAGAGCGTTTATCTCATAAAAGACACCTTGCAATCAACCGGCCAAGGTGCACGAATCAATGCTGTTCAAACATTCTATTACGACAAGGAAGGGCAAAAGCTTTGCGGCTCATGTGCCGGTACGCTGACCTTTTTGGACAATCAGAACAAGTGGCGAAGCGTGGACTTCAACAAATCATACGATTTCCCTGTTGACAAAGGAAACAGCATCAAAGAATGATATTCCACCGTTTACGCCACTTTTAACGCTCAAAATGTATTCCATCTCGTTAAAATCAGCTATTTTTGTGTCCATAACACGGCTCTTTTAATTGTTGCAACGAAGTTTGTTAACGCCAATCAAGGCGCAGCTTTTTTAGGAGCTTGTTATATTCCCTCCTTTATTTTCAGGGGAGAGAAACTTTAGAGATTGAGGGAATAATTAGATAAGATTACAGGCATGGCAAAAAAGAAAGCGGGCGGCACGAAAAAGAAAACCGCGCCCAAAGTGTCTTACTATTATAAACCCGAGGACCAGACTTTGGAGGAGTGGCAGGTGGCTTTGCGCCGGCAAGCGGCTGAAAAAGAGCTTTTCGCCATCCACGAAATGAACGCCAAGGAATATCCCGGTTACTACACCGTGGCCAATCCGGTTTCGCGAAACGAATACCGGGTGGTCTATCGCGGGGAGGAGAGCCCGTGGAACTATTGCTCTTGCATGGATTTCAAGACCAGCCGGTTGGGCACGTGCAAGCACGTGGAAGCCGTGAAGCTGTGGATTGCAGCCCATCACAAGAGGGTTCACCGGGAGTTGCCCCCTTACACTTCCGTTTATCTTTCCTACCGGGGTGAAAGGGAAGTGCGTTTGCGCATCGGTAGCGACAATGCCGAGGCATTCCGCAAGTTGGCCGCACCCTATTTCACGCCCGAAGGCGTGATGCGCCCCGAAGCCATCGACACGATTACCGATTTCTTCCGTCAAGCCATGCAGTTGGATGACACATTCCGCTGGTATGGAGATGCGCTCGACTTCATCTTGGAGAAGCGTGAACGGCGCAGGCGCGAACAGTTCCTTTCCGAAGGCAGCGTGGACAGCCAGCTTGATTCGTTGCTCAACGCCCGTCTTTATCCTTATCAGAAAGAGGGCATCCGTTTTGCCTACCGTGCCGGAAAGTGCATCATTGCTGACGAGATGGGGTTGGGTAAGACCATTCAAGCCATCGGCACGGCCGAGCTGATGCGCAAGCAAGGCATTGTGTCCACGGCACTTATCCTATGCCCCACTTCTTTGAAATACCAGTGGAAAAAAGAGATAGAACGGTTCACCGACGCACAGACCGTGGTGGTGGAAGGCAATCCCATGAAGCGGAAAGAGCTCTACGGGGCGGAGGCATTCTATAAGATTGTGTCCTATCACACAGCCTGCAACGACATCAAGATGATGCGCAGCCTGCGCACCGACTTCCTCATCATGGACGAGGTGCAACGTCTCAAGAACTGGAACACGCAGATCTCCAAGGCTGCCCGGCATATCCAAGCCGAATATGCAGTGGTGCTTTCGGGCACACCGTTGGAAAACAAGTTGGAAGAGCTCTATTCTGTGGCGCAGTTCGTGGACCAATATTGCCTGGGGCCTTATTACAAGTTTGTGGCCGATTCGGTGATTAAGTCGGAAAGCGGCAAGGTGATAGGCTACAAGGGGCTGAATGCGGTGGGCGAACGCTTGCACGACATCTTGCTCCGCCGCCGGAAGAAGGACGTGGCCTTGCAATTGCCCCATCGCATGGACAAAGTCTTGTTCGTCCCCATGACCGAACAGCAACACGACATGCACGAAGAGTTCAAAAGCAATGTGGCCCGGCTGGTGCAGAAATGGCGCCGCCAGCGGTTCCTCAGCGAAAAAGACCGCAACATGTTGCTTTTGTCTTTGAGCCAGATGCGGATGGTGTGCGACAGCTCATACATTTTGGACCAGAAGACCCGTTACGACACCAAGATAGACGAGGTGATGAACATCTTGGACGAGGTGTTCGGGAATGGTGACGAAAAGGTGGTTGTGTTCAGCCAATGGGAACGCATGACGCGGCTCGTGGCCGCCGAATTGGACAAGAGGGGGATTGGCTACGAATACCTGCATGGCGGTGTGCCTTCTGAAAAACGGAAAGACCTGATGGAGCATTTCACCGAACAGCCCGAAAGCCGTGTGTTCATCTCTACCGATGCCGGGAGCACGGGACTGAACCTGCAAGTGGCATCCATTCTCATCAACCTGGACTTGCCGTGGAATCCCGCCGTGTTGGAACAGCGCATCGCCCGCATTTACCGTATCGGCCAGCAAAGGAACATACAGGTCATCAACCTGGTGACACCCGCTTCCATCGAGGAACGGATGCTTTCCACGCTCGATTTCAAAGCTTCGCTCTTCGAAGGCATATTGGACAATGGGGAGGATAGCATTTTCTTGGAAGACAGCAAGCTGGAGAAAATCGTGGAAAACCTTTCTCCCTTCGTGGAGACACCTGCGGATGCAACGGACCAAACTCCTGCGGAAGAGGTTATCCGGCAGGAAGAAAAAGAGGAACCGGCCGAGGAAAATCCGTCAGCAATGGAAACCCCTGTCGGGGAAGAAAGTGTTCAGCCTGGTTTGTCTCCCGTCTCCGAAGAAGATACGGTGGCACAAGAGCCGCGCGAAACTGCGCCGGAGGACTTGCTCCGCCAGGGCATGTCTTTCTTCAGTGGGCTGGCGCGCACCTTGAAGTCGCCCGAAGCCACCCGCCAGTTAGTGGACAGCCTGGTGGAAGAAGACCGCGAGAGCGGGCGCACCACGTTGCGCATCCCCGTGCCCGACAAGGAAAGCGTTGCGGACTTGTTGAGCCTCTTGGGGAAAATGTTTGCCAAATAGTCCTGGGCAGGCGCAGGTTGCCTGAACAGCCGCCATTCTCTATACAGGGGATTTCACCCATGAAGGGTTCACGGATTCAAGCCCATTGTGTATCAAGCAGTTGCTGTGAACCCTCCACTACCCTGCCCTTCACACATCCTTTTCTTCTATGGAACACATGCATTGCCTATTTCAATATGCATTCCTGTAATCCGTTCTAATTCACGCTTGTATCTCG
>CALUFQ010000078.1 GCA_944319925.1 uncultured Paraprevotella sp.
AAAATTCCAAGCCCCGAAATTTTTTTTCCCGGCCCCGTTTTTTTCAGACGGCGGCTTGGAAGCACTTTTTCCCGCTATTTGGAACTTTTTCACCGACAAATCCCCGGTGTCAATATGTCGGCACAAGCCCCGCCCGGCTTACGTGCCCCGGTAATCCCGGCGCGGAAACAGCCGCACCCGCGACAAAAAGAAAGCCTGCGCCCTCCATTTGCCGACATTTTGGTTTCCGCACACTCCGCGAAACTGCGTTTTTTGCGCCCGCCACCGCCCCCCGCCCCGTACAAGTGAATCTCAGAAGCCTTCAAATGACAATGTGTCAAATTCCCCGGAAAATAACAAAATGTTATCGGCCACCGACCGTACGAAACGCCACAACACATGGAAACGCCCCATATTTTCCCGAAAGGACAAGAAAAACGGGCGAATGTTTGGCATATCCGCCGGAAAGCAGTAATTTTGCACCGCTTTTCGGCATCATCCCTGATGCTCACATCGTGTGATGGCGGATTAAGCATTAGAAAATACTTAATTTATAGTAGCACAAAAAAATTATTGCAATGAAAGAGATTAACATCAAAGGCACCGCACGGACAGAGTTCGGAAAGAAAGCGGCGCGCGCGCTCCGCAGGACGGACGCAGTTCCCTGCAACCTGTATGGCAACATGAAGAACGAAAACGGAGAATGCGTTTCCATCCCGTTCACGACGACCAACGCCGAGTTGCGCAACCTGATTTACAGCCCGGACATCTTCGCTGTCAACTTGGACATTGACGGAAAGGCATACAAAGCCGTCATGCGCGAAATCCAGTTCCATCCGGTGAAGGACAACGTGCTCCACGTGGATTTCTACGAAGTGAACGACGTGCATCCGATTGTCATGGAAGTGCCCATCAAACTGAACGGCCTGGCCGAAGGTGTGAAGGCCGGTGGACGCTTGGCCGCATCGGTACGCAAGTTGAAAGTGAAAGCCGTTTACACCCAAATCCCTGAACGTTTGGATATTGACGTGACCAACCTCGGCCTCGGAAAAACCATCAAGGTGGGCGAACTGGACTTCGAAGGTTTGGAACTCGTAACCAGCAAGGACGTAGTGGTTTGCCAGGTGAAGATGACCCGTGGCGCAAGAGCTGCCGCTGCGGCTGAAAACTAATCCGAGAACATAAGACAGAATGAAATATCTGATTGTCGGCTTGGGCAACATCGGCGATGAATACGATGGCACCCGCCACAACATAGGATTCAGAGTGTTGGACGCCTTGGCCAAGGCGTCCAACCTCGTTTTTGAGGACAAACGCTACGGTGCCGTGGCCACGCTGCCGCTCAAGGGGCAACAGCTGGTGCTCCTGAAGCCTTCCACCTACATGAACCTGAGCGGCAATGCCGTGAGGTATTGGATGAACAAGGAAAACATCCCCTTGGAACGGACATTGGTCGTTGTGGACGACCTCTCGCTCCCTTTCGGCGCATTGCGGATGAAACCAAGCGGAAGCGATGGCGGGCACAACGGGCTGAAGCACATAGCCTCCGTGCTCGGCACACAAGAGTATGCGCGCCTGCGCTTCGGCATCGGCAACGACTTCCCGCGCGGCGGGCAAATCAACTACGTGCTCGGCCACTTCACGGACGAAGACATGAAAACGATGGACGAACGGGTGGCTTTGGCCTGCGAAATGATCAAAAGCTTCTGCCTGTGCGGCATACAAATCACCATGAACCAATACAACAAGAAATAAAACCCTGAAACGAAATGAACGAAGCGAGAGTTGACAAATGGTTATGGGCGGCGCGGATTTTCAAGACCCGCTCCATGGCTGCCGCAGCTTGCAAGAAAGGGCAAGTCTCCATGAACGGCGCACAACTGAAACCTTCGCGCACGGTCAAAGTGGGTGACATTGTCAGCGTACGCAAACCGCCCGTCACCTATTCGTTCAAAATCAAACAAGCCATCGAAAAGCGCGTGGGTGCCAAACTCATCCCGGACATCTTGGAAAACGTCACCGCGCCGGAACAATACGAGCTACTCGAAATGAACCGCATCAGCGGCTTCGTCAACCGCGCGAAAGGCACGGGACGCCCCACCAAGAAGGAACGGCGCGACCTTGAAGAGTTCACCACGCCGGAATACCTGGACGACCTGCTCTTCGACTTCGACATGGACGACGACAACGACGAGGAGGAAAGCGAAGATTAAAAAATTAATCGTATATTTGCAACTACCGCAAATTACAGATTGAATAATCTATATGGAACAACATATCCAACCCGGCCTCTTTGGCCAAAAACATGCCAGCAGGGACTATACGCAGGAAAAGTTTTGGGGAAAGAATCAATTCAACAGTTCTTTTCCCGCTTCCTTAGTCGCATATATGTCCCATAAAGGAATTAAACCTGTATATCTGTGCACCGACAAAAGCAATAAGCTCTTACACAAATACATAAGCGGAAAAGAATTATTCGGGATTGACCCTTTAGCGGATAACCTATATTACAACTTTGAAACGAATTATGTGCCGTATGAAAAGTTCTATATAGGGAAACGTGAGCATATTGATTTGGTTCTGACGGATTACGACACGGAACAAGCCATCAAAGGATTGGAGATAAAACTAACCGCCTTGCCCGACAGCACAACGGACACGTTGGACGAGGAGCATTACAGTTGCGAGATTGTCGTGCGCCCAAGCACCATCTGTTATCTCGCCTGCAGCATCTGCCGCCACTATGACAGCCCCAAAGGGCGCGACAAGCTTAAAAAGCTTTTGGGAAACTTTCCCAAGATAAAGCATTGGGACGTTGCAGACGAAGTCATACCATTCTATCCCGAGATTCTTACAGCCATTGAGAATGTCGCCAAGGACATGTACGCCTATCAAGAGCCCTTGATGATTCAACCCGTCTGGAAAACCAATGGACGCAAACCTCAATTAGCGGATAATTGCCTGGATGTGTTTGTTTGGTCGAATTTGGCTGCCATACACATGTGCACCCAAGGCGAAAGGGAAATAGTCAAAATAGCCCGACCGAACAGAAGTATTATTTGGATTTATAAAATGCTTTTTGATTTCTATGTCTATGGACACTTTGATTATGACAACACGATAAACGACCTTTCTTATGGCACGAAGAACGACAAGGCTTTTTCCATCAGTGGACAAGTATCATATCCCTTGTTACAGTGCCAAGAATTAGTCCATCCACGCATACGTAAAGACGAAATCAAATACATTATTTTAGGCGGTGGGCAGAATTTATTAAGCCCCGAACGTCGTTTCGATGCCATAATCGTTAATTCGCCTGATTTGTTCTAATGCGCTGAAGAAAATGAAAGTCGTGGATTTATTTTGTGGTTGCGGGGGGCTAAGCCTTGGGTTCACAATGGCCGGATTTGACGTGGTTGCCGCTTACGACAACTGGAAAATCGCCTTGGACACTTATCGTCTCAACTTCAAACACAAAGCAGTCATGCTTGACCTAAAAAACGTGGAACAGAGCATAAGCGTCATCCGCAACGACGAACTAGATATGATTATCGGCGGGCCGCCTTGCCAAGATTTCTCATCTGCAGGAAAACGCGATGAAGACAACGGGCGCGGCGACTTAACCGTTTGTTTTGCTGAAATCGTGGGTAAAATACGCCCCCGCTGGTTTGTCATGGAAAATGTGGAGCGCATCGTGAAAACAAATAAGTTGCAGCAGGCCAAAGCCATATTCAGACAAGCAGGATATGGAATGAGCCAAACGGTTTTGAATGCCAGCCTTTGCAACGTTCCCCAAAAGCGGAAAAGATTCATCCTAATAGGCGCAATAGGTGAAAAAGACGGCTTCATGGATGCCATCTTAGCCCACAATCAGGCAAAACGGCCAATGACTGTAGCCGACTATTTGGGAGACAGTCTGGGAATAGAATTTTATTACCGCCACCCACGTAGCTACGCCCGTCGCGGTATATTCAGCATCCACGAACCAAGCCCGACAATCAGAGGTGTCAACCGTCCAATTCCACAAGGTTACCAAATAAAACATAATGACCCGGTAAAGTCCATAGAAGGGGTACGTCCACTGACCACCATAGAACGAAGCTATATCCAAACGTTCCCAAAAACTTTTCAGTTCTTAGGTTCTAAAACAGAAATAGAACAAATGATAGGCAATGCCGTACCCGTAAATCTGGGACGTTACGTGGCGGTAGCCATAAGAGAATACCTTGAAACAAACAACCCCGTCTGTTAATCTTTCTTCTGCTCGAACAAGCCGGCCAAGGCTTCCTTCTCGCCCACGACCCAGACGATGTCGCCCGGATGAAAGACCCGGTCGGGTGCCGGTTTTTCCAGCATTCCGCCGGAAGTCTCGAATCCCACAATCATGCAGTGATACCTGTCGCGGATGCCACTGTCTTTCAACTTCTCTCCCGCAAAATCCATGAATTCCGTGATTTGGAACTGACGGAGCTGCATCTCGCGGTCTGCCTCCTCCGTATCAAGCACCACCGTCTGCCCCAAAGCTTCCGAGAAACGACCGATTTGTTCGTCCGTGCCAATCACCTGGACGCGGTCGCGCGGATAAATGCGGTCGTTCCCGTTCGGGATGTTGACATGATGCGTCCCCCGGATGATGGAAACGACATGCACGTCGAACCGCTGCCCGAATTTCAGGTCGCCCAACTGGCGGCCTCCCCAGATGGATTCTTCGGGAATCTCGAAATCCGCGATATGCAGGTCGCGCGACAACAGCCGCTCGGCATATCCCGGCGGCATTTTCCCTTCGCGCTGCGCCTTGGCCTCACGGCTGCGCAGGTTCTCCATGAACACCTTTTCCATCCGCAGGGAATTGAGCCGCAAGGGACGGGAAAGCATGATGCCCCCCACCACCAGCAAAGCAAACAGCAACAGGACAGGGTCGGCAAACGGCACAAGGAAACGGATGATATAGAACACCAGCATGCATACCACCACAGCCCTGACAACCAACGTGAACACCAAAGGCAAGCGATTGTAACGGTTTTCCTTCCACAACGCCATGAACAACGAGGAACGCCGCCCGCGCGCCATGATGCCGCGAAGGAAAGGAGCAATGCACAACAACGTCACCACGCCGCACACCGCGTTGGCCCACCAATGGGGCAAGACATCGCGCACAAACGGCAGGAAGAAACGGAACGACAAGGCAATGACGGCCACCGAGAGAATCGTGAACACCGCAATCTGCTTCACCATGGCCGTAATCAGCTTGCGCCAATTTCCCGAATGCCCGACCACCACGGCGGAAGTGCCCGGCGTGTAATGCTCCAGCCACGCCACCCAGCCCTTCGGCAAGACACGGCATAAATAGCCATAAGCGGGAGTGGCCGCTTTCAACATATAAGGCGTAGTAAAAGTCGTGATTACCGACACGGCCACCACAATAGGATAAAGGTAGTGGCTGGTCACGCCGAGCGACATGCCCAGCGAAGCGATGATGAAAGCGAACTCGCCGATTTGCGACATGCTAAAACCGCACTTCATCGCCTCCTTCAGGGGTTGTCCGGCAAAGACAAAGCCCAAAGTTCCGAACAGGGCCTGCCCCACGACGATGGTCAGCACCAAAGCCACGATGGGCCACGCATATTCAACCAGCACCACCGGATCCACCAACATGCCCACGGAAACAAAGAAGATGGCCCCGAACCAGTCTTTCACCGGTGCCACCAACTTCTCGATGCGTTCCGCCTCGACCGTCTCTGCCAAGATAGACCCCACGACAAAAGCCCCGAATGCCGCGCTGAACCCGGAATCAACTGCCATGACAGCCATCATGAAACAAAGTGCCAAAGCCAAAATGAGCAACGTCTCATCATTCAGGAAACGCCGGCTCTTCCGGAGAATAATGGGAATGAAATACAAGCCCACCACAAACCAAAGCACCAAAAAAAAGCCCAACCGGAGCAACCCGGCGGCCAGTTCCTCGCCCTCGATGTTGTGGCTCACCGCCAAAGTCGATAGCATCACCATCAGCACGATGGCCAGGATGTCTTCCAGAATCAGGACGCTCAGCACCATCCCGGCAAACTTCTTTTGCAAGATGCCCAAGTCCTGAAACGCCTTGTAAATGATGGTCGTGGAAGACATGGCCAGCATGCCGCCCAAATAGATGCAGTCCATGCGCCCCCAGCCGAACAGATGCCCCACGGCCGTGCCCAAGAACATCATGCAAAAGATGATGGTCAACGCCGCGATGACCGGCGCCATTCCCATCTTCAGTATTTTCTTGAAACTGAACTCCAGCCCCAACGTGAACAACAGGATGATGACCCCGATTTGCGCCCACAATTCAATGCTTCCCGTGTCCCTCACCGAAGGGGTGTAGCCAAAATGCGAGCTGCAAATGAATCCGGCCACGATGTAGCCCAGCACGACAGGCTGCTTCAGCCATTTGAACAACAAAGACACCACGGCGGCCACCAAAAGGATGAGGGCCAAATCCTGTATCAACGCCGGCACTTGTTCCATATTCTCAGTCCTCTTTCCGGTAACGTGCGGCCGTCAGTTCCGCAATCTTCACCACCGTCATCATGGCCTTTTCCATACTCTGCACGGGCACAAACTCATTCCGCCCGTGGAAATTCAGCCCCCCGGCAAAGATGTTGGGACACGGCAAGCCCTTGAACGACAACTGTGCGCCGTCCGTGCCGCCACGAATGGCCTTGACCCGGCATTTCGCGCCGGCTTCCTCGATGGCCTGCCTGGCAATGTCGATGATGTGCATCATCGGCTCCACCTTCTCGCGCATGTTATAATATTGGTCTTTCGTCTCCACGACAACCGTTCCTGCACCGTATTCCGCATTCAGCATGCCAGCCAACTGCTGCATGAAAGCCTTGCGCTCCTCGAACTTCCCCCGGTCGTGGTCGCGAATGATATAGGACAGCACGGCCTCTTCCACCGAGCCTTTCATGCCGGTCAAGTGATAAAAACCTTCATAGCCCTCCGTCGTCTCAGGAGTCTCTCCGGCCGGCATCCGCCCGATAAAATCTGCCGCCACGCGCATGGCGTTCAGCATCTTCCCCTTGGCATAACCGGGATGCACGTTCAGCCCTTTCACCGTGACCTTGGCCGACGCGGCGTTGAAGTTCTCAAACTCCAGCTCGCCCACTTCGCCGCCGTCCATCGTGTAAGCCCACACACAGCCGAACTTCTCCACGTCGAACAGGTGCGCGCCCATGCCAATTTCCTCGTCGGGATTGAAAGCCACGCGGATTTTCCCGTGACGGATTTCGGGATGCTCGCGCAGATAAACCATCGCCTGCACGATTTCCGCGATGCCGGCCTTGTCGTCGGCCCCCAACAAGGTATGCCCGTCCGTGACAATCAGGTCCTCCCCCACATGGTCCAACAGTTCAGGAAAATGCTTCGGAGAAGTCACGATGCCATCTTCGGCGGACAGCACGATGTCTCCCCCGTCATAATGCTCCACGATACGCGGTTTCACATCCTTTCCCGAACAGTCGGGCGAAGTGTCGATATGCGCGATGAACCCCACTGTGGGCACATCTTCTTCAGTATTGGCCGGGAGCGTGGCATATAAATAGCCGTGCCCGTCCAGTTCCACTTCCTCCAACCCGATTCCCTTCAGTTCCTGTTCCAAGTAACGCGCAAAGGCCATCTGCTTTTCCGTACTCGGGCATCCCTGCCCCTCCTCGCTCGACTGCGTGTCGAATCCAACATATTTCAAAAAACGTGCTACAAGTTCCATATTCTGTCCGTGATTAAAACTTCCGTAAAGTTAATCAATTCCGCAGAGTTGGACAACAAATAGCCGCCTTTTTTAGGAAAGATTCCACCACGCAAAGTTTTTTCATCATTTAATGCCCCACAGGTTTGGAACGCACATTTTTTTGTCGTACATTTGAGACGCTAAATTTATTCTTTATACTTAATACTCAACCTAATCAAAGCCTGTAAATTGCCATGAAGAAAACAATCGCGGTTCTCATGTGGAGCTTGTCAGTATGCGCATTCGTACACGGCCAGACGGATGTCACTTCCGACTTTCTCGCCAACCCTTCGTTCGAGGCCGATGCGGAGGCTTGCACTCCCTCCTCACCACAAACCGTGAACAATTCCGCAGACGGACTACGCGGCTGGAACATCGCCCCGACGGGATGGCATACCACCAACCCGAATGTAGCCTTGCTCATCAGTGCCGACTGCTTCACAGACAACAACTTCGGAAAGACCGGTATCCCGGACGGGAATTTCGCCTATTACCAACGGTATGGATGGGGCAACGCCACTTCCGAAATGACACAAACCTCCGCCTTACCTGCGGGAGAGTATGAGCTGAGATTCCTCACCAAGGCTTTTGCGACCAACAATGCCGCAACCCATGCGTTGGTGACAGTACGCGATGCCGACCAGCAAACGCTGGAAAGCGTAACGGTAACCTGCCAACCGGGCAACAACGGCATCATGGGCAATTCCCCCTGGACGGAAAACAGCATACGGTTTATCCTCGAAAAAGAAACACCCGTCACCCTCTCGTCACAAATGACATGGGACAACGGCGGCAGCTGCATCGCATACGACCACTTCACCCTTACACAACTGCCTGAGGGAAGCATCAACCCTGACGCACCCGTCATCGAAGGCGGCACGGAAGAACAACTTACCTCCCCCACCGAAGGGGTCATCACACACGATTTTGTGGACGAGGCCACCATGCAGCAAGATTTACTCCAGATGCTGGCGAACTCCATGACCTATGCCCATGGCATCTGGCACAACTGCACAGCCCCGAACAGCAAGGGTGAAACGTGCGGCTACTTCAAGGCCAACAACGCCGGACAGAACAATGAGGACGGGGTGCGCACGAACGCCGACTTCTCCATGATTTGCGCCTTCCTCTACAAATACGCCAAAGGCAAAGCTACCCTGCCGGACGGCATCACCTGGGAAACGGTGAAAGACATGGCCATGAAGTCGCTCGTCTTCGGCTATTCCACCCATAAAGCCAACAAGTTCAAAATCACCTCAAACAATGCCTACTGGGGCTCGGTCGGCACGTCCGACTGCGTGTGGGAAAGTTCGCTCTGGGCCATGTCATTGGCCTATGCGTCCTTTTTCCTGAAAGACGAATTGAGCGACACGCAAAAGACCTACATATACAATATGATCAAGGCGGAATGCGACTACGAACTGCAACGAAGCATCCCCACAGGCTTCAGCGGCGACACGAAAGCGGAAGAGAACGGATGGGAGACCAACATCCTGGCCTGCGCACTGGGACTGTACCCCGATGACGCGCTGGCTCCCCAATGGTTCGCCCGCCTGAGACAGTTCGCCATCAACTGCTATTCCCACGTGGACGATGCCCACGATGCCACGGTCATCGACCCGGACTATGACGACCAGACCGTGCAGGACTTGTATATCGGCAAAAACCTGTATGACGACTACACCCTGCAGAACCACAACTATTTCCACACCTCCTACCAAAACGTGGTGATGCAGGAATTGGGCGAATCCCATCTGGCCCTCCACCTCTTCCAAGGCGAGAATCCCAAATGGAAAACCAACGCCTTGATGCACAACAACCAGAAAGTCATGGACGAAGTGCTCTGCCGCTTGGCTTTGGCCGACGGCGAACTAGCCATGCCCAACGGAAATGACTGGAGCATGTTCCTCTACGACCAAATCACGAGCTACACCACAGCCGCCTGCTTCCTGCGCGACCCGAACGCCCTGATGCTGGAAAACCTTGCTTACAAAAACATCAAGGCCCGCCAAAGCACCACTGCGGATGGCAGTTGGCTGCTGAACAGCGACATCGGGCCACGCCGCATGGGAGTGGAGGGACACCGCGTGATGATGACCTACCTGATGCACGAACTGGCCTCGACGGCCGACCTGCAACCCACCGCATGGGCAGACTTCAGCAAAGCCCACGAAGACGCCTATCATTTCGTTCCACAAAACATCGTGCGGGCCAACACGGCAGACCGCTTCAGCGTCTTCTCCTGGAGCGACGGCCTGAAGAGCTATACGGGCTACATCGCGTCCAACACGCCGGACAAGAACAAGATTATCGTGCCTTACAAAGCGAACAACACGGGAAACATATTGGGCTGGTACACCGTCAGCGGAAAAACCACGGACGCCTCACCCGTCATCAACGGAATCTATGACCTGAACGGTAACAGCTACACGATGAACGGCAAGCTCAACACCAACGGCAACAGCCTGGAGAACAATTTCACCCTTTACTCCACACCGGGTAACGCGGTAATCTACATGGACTATGTGGTAGGCAAGACCAACGGCACCATCACCGAAGAAAAAGGAGGACTGATGGCCATCAGCACCGACCCGTTCACCAAGACACAACGCACACTCTACCACGCCAAAGGGCGCGCACAGACCGATGGCAGCCAACTAAAAACGTTCGAAAGCAACTGGGTCAATATTGACAACGAGGTGGGCATTGTCTGCACATCCACCGGCAAATCTGTCGCTTTTGGCGACCGCGAACTGAACAGCTCCATCTTCCTGTCCAAAATCTATCCGGCCTACTCCAACAACGGACGAACATTCAGCAATGGCAGCATCGTAGATCGCCGACACATTATATATTATAGTAACGTGGACTCCGCCGCCACGGCCCTCCTGGCCGCCTGCACACAATCCCTCACGGAACAAGTAGCCGAAGGCTGGAACGGCATCATCGCCAGCGACCCGGACAGCGCACGCTACCTCTTGCTCAGCAATTACAAAGGCGGGGCGACCTGCATACTAAAAAACATCCTGATGCCGGAAGGCGCCCCCGTATTCGAGGAAACGACCGCAGTCACGCCTCAAGGTTCCACCGCCACGTTCCGCTGCGACACCAACCACAGTGTGGCCCAAACGCTACGCATCTTCATCCGGGGCGGAGAACTGAACGCCCGGCAGATGGAGAACGACTCTTGCGGGGCTTATCTTTACAACTACGGAACGGAAGAACAGGACGTGGATGTCGTCATTTGGGCTGACGGGCAAAAACTCACCACCCCCGTTACTGTCGGGAAGGAAGCTTGTGTGTCCGTCCGGGCCGTCGGTGGAGAAATCATCAGTGAAACGGTGGAAACCGGAGAAAAAGAGCCAGACGAGTATTTGGACATCACAAGCCAGTATCTATCCAATCCCGGGTTCGAAGAAGACGAGACATGGGGAACAAAAAGCGCGGTGAACCTGAATGGCATCTTGTACGACCCTTGCTATGTCAACACCGTGGCGGCAACCAACAACAAATGGCCGCAAATCCTGCCCACCAAAGGATGGTCTCCCGCCAACGCCCTCAAAGGCGGCTCCAACTTCGCCTTGCTCTACTCCATGCCCTACAGCACCGACATCTATTGCGTCTCCCCTTCCAATGTGGGCAATTCAGCCAGTATCATGGCCGCCCCGGCCTCGGACGAGATTGGCGGTACACGCTGCCTAAGCATCCTGAACTCATAGGACAGTGGCAACAACGCCATTTCGCAAACCGTGACCCTCCCCAAGGGGGAATACAAGCTGACTTTCCTTGCCCAATATGTCTGCCAAAACGAGATGCGCCACGTGAACGGCTACACCGTCAGCACTACGGGCGACAACATCAACTATTCCCGTTGTGGTGTCTGTTTTGGCGACACGGCCATCTATAAATATCCCCGGCAAGCCAACCATTGGAAAACCGTGGAATGCCCGTTCGAACTGGACAAGGAAACAGACGCGACCATCAGCCTAGGGCTGGAAACCACCCACGGCGTGGAAGTCGCCTACAACCCCCGGCTCTACATAGACCAAGTCAGACTGTACAGCAAAAGGGAATCCTCCATCGATCCCGCGCCTGCCCCTGACGCCACGACCGAGCTGCCTCAGGGGATTTATATCGTAGGACAAAAGAAAGTAATCCGACATTAAGAGGCTGTTTTGAATTTCTACAAAAAGTTTTTCCTGCCTGGTGTACTCGTTTTCGTGTGTGCTTTGGCAAAGCACACACGAAAACGAAAACTTTTATAGAAATCCAAAAACGTTTCTTCACGCCTGCATCAGGCCGTATGGAAAAAGCCTCCTCGCCGCCGAAGAAATTCTTTCTTTGGCTGTCACGACATTCTCACCCGGAAGTAACCGTTTTGTCACAAATACTACTTATCTTTGTGGTGTCTAAAGAACAAACGCCATGGAACAAAGAAAACATTACCGCACCATCGTGCTGTCGGACATCCATTTAGGCACGTCACATTCCAAAACAGACGAAGTGAGCCACTTCTTGAGTAACGTGGACTGCGACCGCCTCATCCTCAACGGAGACATCATCGACGGATGGCATCTGAAAAAAAGCGGGACCAAGAAATGGCAAGCCAAACACACCCGCTTCTTCAAAATCCTGATGCGGATGATGGAACGCCAAGGCACCGAACTTGTCTATGTGCGCGGCAACCATGACGACTTCCTGGACAACCTCGCCCCGCTGACGTTCGCCAGCATCAGCATCGTCAAGGAATACGAGCTGGAAAGCAACGGCAAACGCTTTTTCGTGACCCACGGGGACATCTTCGATCGGGTGACCACCCAAATGAAATGGCTTGCCCTCTTGGGCGACATCGGATACACCCTGCTCCTCGGCTTCAACAGCCTTTACAACCGCCACCGCGCCCGCCGGGGAAAACCTTACTATTCGTTGTCGCAACATGTGAAACAGAAAGTGAAGTCTGCCGTCAACTACATCTCAGATTTCGAACACACGCTGGCCGAATTCGCCAAGGCACGAAAATACGACGGCATCATCTGCGGACACATCCACCACCCGGACAACACGGAATATGAAGGCATCCGCTACCTCAACTCCGGCGATTGGGTGGAAACCATGTCCGCCCTGGTGGAAGACAAAAACGGGAAATGGGAAATCATTTACTACACCGACTTCGCCGCCACTCTTCCAGCCGAAGAAAAATCCCCCGAAAACGTTCTCTTAACCGTAGCGTCATGAAATACCTGTTCATCGTACAAGGAGAAGGGCGCGGACACCTCACACAGGCACTGACCTTGGAAAGGCATCTTATGCAAAAAGGCCACGAAGTGGTAGAGGTGTTGGTGGGAAAAAGCCGCACCCGCGAACTTCCCGACTTTTTCCGATGCAAGCTGAAAGCCCCGCTCTATCGTTTCGAAAGCCCGAATTTCCTCCCAACCCCCGCCAACCAACGCAACAACATAGCCTACAGTGCGCTTTACAACATCATGCGCATACCCGCTTTTGTCCGAAGCATCGCGTTCATCAACCGCCACATCAAATCCTCAGGCGCAGACATCGTGGTCAACTTCTACGAGTTGCTCACGGGAATGACCTACCTCTTCTGTCGGCCGAAAGCCACACAAATCTGCATCGGCCATCAATACTTGTTCCTCCACAAAGATTTCCAATTCCCACGGACTGCAGCCCGTCTCGACCTTGCGTTGCTCAAAGCTTTCACACGCCTCACCGCCATCGGGGCCGACCGCATGCTGGCCCTTTCCTTTCGCCGCATGCCCGACGACAAGCGGCAACGCATCTTCGTCGTCCCCCCTTTACTCCGCAAGGAGGCTCTCAGCCAAAAAGTCACCACGGGCGACTACGTGCATGGCTACATGGTCAATTCCGGATTTTCCACGCAAGTCATGGCCTGGCACAAAGCCCGTCCGGAAATCCCCCTACGTTTTTTTTGGGACCGGAAAAACGAAAAAAACGTGAAGCGCATGGACGACACCCTGAGTTTCTACCCCATCGACGACCACACCTTCCTCAAGGAAATGAGCGGATGCCGGGCTTACGCGAGCACGGCGGGCTTCGAATCCATCTGCGAAGCCATGTACATGGGCAAACCCATCCTCATGGTACCCGCCCATATTGAGCAGGAATGCAACGCACACGATGCCATGCTCTCAGGCGCAGGCATCGTGTCACAGGATTTCGCATTAAATCGCCTCTTGGAATTTAGCGGGAATTTCCGCCCTGACACGAAATTCATCTTTTGGGCAAACAATACCGAAGTGCTGTTGAAACAACTTATCCAGCATCCCGAAATTGAAGAATACAGCTTTTTCCTCGAAAAAGTATATCACATTGTCAAAAGATACAAGTTGGCTTTCAATAAGTTATAATTAGAAAGGATTAAAATTTCAGCCCAAAAACAACGCATCGTAGCACCACGGGAAGATGCGTCCCATCTTATGCTCCTGATATTTATCTCTTAGAAAGAGAGCAATCGGTGGCGTAATGTTCTTATTTGTAGTGGTTTAAGGGATTTGGAGGGAAGAAATTTAGAACGAAAAGGGGATTTTCCGGTAAATAAAATTGCCAATAGATTTGCATTTCCATTGATTTTTGTTTACCTTTGTCTCTTGAAGAAGGTTTTTTATTCCACTTGTATATCTCTTTCTAAGAGAGCAATCGTGCTGGCGAGCACGAAGGAGTAAAAATTGTTTTTCATTATTGAAATTAGGTTAATGTGGGAATGGCTGTCTCGTGAGAGACGGCCATTCTTATTTCCCACCCAGCGAATGTCCCCAATATCTTAAATGAATGTCCGCGTGTTGCCAAATTAGCAAAGTTTAAACGGGTCAGTAGAAATTCAGTGGGGAAACGGTTTCATGCTACCCCGCTGATATGCTGCGACAGATTTGAGATCCATC
>CALUFQ010000079.1 GCA_944319925.1 uncultured Paraprevotella sp.
TCCGCATGGAGAACAGAAGGGGCATTACGGCCCGTGCAGAATTTATTAACCCCCCACTAAAAATCTACTGAGCCCAGTTTTGGCATCTGCTCAAGATACAACTTAAACAAAAAAGGCATTCAAGAGTTTTGCCTCTTAAATGCCTTTTCCTGAGCCCTCAGGCTTTGTAGCGGGACCGGGGATTGAACCCGGGACCTCATGATTATGAATCATGCGCTCTAACCAGCTGAGCTATCCCGCCATCCTTTTCGTTTGCGGTTGCAAAGGTACGCATTCTTTTTCATCCGGCCAAACAAAAGGCCTTTTTTTTACGCGGCAAGTTGAAACTTCCGGTTTCAACAGCCAAAACGCTCCCCGCTTCCGCCACCTCCTGCATAAAAACCTATAAAATATAAGGCTACATGCCATTTTTATGCTAACTTTGCCCTTCGATTCGGACGAACAACAACGGGATGAGATTCATTAAGAAAATAGACATCTTCATATTAAAAGCCTATTCCCTGCTTTTTGTCGGCACGTTCTTTATCTGCCTGTTCATCTTCATGATGCAGTTCATGTGGCGCTATGTGGACGAGCTGATTGGCAAAGGGCTGACCTTGGACGTGCTTGCCCATTTCTTTTACTATGCGGGGTTGACGCTGATGCCCATGTCCCTCCCCCTGGCCATCTTGCTGGCCTCGCTCATCACATTCGGGAACTTGGGCGAACGCTTCGAGCTTTTGTCGATGAAAGCGGCCGGAATCCCCTTGGTGCGCATCCTGCGCCCGCTCATCATCTTCAACAGCCTGCTTTGCGTGGGGTCGTTCTACTTCCAGAACGTGACAGGCCCCGAATCGCAGAAAAAGCTCTCCTCGCTGATTTATTCCATGAAGCAGAAATCGCCCGAACTGGAAATCCCGGAAGGCATCTTCTACAGCGAAATCCCCGGATACAATATTTTTGTGGAGAAAAAGGGAAAGGAAAACGGTATGCTCTACGGCGTGATGATCTACAGCACGACCGACGGCTACGAAGACGCACAAATCGTGCTGGCCGATTCCGCGGAACTGCAAACCACGGCCGACGAGAAGCACCTGATGCTGACCATGTATGCCGGGGAACGGTTCCGCAACATGCAGGCACAAGGCAACATGATGGCCCGCACCAACGTGCCCTACATGCGGGAAACCTTCATCAAGGAAATAGACCTCATCCCGTTTGACAACGATTTCGACATGATGGACGCCAGCCTGTTCAGCCGGAACGCCCAGACAAAAAACCTGCACGAAATCGGGGACGGCATCGACTCGCTGGCACACAAAAGCGACAGCACGGGACGGGCACTCTTTTCCTACATGCAAAACACGACCTACCGCCGCCGGACGGGAGTGAAGGCGGAAGACTCGCTGAAAATCGCCGCGCAAACGGTGGCTTTCGACACCTTATATAACCGCCTCGCCGCCGGAAATCGGCAAAGCATCATGCGCAACGCCATGCAAAAAAGCACGGTGGCAGCCAACGAATACGAGTTCCGGGGACTGGTCTCCGATGACCTCGACCGCTCCATGAGAATCCATGTGGTGGAATGGCACAAGAAGTTCACCCTCTCGCTGGCCTGCCTTTTCTTTTTCTTCATCGGCGCGCCGCTGGGCGCAATTATCCGCAAGGGCGGGCTGGGGGTTCCTGTCGTCGTGTCTGTGGCCATCTTCATTTTCTACTACATCGTCAATGTGTCAGGAGAGAAAATGGCCAAGAGCGGGGAATGGGTGCCTTGGTTCGGCGAATGGCTAAGTTCCATGGTGCTCTGCCCGATAGGTATTTTCCTCACCTACAAAGCCAACAAAGATTCAGCCGTATTCAACATCGAAGCATACGTCAGTGTCGTCCGCCGCATCCTCGGCCTGCGCCTTTCGCGGCATATCGCCCGCAAAGAGGTCATCATCCACGACCCCGACTATCCCTCCGTAAAAAATGCGCTCGACGGGCTTGCCGCAGACTGGCAGAGCTATGCGCAAGCGGTCAGCCTGCGCCGCCCCCCAAGCTATGCCCGCATCTTCTTCCACGACATCGACGACAAAGAGGCCGTGGCACTCAACGAACGGCTGGAGAGCCAGATAGACATCCTGTCCAACAGCCGGGATGCCATCATCTTGGATACGCTGAACAAAATCCCCATTATCTCCACGCACGCGCACACGCGCCCGTTCCATAATTATAGATGGAACATGGTGCTGGGCATTGTGTTCCCCTTGGGCGTGTTCTTCTACTTCAGGATATGGATGTACCGGCTCAGGCTCTACAATGACATTTCGCAAATCAAGAAATGCTGCGCCCTGATTGCGGACAGAATAGACAAGATTCAACAAACCGAACAACTATAAGCATTATGGACACGTTTAAGTTAAATACGATAGAAGAGGCGGTGGCCGATTTCAAAGAAGGGAAATTCGTCATCGTGGTGGACGACGAAGACCGTGAAAACGAGGGCGATTTCATCACGTCTGCCCAAATGATAACGCCGGAAAAAGTGAACTTCATGCTCCAGGAAGGACGGGGAGTGCTCTGTGCGCCCATCACCATACAGCGCAGCGAGGAATTGGACTTGCCCCACCAAGTGAGCAACAACACCTCCATCTTGGGCACACCGTTCACCGTCACGGTGGACAAGTTGAACGGGTGTACCACCGGGGTTTCGGCGCACGACCGCGCGGCCACGATACGCGCCTTGGCCGACCCCGCGTCCAAACCGGAAGATTTCGGGCGGCCCGGACACATCAACCCGCTCTACGCGCAGGACAAAGGAGTGCTCCGCCGCGCAGGGCACACGGAAGCCGCCGTGGATTTGGCCCGCCTGGCCGGGTTGCAGCCAGCCGCCGCCTTGATAGAAATACTGAACCCGGACGGCACGATGGCCCGCATGCCGGAGCTACAAAAAGTGGCGGCACGTTTCGACATCAAAATCATCGCCATCCGCGACCTGATAGCCTACCGGCTGAAACAGGAATCCATCGTGGAACGCGGCCCCGAAGTCGATATGCCGACAGACTACGGGCACTTCCGCGACATCACGTTCCGCCAGACCAGCAACGGGCTGGAGCATGTCGCGCTCATCAAAGGACACTGGGAACCCGACGAACCGATACTGGTGCGGGTGCATTCCTCTTGCGTCACCGGGGACATCTTCGGCAGCCAGCGTTGCGACTGCGGGGCGCAGCTCCACAAAGCCATGCGCATGGTGGAAGAAGCCGGCAAGGGCGTCATCCTCTACATGAACCAAGAGGGGCGCGGCATTGGCCTCTTCAACAAGATGAAAGCCTACAAGCTGCAGGAGGAGGGGCTGGACACGGTGGACGCCAACGTGCATCTCGGCTTCCTGCCCGATGAGCGGGAATACGGCGTGGGCGCGCAAATCCTCCGCGAACTCGGTGTGCACAAGATGCGCCTGATGACCAACAACCCCGTCAAACGGGTGGGGTTGGAAGCTTACGGGTTGGAAATTGTGGAAAACGTGCCCATCGAAGTGCCGGTCACCCCGTATGATGAAAAGTACATGCGTACCAAAAAAGAACGCATGGGGCACAATCTGCATTTCTGCAAATAAACATTTCATTTTGCTTCCTTTCCCTGCACAGGCGTACCCACATGCAGGGAAAGGAAGTGCTAAAACGTCAAAAAGACAGCTTTTCCGGCAGAAAAGTCGCGGAAATGTAGGATTTCTCCCGAGAATGCCCTAACTTTGCAGGTTGAAATTGGAGAAATCTATCTTTTAAGCAACAAAACCATTATGAATCAATTATCAGACCGTTTGAACAGGCTCGCGCCTTCTGCCACGTTGGCCATGTCGCAAAAAAGCAGCGAATTGAAAGCGCAAGGCGTTGATGTCATCAACTTGAGTGTAGGTGAACCGGACTTTAACACGCCCGACCATATCAAGGCGGCCGCCATCAAAGCCGTGGAAGAGAACTATTCACGTTATTCCCCCGTGCCGGGTTATCCCGCCCTCAGGGAAGCCATTGCGGCCAAACTGAAAAATGAAAACGGTTTGGACTACACGCCGGCGCAAATCCTGTGCTCCAACGGCGCCAAGCAGTCGGTGTGCAACGCGGTGATGGCTTTGGTCAATGCCGGGGACGAGGTCATCATTCCCGCCCCATATTGGGTCAGCTACCCGCAGATGGTCAAGCTGGCCGACGGAGAACCGGTCATCGTGGAAGCCGGCATCGAACAGGACTTCAAAATCACGCCCGAGCAACTGGAAGCAGCCATCACGCCTAAAACGCGTGCCCTGATTCTTTGCTCACCGAGCAACCCCACCGGGTCGGTTTATTCCAAAGAGGAGTTGAAAGGGCTTGCCGCCGTCATCGCCAAACACGAACGGGTGATTGTCATTGCCGACGAGATTTACGAGCATATCAATTACATAGGCAAGCACGAAAGCATCGCGCAGTTTGCGGAAATCAAAGACCGCGTGGTCATCGTCAACGGCGTGTCGAAGGCATACGCCATGACAGGATGGCGCATCGGCTTCATCGCCGCTCCGGAATGGATCGTGAAAGGGTGCAACAAGTTGCAGGGGCAATACACCAGCGGGCCGTGCTCCGTGTCGCAGAAAGCGGCCGAGGCGGCATATACCGGCCCGCAGCAGTGCGTGGAGGAGATGCGGCAGGCGTTCGAACGCAGGAAAAACCTGATTGTGAAACTGGCCAAGGAAATCCCGGGCCTGGAAGTGAACAATCCCGAAGGGGCTTTCTACCTCTTCCCCAAGTGCAGTTCATACTTCGGGAAGAAGGACGGCGACCGCGTCATCCGCAATTCCAGCGACTTCGCCATGTACCTGCTCGAAGTGGGGCATGTGGCCACAGTGGGCGGCGACGCTTTCGGCTCTCCCGAATGCTTCCGCATGAGCTATGCCACGAGCGACGAGAACATCGTCGAGGCCATGAAGCGCATCAAGGACACATTGGCGCGCCTGCAATAAGCCGCCGGCGGCTTGCCGGACACATTTGCCATAAAGCGTCCCCGCCCCGAAAACGGTAGGGACACTTTATGGCCTGTTAGAAACCAAATCACATTTTTTGTACAAACAAGAACCTGATGGGCAAAAACATCGTCAAGATTGGAATTTTCTTCCTCGCACTCGCTTTTGTGGCACCAAGCCACGCGGCAGGAGGCATTTTTAAAAAGAGAAAAAAGGACACACCCAAAGACACAGTGGTGTCCGACTACCGGAAAATCACGGGGCGCGATTCCGCACAGGTGAAAGGCGTGGCCGGCGTGTTCAAGAAAGACGGCAGTTTCTATTTGGAATTTCCGGCCGCACTGGCCGGACGGGAGTTTCTGGTGACCAACCGGTTGCAGAAAGTGCCCTTGGAACTGAACGACGCGGGAGTGAACAAAGGCATCAATTACGAAAACCAAGTTGTCGCTTTCGAATGGCAGAAAGCGGCGAAGAAGCTTTGCATCCGCCAACAACGGCTGAAACCGGAAGTGCCGGCGACCGACAAGATGGCGCAGTCCGTGACCGACAATTACCTGAACCCGCTCATTGCCGCGTTGAAGATAGAGGCCGTGGCCCCGGACTCCTCGACAGTGCTGGTCAAGATTGACGATTTGTTCAACGGGAAGCAGACGAGCATCAACGATGTGTTCAACAACATCAACCTGGGCACGTCGGCCAATTCGGATTTGTCACGCATCCTGGACATCAAGGCTTTCGAGACGAACATCGTGGCCACGTCCGAACTGACAACCATCGTGCGCGAGGGCATGAGCAAGGTGAACATCACCGTGGTGGTCAGCTCTTCGCTAAGCCTGCTCCCGGAAAAGCCCATGGCAGGCCGCAAGGAAAGCCCGCGTGTCGGCTATTTCACGACCAAACGCCTGAGCTATACAGACCGGCAGCAAGAATTGGAAACCCACCGCTACATCACGCGGTGGCGGCTGGAGCCGAGCGACGAGGCTGCTTACCTGCGGGGCGAGCTGACCACGCCGAAAAAGCCGATTACTTTCTATCTTGACCCTGCCACCCCGGCCCAATTGCGCCCATATATCCGCAAGGGCATCTTGGACTGGAATGCCGCTTTCGAGAAAGCCGGCTTCAAGGACGCCGTGCGGGTGGAGGAATATACCGACAGCATGGCCGCGGAAGGCGACGACCTGAAATATTCCGTGTTCACCTACGCCGCGTCGGCCAAGTCGAACGCCATGGGGCCGTCGGTCACCGACCCCCGCACGGGCGAAATCATCGAAGCCGACATCATCTGGTGGCACAATGTCGTGTCGCTCCTGCGCGAATGGATTGTCGTGCAGACAGGAGCGGTGAACCCGGCCGTGCGCCGGCCGGAAATCCCGGACAGCCTGATCGGCGACGCGGCCCGCTTCGTGGCATGCCATGAAGTGGGGCATTCCCTCGGCCTGAAGCACAACATGATGGGGTCGTGGGCCTACCCCACGGACTCCCTCCGCTCGCCGGGCTTCCTGACCCGCATGGGAGGGACGGCTTCGTCCATCATGGATTATGCCCGTTTCAATTACGTGGCCCAGCCGGGCGATGGTGTGCCGTTTGTCTCCCCCCACATCGGCCCGTATGACATGCTGGCCATCGAATGGGGCTACAGGTGGTATCCCGACGAGGAGGCCGAGAAGAAAGGGCTGCGGGCCTTGCTGGACAGCCACAAGGGACGGCTGTATGAATACGGCGACGCGCAACCGGCCCGCGAGGCGGTCGATCCCCGCTCGCTCAGCGAGGATTTGGGCGACAACGCGATGAAGTCGGCCACCTACGGCATAGAGAACCTGAAGCGCATCGTGCCGGAAATCATCAACTGGACCACGACGGGCGAGGCCGGCCAGACTTACGAGGACGCGGCCAAGCTCTATGCCGGCGTGATTTTCCAATGGGGGCTTTACCCCTATCATGTCATGGCGAACGTGGGCGGCATCTATCTGTCGAACGCCGAGGTGGGCGACGGGCAGAAGACCTACACGTTCGTGGAGAAAGAGAAACAGCGCGAAGCCGTGCAGTTCCTGCTGGACCAATACATCACCTATCCCGCATGGCTCTTCGACACGCCGCTTTCGGATTACACCTACGTGTTGAAAAGCACACCGCTCGGCACGTTGGAGCAAAGCCCCAACGCCATGTATAAGAACACGCTGAACTACCTGCTTTGGGACTTGCTGAACAACAACCGCATGATGCGCATGTTCGAAAACGAGTTCCAAAACGGCGACGAGGCTTTCACGGCGGTGGAGATGGTGGACATGATGCACCGCAGCATCTTCGCCTCCACGATCAACGGGAAGAAGACCGACATCATGACCCGCAACATGCAGAAAGCGTTCGTGGACGCGCTGATTACGGCGGCGGCCGAGTCCGAAGGCGTGAAAATCAACAAGCATCTCTATGAGGGGCAACCCTGGTTGGAGAGCATGCTGTCCCCGTATGGCTGTGCCGAAAGCCGGACGGCCTCGGAAGACGACAGCCGGAGCGCACGCCTGATTGACATGTACAGCACACAAATCAACCGCCTGGGCGACGCCATCAGCGTGAAGCGCGCGGAACTGGTGAAAGTCCTGAACTTGCTGAAGGGAAAACGGAACGCTTCCGACTTGCCCACGCGCTACCATTACGAAGATTTGATCTTGCGCATCCAGACCGCGCTCGGATTGGAGAAATAAAAAAGCATGAATGAAAAAAGGAGAGAGAACCATGATGAGAAAAATTGAATCCGCCCTTGTGTTGTGGCTGGTCGGCCTGCTGGCCGTGACGGCACAGACGCGTACCGTCACGGGGGTAATCCTCGACAAGGCGGACAACCTCCCCATTATCGGTGCCACGGTGTCCGTCATGACCCCGCAAGGCAAGGTGGCTACGGGGACCACGACCGACCTCGACGGCAAGTTCCGGTTGGAAGTCCCGGCGGCCGACAGGCAGCTCACCTGCCGTTTCATGGGCTACACCACGGTGACGCTGCGCCTCAAGGACGGGCAGACGGACTACACGGTCTATATGGAAAATTCGTCCAAGGAGATGGACGAGCTGGTCGTGACCGGTTACCAGCAGATTGACCGCCGCAAGCTGACTTCGGCCATCACCACGGTGAAGATGTCCGATGAGATCATCGGCGGCATCAACAGCATCGACCAGGCGTTGGCCGGACAGATAGCCGGACTGTCCAGCGTCACGTCCAGCGGTGCGCCGGGCGCACCCGTCAAGCTGCGCATCCGCGGCGTGGCGTCCATGAACGGCACACAGGACCCGCTTTGGGTGCTCGACGGCATTCCCCTCGAAGGCACCGAAATCCCCTCGATGGAGGAGTTGCAGGACATTGACAACATCTATCAGACATCCATCGCCGGCATCAACCCGCAGGACATCGAGAGCATCACGGTGCTGAAGGACGCGGCCGCCACGGCCATCTATGGCGCGCGTGCCGCCAACGGAGTCATCGTCATCACGACCAAAAGGGGCAAGGTGGGCAAGCCGCAAATCAACTTCTCCATGAAGCTGACCTACAACCCCAAGACAAACATCGACCGGCTCAACCTGTTGAACTCGGACGAGAAGGTGGACCTGGAACTGGGCTTGCTGCAGTCGGACTACACCTACCGGGAGAACAAGGGCGACGTGGCCCGCATACTGGCGAGCCACGGGCTGACCGACGCCTACAAGGCCGGCGGGTGGGATGCCCTCACGCCGGAAGCGCAGGCGGACATCAATGCCCTGCGGGCGGTCAACACGGACTGGAACGACATCCTGTTCCGCGACGTGTTCAACCAGGAATACAACGTCTCACTCTCCGGCGGGTCGGAGAAAGCGACTTACTACAGTGCCCTGGGATACTATGTGGAGCAGGGTAACGTGGAAGGCGTGAAGAACGACCGTTTCAACCTGACGCTGAAAACCAATTACCGCATCAACAGCAAGCTGAAGGTCGGGGCTTCGGTCTTCGCCAACCGCCGCAAGCAACGGTCTTACCTGACCTACGGCGACGGCTTCACCAACCCCGTCTATTATTCCCGCATCGCCAACCCCTACCTGCGTCCCTTCGACGAGAACGGGGACTACATCTATGACATCAACGTGCAGCACGGCAAGGGCGACGACGTGGCGGACTTCAACATCTTCGAGGAGCGCGCCAACACGTCCAACATCAACACCACCACGTCCGTGATGTCCATCTTCGACGCGGAACTCAAGCTGGACGAACACTTCAAGATAACATCCCAGTTCGGCTTGCAGTGGGACGAAGGCACTATTGAAAAGTACGCAGGGGAAGAGAGCTATGCCATGCGCCGCGAAAAGCTGGACCACAGATATACGTACAGTGACGGACAGCGCACCTTCCTGCCCGATGGCGGAAGCAACAAGATTACGGACAGCCACCAGACCCAATGGACTTGGAAGGCCATGGCCGAATACCAAAACCGCTTCAGGGAGAACCACGACCTGGAACTCATGCTGGGCACGGAAATCCGGCACAACGAGTACAAGAGCCTCTATTCCGCCGCATACGGCTACAGCCCGAATACGTTGAACAATACCTCTGTCATCTTCCCGAGTGATAACATTGCCAACGAGTTCCCGCTCCACACGGAGTCTTTCACGGAGAATGCCTTTGTGTCGTGGTTTGCCACGGGGTCTTACACCTTGTTCCACCGCTACACCCTCGGCGGAAGCATCCGTTTCGACGGGTCGGACATCTTCGGCGTGGCCAAGAAGTACCGTTACGTGCCGCTCTATTCCGTCAGCGGACTGTGGCGCCTCAGCGAGGAGCCGTTCATGAAGAACGTAACTGTCATTGACAACTGGGGCATCCGTGCTTCATACGGTCTGCAGGGGAACATCGACAAGAACACATCGCCGTTCCTGATCGGCACCTACCAAGTAACGACCATTCTTCCGGGGCACACCGAGGAGACCATCCGTCCGGCCAACGCGCCCAATCCCGACCTGCGCTGGGAAAAGACGCAAAACGTCAACGTGGGCATGGACCTCTCGCTGTGGGACAACGCCGTGTCGCTCAGTGTGGACTACTACTACCGCAAGGGCACCGACCTTATCGGCCTGCGCATGCTGCCGCTGGAAACCGGCTACACTTCCACCACCATCAACTGGGCCAGCATGGAAAACAAAGGTGTGGAAGTGGCGTTGAGCACACGGAACATCCACACCAAGGATTTCTCGTGGTTCACCAGCCTGAACTTCGGATTCAACGACAACAAGGTGTTGCAGGAGACGGTGGCCGAAAACTCCCTCACGCCCAGCCGCGAGGGCTATCCGGTGGGTGCCATCTTTGCCTACCGCACGGCGGGACTGGACGAGGACGGCTACCTGCTCTACCTTACGCCGGACGGGCAAAAGCTCCCGGCCAAAGAATATTTCCAGCTGAACAGCGCGGGGGCCAGCTCGCTGAGCGCGGAAGAACGCCGCAACCAGCTGGTGTATGTGGGCAACACCGAACCGAAAGTATCCGGCGGCTTCACGAACACGTTCAAGTACCAACGGCTCACACTGAGCGTGAACTGCATCTTCAATTTCGGCATGCACGTGCAGACCCAACCGAGCTACAGCCTGACCACGTTCGACCGGGGGCTGAACACCAACCATGACATCCTGAACCGCTGGACACCCGACAACCCGAACGGAACTTTCCCCAGGCTGATCAACAGCACCGATCGCCCGGAGGAATATTCATTCTACGACAACTACTATGTGCTCAACATGCTGGACATCTATGTGAAGAAGGTGAACTACTTCCGCTTCCAAAGCATCCGTCTGGCCTACGACCTGCCGGAGAAATGGCTGAAGCCCATTGGCATCAAGAGCGCGTCCGTGTCGCTCGAAGGCCGCGACCTGTGGGTCATCGCCAGCGACTACCACAACTATCTCGACCCGGAGACGATGGGCAACCCCTACGCCACGCCCATCCCCAAGAGCTTCATCTTCGGGCTTAACGTAAACTTCTAAACGCAGGGAGGACGAACAACAATGAAAAGAACATGCTTGAACATATTGGCAATGGTGGCGGTCGTGCTGTCGCTCGCGGCTTGCAACGACTTCCTCGACATCCAGCCCATCGGCAAGGTCATGCCCCAGACCGGCGACGAGTACCGCAAGCTGCTCACGGAGGCCTATTCGCGGGTGCTTGCAGACCGCGGGCTGACCACTTTCCGCACCGATGAGCTGGTGCTGGACGATGCGACCGCCAGCGATGACGACCTGGAGTTTTATCTGGACATCTGGAGATGGCAGGACAACAATCCGGACCAAAACACTTCTTCTTTCGGATGGCTGAACCACTATTACGTGTCCTACATCGCCAATTCCGTAATCGAGAACCGGCAGAACATCATAGAGGTGACCGATTCCGCGCGGAACCAGATGGTGGGGGAGGCTTACATGCTCCGCGCCTACATACACTACATCCTCGTGAACCTCTACGCCGACCCTTACACGCATTGCGACCCGGCCACGACGAAAGGCATCCCCTTGAAGCTGAGCAGCGACGTGACCGCCGTGCTGTCCCGCAACACGGTGGGCGAGGTCTATGCCTCCATCCTTTCCGACATCGACATGGCGGAGAGCCTGCTGAACGTGGAAACCTGGCCTGAAGGCGAAACCTATCGCTTCAACAAAGTGTCAGCCGACGCCTTCCGTGCCCGCGTCTGCCTATACATGGGCAATTGGGAAGAGGCCTACAAGGCGGCCGTGCGCGTCATTGAGCGGCACGGCACGTTGGAGGACATGACCTCTTCCACCACGTTGCCGAACGACTACCAGTCGGTGGAGGCCATCGTGTCGCTGGAGAACATCATCACGGAGAATTACAACACCGGCAAGATTTCCGACGGGTTGGTGGCACTCTACCGTTCCGGAGACATGCGCCTCAGCCGCTTCTACCGGCAACAGGTGGCCGGCGTGTACATGCTACGGAAAGGGGGCAACAACACCTACCGTTGCACGTTTCGCACGGCTGAGTTTTATCTGACGGCTGCCGAGGCAGCCGTAGAGCTGAACGACATGGACCATGCCCACCACTACCTGACGGAACTGATGAAGAAGCGCTACAACGCCCTTATGTATTCCCGTTACGAGCCGGAAATCCTGGCCATGACGCGGGACGAGCTGCGGCAGGAGATTTACGACGAGCGGTTCCGCGAGCTGGCCTTTGAAGGGCACCGCTGGTTTGACCTGCGCCGCACCACCTGCCCCGAACTGACCAAGACGTACAACGGCGAGACCTACGTGCTACAGAAAGACGACCCGCGCTATACGCTGCGCATTCCGCCCGAGGCCGTTGAAGCCAATCCCGGACTGGAAGCGGAATGATTCTCTTCCAGTTCAGGCTTACATATCATTATTTATTCACTTAAAAACTGTTTGTTATGAAAAAACTGTTACTTATCGCGGCCTGCAACCTTTGCCTTGCTGGTGTGCAGGCACAGACTGCCGAACAGCCGAAATGGTCGAACAACCTTTCTATGGCTGTATTGGAAGCTGACGAACTGAACCTCTCGGCACCCGCAGCGGTGGACAACGCGGGCAACGTGTATGCCACCGGGTCGTTCACCCAGCCGATTGCCATTGGCAACGTGGCCTATTTTGAACCGATTGCCAACAGTGCCTATCTGGCCAAATACAATGCAGAGGGCACTGCCCTGTGGGCTGTGGCTTTGCGCGGTGCAGCCACCATTTCCAGCATCACCACCGACGCGCAGAACAATGTCTATGTCGCCGGCACGTTGGCCGGTACGGTCATCGTGGGAAGCACGGACGACAAGAACGTGACCCTCAACGGGAAAGACGGGGTATTGGATGAAGTGTCTAGCTTCATTGCGGCCTACAATGCTGATGGCGTGTTGAAGGCTACCAAGGTGATGTGGACGCAGCAGAATGCGGAAGTGGCCGCCACTGGGATGAATGAAGAGGCTTATGCGTCTGTAAAGATTAACCACCTTGCCATTGCAGGTGACAAACTGTATGCGTCAGCCTTATATACCGGGGATTTGACCGTGGATGGCTTGGATTGGGATGGCGCATACAATATGCTGGACTTTGGTGGTGGTTTGTGCTTCTATACGGAAATTACCTCTGGTGGCGTGTTCTCTGTGTCTGCCGCAACCTTGGAGAATGCCGCTCCTGTGGCGCACATCGGAGCCACGAAGTTGATGAGCGGCACTATGCCGAGTGTGGAAAGCATCAGTTGCACGACCGACGGCGAGACCCTATACTTGTGCTTCATCGGTACAGACACGTTGACCTACACCAAGGCCGATGGTTCGTCCGAAGAGTATCAGTTTGAATATGCACCAGACGCTATAGGGCGCGGCTACGTGGTTTCTTCCGTCAAGGATGGCGTAGTGAACTCCAAGTTGTTCACCACCACTTCGTACACGGAGGCAAGCTATTCCGTGCTCGGCGACATGAAGGTGGAAGGAAACGTGCTCTATGTTTCTGGAATGTTCCAAAATGCTTGTCCTTTCAACAATGAGCTGGTGGCACAGGATGCCTGCGACGTGTTTGCCGCAGCGTTGGACAAGGCCTCTCTGGAACCGCAATGGGTGGCTCAAAGCGGCCTTGCGGAAGGAAACGGAGATATTAACAACAATGAAGAGCTCACGGCCATGACCGTGAACAACGGTGAAGTCACCTTGTACGGATATGTATATCATACTAAATCCGGCGAAGAAGGGATTACCAGCACGTTTGCCTATAACTGCGCCAACGGCACAGCTACCGCCAGCGAAGCCCCGTTCGTCACCGACGCAGCCATCAACGGCACGACCAAAGTCCTGCTCACAGCTGACCAAGACAAGTTGGAAACCGGCATTGAGGTATATACTGTTCCGGCCAGCACGGTGGGCGTGGAAAGCGTGAAGGCCATGTCCGCACAGCGCGTAGGCGACACCTTCTATTTCGCAGAACCGAAAGACATCACGGTCTATGACCTGCAAGGCCGCGCCCTGCAACAGGAATATGCCGCCACGTCCGTCAGCTTGGAGAACCTGAGCCAAGGCATTTACATCCTCTCCGATGGAAAGCAGTCTCTCAAGGTGCTGAAATAAAATAATCAAGTCTATACACATCGTAGCCGCCCCTTTTCAAGTTGTCTTGAAAAGGGGCGGCACTTTTTAGGAACAGTCCGCATCCTTCGCTGTGATGGATTTAGGGCAGTCGGAAATTAGTGGGATTTAATAAATCTGCGTGGGACGTAACGCCCTTCTGCTCACCATGCGGCGGCCATAATGGCCATTTCGTTTGCTATGCGGAGGGGCGTTACGGGCTCAGTAGATTTTTAGTGGGGGGGGGTAATAAATTCTGCACGAGCCGTAATGCCCCTTCTGTTCTCCATGCGGATGCCAAAACTGTCCCGCCTCGCAGGGGGA
>CALUFQ010000080.1 GCA_944319925.1 uncultured Paraprevotella sp.
GCCTCATGCTGGATAGCCTCTTTCTGCAAAAAAACGTTAGCGGATTGCTGTTGGAAAAACGGGTGTGTTTCAAGCTGGTTTACCGCAGGCTTCACTTCATTGTGCAGGAAAAGGTCTTGCAGGCGTTCATTGGAGAAACTTGTCACGCCGATGGCGCGTATAAGTCCTTCTTTGTAAAGCCGTTCACAGGCTCTCCACGCCGCATAATAGTTGCCGTAGGGTTTGTGCAGCAGATAGAGGTCGATGTAATCAAGTCCGAGCAACTTCAATGACTTTTCAAAGGCTCTGAGCGCGTCTTCATATTCATAATCCTGCACCCACAATTTGGTGGTGATGAAAAAATCCTCGCGCCTGATGCCGCTCTGCCGAATGGCATTGCCTACCTGCTCCTCGTTGAAATAAGAAGCGGCTGTGTCGAACATCCGATAACCCACTTCGATGGCATCGTTTACAGCACGTTCCGTTTCATCCACCAGAATCTGATAAACGCCGAAACCGATAGCCGGCATCATTACGCCATTGTTCAATCTTACGTCTTTCATATATTCAGAGTTTTAATTTCTGATGTAAAATTACGGTGTGCCTGTTGTTCCATTATTACATAATTTGGGGTAATATTTTCACTATTCGTGGTTTTTGCTTACATTTGCGGGCAAACAAGTTTAGATTGTCAGAGAATGGGCGATACGAAATTCGACGGTATTGTTTTTGTCGATACTTGGCAGGAATTTAACACCCTGCAGTATGCGGGAAGAGTAATCCATATCCTTTGCCGGAAAGGCAATATGGGATTCACCTTTCAGGACACCCATTATAACATCTCTTCCGGAGATTATACCATTCTGCCCAATGCGACACTTGCTTCGGACTTCTCCGCATCAGATGATTTCCAAGGCGTCCTGATGAATCTTTCGGAAGCATTCGTCACCTTGATTGCCATCCGCAGCAACTATGGCATCATAGGGCATCTGTCGCTCTTGCAGGATCCTGTCATGAAACTGTCCGAACGGGACTTCCGGATATGCGAGGCAGCCTTGCAATATCTACGGATGCGCATGGAAGATGAGAAGCATTTTTTCCGCGAAGAATTATTGGGCAGCCTGCTGACCGCGCATATTCTTGACCTGTATGACATTCACATACGCAACCACAAGGACTTGCAAGTGTCGGAGCGTATTACTTCTCTGTTACGAAGTTTCATAGAATTGCTGTATAACGGTGAATATGTCCGGAACAGAGACCTTGAATTTTATGCATCACGCCTCTGCATCACGCCTCACTATCTGTCGGAAATATGTAAAAAGATAAGCGGAAAACCTGCCTCTTACTGGATAGACCGTTTCACCATGCAGGAAATCACTCGCTTGCTCCGACAGAAAGAACTTTCGCTGACGGAAATCGCGGAACGGATGAATTTCTCTTCCGTGTCTTATTTCAGCCGATATGTACAAAAGCGAATTAATCTGTCGCCATCGGAATACAGGAAAGACTGTTGACGGTGTTGTGAAGTTTACTTCCTTAACGTTCTCCACTTTTTACTTGTCTTACTTGCTTATGAAAATGCCAGCCCATGCGTAAGGGAGGCTTGTACCAACCCTCGGGATTTTGCGCCATAACGGTTTTATTCGCATGGAGTATTGTATTGCATTTCAGGCAACGTAAGTCGCCTGTCCTTGTTTTTTGACAACATGACAGGAACGGGCAGTTCGGTCTTCCTGCGCTCCAACAGGACAGTAGCGGAACGTGCTGACACCTCAGGGTGTCCACAACAAGCGTTATGGAAGCCCCGCTAAATTTCGACTGCGCCACAACCCCCAGACAAGCATGCGAAAAAAAAGAAAAACGACAAATCCCGGCAAGCCGCCAACTTGCCGGGATTCATATTTTTCACAAGGAAAAACTTTACTACAACTGCCGATCTGCCAAAATGTCGCAATCGTCCTCTTCCAACCACTTCAGGCATTCCTCCAAGTTGCTTGGTCGAATGACGATATGGGCTTTCTCGCCTTGGGCAAAAGCATACATATACTCGATGAATACCTGATGCTCGGCCAAACGTTCCAAAATGGCGGAAAGAGCCCCGGCCACGTTGGGGCAACTGATGCACACCACGTCGGTCAGCACCACGGCAAAATTTTCAGCCCGCAACACGCCCACCGCCTGCTCCACGTCGGACACGATCAGGCGAAGAATGCCGAAGTCGGTTGTCTCGGCCATGCTGAATGCATGCATGTTGATGCCATGCTCTCCCAATGCCTTGGCCACGTCATTGATGCGTCCGCCCTTGTTTTCCAAGAACACGGACAACTGTTTGATGGTCTCCATAGTTATTCCTTTCTTTTTAGGTTAAGCCAACACACGTTTGTCAATCACTCTCGTGCTTTTCCCCTCGCTACGCGGCAAACTGTTGGGCTCCACCAGCTTCACTTCCGCACTGATGGACAACACACTCTTGAGTCGCTCGCCCAACTTGCGGCGCAAATCCAACATGCCCCCCATGTCGTCCGAAAAACTGTCGGGACGCAATTCCACCTGTACTTCCAGCGTGTCCAAGTTGTTTTTCCTGTCCACCACCAGCATGTAGCGCGGCGCGAACTCAGGCATTTCCAAAATGACGGATTCCACCTGCGACGGGAACACATTGATGCCGCGGACGATCAACATGTCGTCGCTTCGTCCCAAGATGCGCGTAAAGCGAATGCTGGTGCGCCCGCAAGCACACGTGCCCGGCATCAGGGTGGTCAGATCTTTCGTGCGATAGCGCAAGAGCGGCATCCCCGTCTTGGTCAGGGTGGTCAGCACCAATTCACCCTCTTGTCCCACAGGAAGCACCTCGCCTGTCTCCGGATTGATGATTTCGGGATAGAAATGGTCTTCGGCGATATGTGACCCGTCCTTGCAACCACATTCGTAAGCCACGCCCGGTCCCATGATTTCACTCAAGCCATAAATGTTATAAGCCTGTATGCCCAAACGCTCCTCTATCTCATGGCGCATGTTTTCCGTCCACGGTTCGGCACCGAAAGCGCCGATGCGCAACTTAAGGTCATCGGCTGAAAGTCCTTGCTTGTGTAACGCCTCGGCCAAATAAAGCGCGTATGACGGTGTGCAAGCCAAGCCCGTCACTCCTAAGTCACGCAGAAGGCGGATGTGTTTCTCCGTGTTTCCCGTGGATGTAGGCAACACGGTGGCACCCAAATGCTCAACCCCGTAATGCGCGCCCAAACCGCCGGTGAACAGCCCGTAGCCGTAACCCACCGACACGATGTCGCCCCGCGTCACGCCGTAAGCCGTCAAAGCACGCGCGATGATTTCCTTCCATATTTCCAAGTCGCGCGACGTATATCCCACAATGGTAGGGCTTCCCGTCGTGCCGGAAGAGGCATGGATGCGCACGATTTCCGACATGGGCGTGGCCAACAGCCCCACAGGATAATTGTCGCGCAGGTCGGCCTTGGTGGTAAACGGCAACTTCACGATGTCGTCAATCGTGCGGATGTCGGCAGGCAGCAAGTCCAGCTCCTGCATCTTGTGGCGGTAGAAAGGCGTGTTGTGATAAACCAAATCCACCAGCTTGTGCAACCGCTTACCTTGCAAATCGCGCAACTCGTCGCGGCTCATGCACTCTTTGTTCCTGTTCCAGATTTCGTTGTTCATTGCTCTGTCAATGGTATTAGAAAAATAAAATTATTCGTTGTCCAATGGATGGTCCAGTCGGAACGCCTTCATCCGTTCTTCCATGACGGGATAAAGTTCCTCACGCATGCGGGACGTGCAAGCCCTCACGCCCCCCTGTTCGCTCCCCGTGGTTTCCAGCGAAATGCTGCTCACCCCGTAATAGAGCAACTCGCGCAACAGTTCCCCGCCGCTCATCCGGCCATAGCCAATGGTGAAAAAGAAACCGTCGCCCACAGGGCGGGTCACGTCGTAGTCATACACGATGTGGAAGCCGTTGTCCGTGAAGATTTTCTTCATCCGTTCCGCACGGCGGGCATATTCGCGCATGTCGGCCGAAAAGTCCAGTTCGCCGTCGGTGGCCGCCCGCAGCATCTCGGCATAACCGTACTGCGTGGAAGCCGTGCAGCCGGAAGTTATCATGTAGAGCACGGAGGCCACGAAAGTCTGCCCGAAAATGCCGGAATCGCCATACCGTTCGGCCAAAGCCGGGAAATGACGTTCAAACAGCTTGTCGGACACACAAGCCACTGCCATGCGCTGTCCGGCATAGCTGAATATTTTGGACGAAGACAGCATGAGGATGTAATTGTCCGTATATTTGGCCACAGTGGGCGGGTAAGGCGGCTGCCAAGGTTTGCCCAAGTCTTGCCGGAAATCCATGCAAAAATAAGCCATGTCCTCCAGCACCATCACGTCGTAGCGCGTGGCCAGCTCGCCGATGATGGCCAGCTCGCTGTCCTCCAAGCAAATCCATGCCGGATTATTCGGATTGGAATAGATAATGGCCGCAATGTCGCCCTGTTCCAAATAGCTTTCCAATTTCGCCCGCAAAGCCTCACCACGAAAATGATAGATGTCGAACTGCTCCCACTTCGCTCCAATGATGCGCAACTGCGACTTCTGGATAGGAAAGCCAGGGTCGATGAACAACACTTTGTCTTTACCCTTCACACACTGCGTCGTAATCACAAAAGCCCCGAACGAAGCCGCCACCGACCCCGTGGTCGGGATGCACGCACGCGGCGACACGTCTATATTAATGAAAGCCTTTACGAAACGCGACGCTTCACGCTTCAGTTCAGGCACACCGTCGGCAGCCGGATATTGCGCCCCCACCCCGCGGTCCAACGCCGCTTTCTCTGCCTCCACGCCGATGCGGTTGGCGGGCAGGCCGGGCGACCCTTGGTCCATGCGGATAAAGGGGATTCCAGTGAGTTCCTCAAGACGGGAAGCCACCAAAAGGACTTCGCCGATGGTGGCATGTGCCAAGTCGGCAATCTGCAGTTCCTTCACCACGGATGCCACCAACTCTTCGCTAAACACTTGATGTCCCATTGATTCCTCTCCTATTCCGCCAAAGCGGCATTATGGCCGATGTCAAAAGCCCGCTGGTTCATTTCCACCACGGCCTCCCCTTTCGCGCCGAACACCCGCGCGATGCTGCTTCTGAGTTCCTCCACCGAAAGGATGTTCAAGAACCGCGAAGCCGCACCGAGCAGAATCACGTTGGCGCATTTCGGCATGGCATGCTCATGCGCCAGCTTCTCCACGTCCACGGTGACCACGTGGGGCAACGCTTTCAGGTCGGCCGCCAACGCCTCGTCCTCCGGATAGTTCGGGATGTTCTTGAACGGGGAAGAAGACGTGATGACCCATCCCTCTTTAGCCAAATAAGGAAGATAGCGCAAAGCCTCCATCGGCTCCAGCGAAAGAATCATGTCGGCGGTTCCCGCCGTAATCAAGTCGGAAGCAATCGCCCCGTCCGAGAGCCTCAGGTTGGACTGCACATCGCCACCGCGCTGGCTCATGCCATGTACTTCGGCCTGTTTCAAGGTCAACCCCGCTTGTGTGGCAGCTTCACCGATAATGGTAGCGATGGAGAGGATGCCTTGTCCTCCCACGCCGGATAGAATGATATCTTGTTTCATGACTTCTTTTCTGATTTTTTTTGTTTCAGTTTCCGGTTCAGGGTCTGGATGCACTCCCTGCGCGGAATGACCACCGAAACCCCCTTGTATTCAATTTCCTCGCGAAGGATGCGCGTAATCTCTTCCATGTTCTTGGGCAACGGCACCACCACACGCACATGCTCCGGCTCCACGCCAAGCCCCAGGCAAATGGCTTCAAACTTGTTCGTGCCCGCGGAATCCTGCCCGCCGGTCATGGCCGTAGTCAAGTTGTCAGAGATGACCACGGTGATTTGCGCCTTGTCGTTCACGGCATCCAGCAAGCCCGTCATGCCCGAATGGGTGAAGGTGGAATCGCCGATGACGGCAATGGCCGGAAAGACTCCGGCATCAGCCGCGCCTTTGGCCATCGTAATGGAAGCCCCCATGTCAAGGCACGTGTCAATGGCACGGAATGGCGGCAATGCCCCTAACGTGTAGCAACCGATGTCGGCAAACACACGGGCATTCGGATAGTCTTTCACCACTTCGTTCAATGCTGTATAGACATCCCGATGGCCACACCCTTGGCACAATGCAGGCGGACGCGACACCACCTCCTTCGGTACGTCAAAATAGCGCACAGGCTGATGTCCCATCGCCGCCGCCACGCTGTCGGGAGTCAGTTCGCCTGTGCGGGGAAGGTCGCCCGTCAGGCGGCCTTTCACCGGATAGCCAGCCGAAAGCATGCCTTTAATCAGTTCTTCCGTGAAGGGCTGCCCGTCTTCCACCACCAAGATTTCGCTGCTGTCGGCAGCCAGGCGGCGCACCAGTTCCGCCGGCAACGGATATTGCGTCACCTTCAGGATGTTGAACTCCTCCTTGGCTTCCTTCAGTTCCGTCACATAATTGTACCCGATACCACAAGCCAGTATGCCCATGGGCTTTTCCTTGGCCGATGGTTCATAACGTGTATAAGGAGCCTCTGCGGCCAACTGCTCCAACCGGGGTTGCTGTTCCACCAACGCAGCGTATTTCCGGCGCGAATTGGCTGGAAGCAACACCCAGCTTGCAGGGTCTTTCGCACAAGGCAAGGCCTGCACTTCGGAAGCTTCCCCTTTCACCGTCACCGCCGCGCGCGAATGAGCCAAACGCATCACGATGCGCATCAGCACCGGCAACTTCTCGCGCTCGGAAAGCTCAAAGCCATACTCCATCATGTCATAGGCTTCCTGCTGGGTGGAAGGTTCGAGGATGGGCATCAACGAAAATTTGCCATAGAAACGCGAGTCTTGCTCGTTCTGAGAAGAGTGCATCGAGGGGTCGTCGGCCACAATGACAATCATCCCGCCATTCACGCCCGTGATGGCAGAATTGACAAACGCATCGGCGGACACGTTCAAGCCCACATGTTTCATGCAGGCTATGACACGCCCGCCGGCATAGGACACGCCCAAAGCAGCTTCCACGGCTGTCTTCTCATTCGTACACCACGTGCTGTGCAATCCTCGTTCGCGGGCCAACGGATGCCGCTGGATATATTCGGTGATTTCCGTACTCGGCGTTCCCGGGTAGGCATACACCCCGCGGATGCCCGCATGGATGGCTCCCAAGGCTATCGCCTCGTCACCCAATAACAGTTTCTTTTCCATAGATATATAAAGTGTTTTTAAAGCTCTAATTTAAATTCATCGCCATCCTCCAGCACGGGGAACTTCCGGCGAAAATCTGTCAGACAGCCCATGTCGAGTTCGACCGTCACGGCATCCACCTTTCCGCGCTCGCAAGCCGCCACGGTATTCCCGTAAGGGTCTATCCATAATGTGCCGCCACAATATTCGCACGACGGGTCAATACCCACGCGATTCACGCCCGCCACGTAGCACTGGTTCTCAATGGCCCTGGCTTTCAGCAAAGCCAGCCATGCCTCCACACGTGGTGTAGGCCAGTTGGCCACATACAAAATAGCATCGTAATCCTTCCGGTTACGCGACCACACCGGGAAACGCAAGTCATAGCAAATCAACAACAGGAAACGCACTCCGCCATATTCCACAATCACCCGTTCACGTCCCGCCGTGAAGTGTTTGTCCTCGCCGCCATAGGTAAAAAGGTGGCGCTTGTCGTAAGTGCGGTACGTCCCGTCCGGGAACACGAAATGAAACCGATTGCAGTATTTCCCTCTATCCAACACGGCAATGCTGCCCGCCACCGCGCAACCATGCGCCTGTGCATAGCGGCGCATCCAGCGCAGCGTGTCACTGTCCGCCGGTTCGGCCAACCCCTCCGGTTCCGTACAGAAACCTGTGGAAAACATTTCCGGCAATACGTAGAGGCCTGCTCCGGGGCGCGCGTCCATGGCCTGCTCGGCAGCACGCACGTTCTCTTCCGGTTTTCCCCACGAAATGTCTTGTTGCAAAAGCGTTATTTTCATACAACTCTAGGCTTAGAATGTGACAAAGTTAACAAAATAAAAGCGAAAAACCACCTTTTATCAAAGAAAAGACACAAAAAAGCAACTTTTCACATCTTATTCCAAGGAAAAACATCTGGAGAAAAAGCTGCTGGCCGCAGTCTTCAAAAACTGCGGCCAACATCCCAAAAACATTAAAACCTGTTTTTGAATTTACCGTGCAATGGTTTGGGCAGGGAAAAACTGTTTGCAAAATTTCAAAACAGTTTCTCAATCCAACACCAAATGATATCGTTCATCTCTTTGGGTCCGGAATGCCACGACGCCATCCGCTGTTTGTGCGAATGGCACTTTACCGCCGCCCACGGTCTTCACCTCGCGGATTTTCCGCCCCGGCAAATAAAGCCGGCATTCTTGTCCCGCAGCCGAAAGCAGCCACACATTTTCCAGCCGCCCGCCGCCCCATTCTGCGTCTATCACGAATCCATCGTGGGCTTTCAACCCTGTGAAATGTCCCTCGCCGGCCCATGCCTTGGGCAACGCGGGCAAAAGATGGATGCCCTTCACGCTGTTTTGCAACAACATTTCGGCAATGCCCGCCGTGGCACCGAAATTCCCGTCAATTTGAAACGACGGGTGTGCGCAAAAAAGGTTCTCATACACGCCTCCTGCACTGTCTTCCATGCTGACCACGGTCACGTCTGTCAGGTGTTGCGCCTGTTTCAACAGACGGTAGGCCCGTTCGCCGTCCCACAGTCTGGCCCAGCAAGCCACTTTCCAGGCACGGCTCCATCCCGTAGCTCCGTCGCCCCGCGAATTTAAAGAAACTTTGGCAGCCTCTGCATAACGTTTATCTTTCAGATAAGAAATCCCGTCGCATGGAAACAAAGCCATCAAGTGGGACAGGTGGCGGTGGTTGTCCCCCCGGGCATCTTCCGTGTGCATCCACTCCCTGATTTGCCCCCACGAACCGACATGAAGCCCGTCGTCCAGCTGCTCGAACTTGGATTCCAGTTCTTCCACGAAGCCGTCACTTATTTGCAATGCATCCGTTGCTGCCAACGTGGCCTCAAACAGCGCATACACCAACTGCTGCGCATAGGCCACCCCGTCTTCCCAAGGGCCATGCTCTGGCGACCATTCATCGGGGGCCACCAATTTTCCATCGGCGTTCACCTTCAGGCGGTCGAACCAATACTCGCATGCCGCCCTCATAACCGGATAAGCCGTTTCGCGCAAGTATGCCTTGTCCAAGTTATAGCGGTAATGCTGCCACAAGTGAGTGCAATACCACGCATTGGCCGGACGGTTGATGTTCCAGTCCGTGTAGCCGAAAATGTTGTTCTGCGTATGCACGGCCCATCCCCGGCAATGTTCTTTCCGCGCCACCCGTTGCCAGGAACCTCCGGGCTTTCGGGCCTCGGTGGACACATATTCTATAAATGGCGCATAACATTCCGAAAGATTGCCTACCTCGGCAGGCCAATAATTCATCTGCACGTTGATGTTGCTATGGTAGTCACACTGCCAGGCTGGATTATTCACATTGTTCCATAATCCTTGCAGATTGCTGGGCAACTGGCCGCCGCGCGAAGAACTTAACATGAGATAACGCCCGTACTGGAAATAGAGCATGTCCAAATAGGGATTGTCCGGATGCTCGCGCACCAACACGTCCGTGGGATAATCGGGCATGCCTGCGCCGAAATACACGTCCACACGGGAAAACAACGCATGGTAATCAGCCAAATGATTTTCCTTCAATTCGGCATACGACTTCCGGGACGCACGTTCCAACCGCGCATCTACCCGTTCGCGCACTTGCCGTGCGTCGCCGCGCATGTATGTCGGTGATGCCAAGTCGAAATTGGTCGCCCCCGCCATAAGCACCGTTACCGCGTCAGCCCCTCGGACTTGCAATCCTTCCGACACGCATTCCACAGTGCCGCCTTCGGGCCGCACCACAGCTTTCGCACCATAGGACAACAAATCCAGCGTCCCGCCGATGGCCATCCCGCAGCCTGCGGCCTCGGTCTTCTCCCCGTGCGCCCCTTGCAGCCGCAAGGTGAAATCCAACTTGCCCTTGTCGCCCGGAGTGGACAAGCGGACCACAATCACGCTATCAAGGACACTGGCAAAATATTCACGCACGTAATTCACCCCGTCCATGGTGTAAGAAACCCGTCCCAGCGCATTGTCCAAAGACAATTCACGTCGGTAACCAACCACATCGCCTGTCCCGTCGAAATCAAAAAACAAATCACCCATATTCTGGTAGGCCCCGCGCCGCGTGGTACTTCCCGCCCACAACGTTTTTTCATTGAACTGAACCTGTTCCTGCTCCACGCCACCGAAAAACATCGCCCCGATTTCCCCGTTCCCCACGGGCAAAGCCGAAGTCATCCACACCGTAGCCGGCTCGTCATACCATAACGTCATCGGCACCCGTTCCGCCCAAGCCTGTGAGCCGCACAAATAGCAGGCCACGCAGCACACGACAATTTTCTTGTTCATTCTTCCCATCTGCAATAAAAGGTTTATATATATATAAATACGCCTTTAAGCCTTCATTTACCTAATGCAATCCACGGGAATCGCGTGATTCTGGCCTTTCCGGGATTGCCGGCCAGCGAAATTCGAAATCCCCCCTTCGCCGTCCGAATACAAAAAGGGCAGGATTGCACAACAGGGCAAAGGCAATCCCACCCCTTTTCTTCTTCACGTCCGCCTTCAACGCCGACGGGGCTGATTCGGACGTTGCCCCTGCATACGCATGTTGTGTGCCGCATTCGGCCTGTCATAGATTTGCTTGACTTGGCGCATCGTCAGAACCTTCTTGAACTTTTCATAATAGTCCTTCTGCACTTCCAAACGTTTTCCTTGGGCGGCAAAACGCGCCTGAATCTGTTCGTCAATGGCAGCGTCGCTCATCTCCCCCTTAGGATCCTCGGGCTTTTGCCGCACCCTGCATTCCGCCAGTTTCTGCATATACTCCTGATAAAGCGGAATGAACTTGGCCGACGTTTCGTCATCCAACATCAACCTTCCCGCCATCCGTTTGGCTTGCATTTCCGGATTCCATCTTTCACGCGGTGCTTTTCCGGCATCCTGTGCCGACAACGAGCCTCCGGCCAACAAGGCAAAACACACGGCCACCATTAATTTTCTCATAGTCAACATTGTTTTTATTAAACAGATTTTATCGTTTCACTGAAGATAAGACCTGCCATACCGCAAAAGGTTTATCACGTGAATTCCCGGAAACACGGGATATAACATATTTTAAGGAGGCAGGGTGGAATTATAACTATTCAACAGACATACCGAGGTGTCCGCTGAAAAACTTACCCGTGTCATTTACCCGCGCCATCCTTGTCCTTTTTCAATAAATCACGAATTTCCGTAAGCAGTTGGATGTCGGCAGGAGGAGCCGGAGGGGCTTTAGGAGATTCTTTCTTCTTCGTGTTCAACGCATTCACGCCTTTCACCAACAAAAAGACAGCTGCGGCAATGATGATAAAATCCAACGTGACTTGGATGAAATTGCCATAATTCAACGTCACGGCCGGCACAACTTCCACGCCATCGCGCACCACGGCATCCTTCAACGTGAGCCTCAAATCCGAAAAATTCACACCGCCGACAAGCATCCCGATGGGCGGCATAATGATGTCGGCCACCACGGAAGACACAATCTTGCCGAACGCCCCGCCGATAATAACCCCCACGGCCATGTCCACCACATTGCCACGCATGGCAAACTGCCTGAACTCTTGCAATACCTTTTTCATACGCTCTTTTACTTGATTAACAGGAAGCAAGTTAGGTAAAAAACGCCTGACGGGCAAATTCAAACCAAGAAAAATCAAAAAAACACCTGTTTCCACAAGCTGACGCTTTGAATTGAACTGGCATTTGCTTATTTTTGCAACGACACCGTGCCTCTGTTCCCCGGAAAAGCACGAAAACCAATGTCAAACTCATCAACAAACATCCCACAATGGAAACAACTACGAACCAAAGAACAGGAAAAATTCAACCGACGACGCCATCCGCATTGAAATTGAAGGAAAATCGGTCCTCCTTGTCAACACACTCACAGGAAAGACACGGCAATTCGTGCCGGAAAACGGCGATGTGCTGATAAACGACCAAGAAATAGATTACGCCGACATCCACCGTGAGCTTAAACATAGCTTGTGCGCCGACAAAAAAATATCAAAATACCATTTCAGGCTTTACTCAGATTTCAAAGACGGGCTGTGCACGCTATGTTGGACAATCTACCCCGACGGCATGTATTTCGCCGACGAGTCTGGTTTCGGTGGAGAAGACAATGACAAAGAAAAGGTTTACTGCATCATCGACACGGCATTTGACATCATCATTCCCTTCCGCCCCATGAAAGACGTGAAAGAGGAGTTGCGGCGCACAGCGGAAAAACGCAAGGCACAGCAACTTTGAAGAACGGACGGGACAGCCACGGCCATTAAGAAACCGTTTTTGAATTTCCGCAAACGGCCCAAAGTCCACAGTAATGACAATGCCCCCAGCAAAAGGACATTATCCGGATTCCGGCGCGAAAGGAAATGTGCCCCTGCGCACATCCTTCCATTGACAGAATGATACATTCGGGTGCGCATTGACAATTTGCTCATTTTCGCCTTCTGAGATTCGCGTATCCGGCCGCCGGGCCGGGACAGCGCGGAAAGAACGCAGCCACACGCGCCATGCGGGAATCAAAATGTCGCGGAATCCCCTCCAAACCTGCCCTTTTGACGGGACACGGGGCACTCCCGGCGCAGAAGTCCGACCGGCGGGAAAGCCCGCCGGAGGATTCCGCCGACAAAATGACACGGGGAACGTGTCCGGGAAAAAGTTCCAACGGGAAGGAAAAACGGCCTCGAAACCGCCGTGAAAAAGTTTCTGTACCGGGATTTTTTCGCCCGAGCCCCGAAATAAAAATTCCGAGCCCCGAAAAAAGAATTCCGGGGCTCGGAATTTCGCGTTCCGGCCCCGAATTTTCTCGTCAGAC
>CALUFQ010000081.1 GCA_944319925.1 uncultured Paraprevotella sp.
TCGGGAATCACATCCACAGCCGTCACCTGATGGTGCTGGCTAAGGAGGGTAGCAATACTTAGTCCAACGTAGCCTGTGCCGGCTACAGCTATTTTAAAATTTTCCATAGATAAAACTATTTAATGATATAATCTTGATCAAATGCAACTTGACTCCTTTCAATAAGGGCAATAAGTAAGCGTCCAATTCTGACGTGCCCCCTGCTTTTCAGGCGGTATGTCTAAAATAAGATTAAAATTCGATTGATATTTATAATCTGTTAGCACTGATGCCGATGGTCGATGGCATAGTAAGCGTCCAATTCTGACGTGCCCCCTGCTTTTCAGGCGGTATGTCTAAAATAAGATTAAAATTCGATTGATATTTATAATCTGTTAGCACTGATGCCGATGGTCGATGGCATAAGTTTTCCGTAGTCGCGGTTGCCTGCGGTTATCTCGGCAAAGAATTTCTTGAGGTATTCCAGGATTGAATACCCCTGAAGCTTGCAAGTGGACACGACGGAGTGGTAGGCCGCACTGACACGCGCCATCTTGTCGCTCCCGAAAAAAAGCGAGTTTTTCCGTTCATTCGCCAAAGGTCTGATGCACCGTTCCGCCAGGCTGTTGTCTATCGTGTAGTTTCCGTCTTTCCGGTAGAGGAAAATCTGATTCCAGAAGTGGTCGAGATAATCCACCGCCTTCCTCATCAGGCTTCCGATGTATTCAAGGAACACGAGATAGACCATCAGGTCGGGGGCGGCGTGAGTGCCCGGAACGCTTTCTATTATAGGCTCGTCCTTCTCAGAGTCCATGGGGAAGTAACCGCACAGGACCTTCCCGTCCTTGTCCCTGTAGACCACTATCTCATGTGCATGCTCGGTAACGACCGTATTCTGGTCGTACGTGTATCTCGGATATGTCTTTATCACAACGACACCTTCAGGCAGCTTGCCCAAGTCGCTCTTATGGAACACATGGTGGTCAGCGGTCATCGTGCGGTAGGTCTTGCCCAAGCGGTAAAGGCGGCTTTCCTTCCGAGGGGCTTCCGGACTGCCGGCCACATCCGTGGTCTTATTCTCCACATCAACGTCAAGATTGGAGGGCAGGGATTCCGGCGTGCCGTCAAAGTCCTCTTCTACATCCGTATGGGGTGTCGGACGGTTTTCATCGTCCTTTTTCCTCGCGCCTTTCTGTGACTTACGGTCGAACAGGTGCCTGCGTCCGACCTTGACCTCACTTCGCAGCTTTGCGGCCTCCTCTCTTTCCGCCTTGAGCTGTCTCATCAGTTCGGACACCTGGGTAGCCATCGCGGACATTGCCTCGTTGTTCTTACGGAGCTGTTCCGTGAGTGCGGAAAGCTTGTCCGTCAGTTCGGCATTCTTCCTGTCGGTTTCCTTACGGGCGGATTCCATCTCTTCCATGCGCTCACGCTGGTAGATGGCCAGCTTTATCAGTTCGTCCCTGTTCATATCGGCATAGTCATCCGGTATAGGGCGGGGCGTGTTCTCTCCCAACGCTCCAACCTACGATTCCATTATAAATTCCTTGCCTTCCATCCGGCTATACCGATATTCTTATTACCTTATAAGGTTACAAAAAATATCTGATATAGCCAAATAAACACAGAGTATATTTGATTCTTAATGTCTTGACAACAGGCAAACCAAGCAGCACGACCACGTCGCCCCAACTTTTGTTAATAACACGGCCTGAGATGTGTAGAAAGAGTTGCCTATTTATCAAGCCTGCAGGCAATCCCGCTACGCTTTCTCTATCACCCAGTCTCCCAAAGTCTTCTTCTCGCCGTCGAAATTGATGCCCACTTTCACCACCGGCAGGCCGCAAAGCGCAAAACGTTCCGGATATTGCTTCAGGTCGATTTGGCGCATGGCGGCTTCCGCGTCCTGGTTCAACTTCAGCTCCATGACATACAAGGTAGAGGCGGTGCGGAGCACCACGTCCACCCGCCCGCGAGGGGTGCGCACCTCCACATCCACATAGATGCCCAACAGGCTGAAGATGACATAGAACATTTGTTGGTAATGCCCCTCATAATCGGTGTGGTCGCAATAAGGGACGGTCAGGAGGAACTGCTGCAACAGGCGCAGGGCACCGTCCATATCACCTTTGGTCAGGGCCTCATAAAACAAGGCCACGGTCGTCAGGCCGTCTGCCGTATATTGGTGCACGTAATTGGGCAGCAAGGATTGCATCAGGCCTATCCGAACCTCATTGTTGGGCAAATCCAGCCGGTAAAGACGCGTCAGCGGAGAATAATCTTTGATGGTAATGTAGCCGCTCTGATAGAGCAAAGGCGTGATGTCCGTCATACGCTCGGTCGGAGCGTCAAAAGCGGCTGCCATTACCTTGCGGCCACCGACTTGCTGGGGAGCCACATGGTATTTGCGCAACATCTCTATCAGGTAGGCGGGTGTGCCGCTGCCGAACCAATAAGCATCCAACTTGCCGTCATTGAAGGCATTGAACAGGCTGTAAGGGTTGTAGATGTCCGGCGAGGGCCAAGTGAAATGGTAGCCGTCGTAATTGGACTTCAGCTTCTCCAGTACGCCTTCCTTCGTGGTCTTCAAGCGGGAAGCAAAGGCGTCCAGGTCGGCATCCATCTGTGTGCGGATTTCCTCTTCCGTGATCCCGCAAAGGGAAGCGTAGTCTTCATGCATGCTGATATTCTGTATGTTGTTCAGCTCGCTGAAGATGCTCAGCTGGGAAAATTTGGTGATGCCCGTCAGGAACACGAAGCGCAGGTAGGGGTCGCAGGCCTTCAGGGGGCTGTAGAAGTTGCGCATGACGTTGCGGAGCACGGGCAAGTCACGGTCTTCGTGAAGCACGTCCAGCAGGGGCGCGTCGTATTCGTCAATGAGCACGACCACCTGCCGACCATATTTCCGGAAGGCATCCCCTATCAGGTTGGCCAACCGGGTGTTGGTGTCCAACGTGTCACGGGGGGAAATGCCCAGACGGAGCTCATTGTCCTGCAACTGGTTGTGCAGGTAACGGGTCAAGGTCTCACCGTCCATGTGCTTCCCCAGGCTCATGTCAAAGCGCAACACAGGGCAGGACACCCATTCAGCCTCCAGCCCCTCCATGGCAAGGCCGCGGAACAGTTCCTTGCGGCCCTCGAAATAGGACTGCAGCGTACTCACAAGCAACGACTTGCCGAAACGACGGGGACGGCTGAGGAACATGTATTTGGAAGCGGAATGCGTCATGCGATAGACTTGCGCCGTCTTGTCAATATACAGATAGCCCTTGGTCCTGATTTCCGAGAATGTCTGAATCCCCACCGGATATAGTTTCAATGCCTGCTGTTCCATCTGGCTTGCTTGTTTTTGGATTACGGTAGCAAAGATAGGATTTTTTCCTGATTTTCCTCTACGGCGCACAAGTATTTTATTGCCATCGTCTGGGGAAGGGAATTTGCGGGATTTCCGTCACGCTTTCTCTATCACCCAGTCTCCCAAAGTCTTCTTCTCGCCGTCGAAATTGATGCCCACTTTCACCACCGGCAGGCCGCAAAGCGCAAAACGTTCCGGATATTGCTTCAGGTCGATTTGGCGCATGGCGGCTTCCGCGCCTTGGTTCAACTTCAACTCCATGACATATAAGGTAGAGGCGGTACGGAGCACCACGTCCACCCGCCCGCGGGGGGTGCGCACCTCTATGTCGGCGTAAATCCCCAACAAGCTGAACAGGATGTAGAGCACCTGCTGGTAATGGCCTTCATAGTGGGTGTTGTCAGCGTAGGGAATGGTGGACAGGAAAGTGCGCATGGCTTGCAAAGCACCGTCCATGTCATCGCGGTACAGGCTTCTGGCCATTGCTATCAATGCGGAAGACACCGACAACGTGTCGGGAGTCAAGTAATAAGGGATAAGGCTTTTCATCAACCCCAGCCGCACTTCGCGGTTGGGAATGCCCAATGTATATATGCCCAACGCCTCGTCCCCATCCTTGATGGTGAAGTAGCCGCTTTGGTAAAGCAGGGGCACCACGCTGGTCAGCCGTTCCGTGGGGGCGTCAAAATCCTCCTTGGCGGCATCTATCGTCCCCCCCAGGCGAATGGCACTCATCCCAAATTTGCGCAACATCTCTATCAGGTAAGCGGGTGTGCCGCTGCCGAACCAATAAGCATCCAACTTGCCGTCATTGAAGGCATTGAACAGGCTGTAAGGGTTGTAGATGTCCGGCGAGGGCCAAGTGAAATGGTAGCCGTCGTAATTGGACTTCAGCTTCTCCAGTACGCCTTCCTTCGTGGTCTTCAAGCGGGAAGCAAAGGCGTCCAGGTCGGCATCCATCTGTGTGCGGATTTCCTCTTCCGTGATCCCGCAAAGGGAAGCGTAGTCTTCATGCATGCTGATATTCTGTATGTTGTTCAGCTCGCTGAAGATGCTCAGCTGGGAAAATTTGGTGATGCCCGTCAGGAACACGAAGCGCAGGTAGGGGTCGCAGGCCTTCAGGGGGCTGTAGAAGTTGCGCATGACGTTGCGGAGCACGGGCAAGTCACGGTCTTCGTGAAGCACGTCCAGCAGGGGCGCGTCGTATTCGTCAATGAGCACGACCACCTGCCGACCATATTTCCGGAAGGCATCCCCTATCAGGTTGGCCAACCGGGTGTTGGTGTCCAACGTGTCACGGGGGGAAATGCCCAGACGGAGCTCATTGTCCTGCAACTGGTTGTGCAGGTAACGGGTCAAGGTCTCACCGTCCATGTGCTTCCCCAGGCTCATGTCAAAGCGCAACACAGGGCAGGACACCCATTCAGCCTCCAGCCCCTCCATGGCAAGGCCGCGGAACAGTTCCTTGCGGCCCTCGAAATAGGACTGCAGCGTACTCACAAGCAACGACTTGCCGAAACGACGGGGACGGCTGAGGAACATGTATTTGGAAGCGGAATGCGTCATGCGATAGACTTGCGCCGTCTTGTCAATATACAGATAGCCCTTGGTCCTGATTTCCGAGAATGTCTGAATCCCCACCGGATATAGTTTCAATGCCTGCTGTTCCATCTGGCTTGCTTGTTTTTGGATTACGGTAGCAAAGATAGGATTTTTTCCCGATTTCCCCCTACGGGCGCACAAGTATTTTATTGCCATCGTCTGGGGAAGGGAATTTGCGGGATTCCCGTCACGCTTTCTCTAAATGCCCGGCATACCATTCCGCGAACCTCCGCAGCCCTTCGCGCAGGGGAGTGGCCGGCTTGAACCCGAAATCCTCTTCCAGCGGCGTGGTGTCCGCATACGTCACAGGCACGTCGCCCGGCTGCATCGGCACCAGTTCCTTGTGCGCCTCGAAATCATAATCGACCGGAAGCACCCCCGCACGAACCAGCTCTTCTTGCAAGATAGTCACGAAATCAAGCAGGTTTTCGGGATGGTTGTTACCTATATTATATATTTTATAAGGCGGAACAGGCAGGCCGTCCTCACCCGTCAACCGCCCGGGAGCGTGTTGCATTACCCGCACGACTCCTTCCACAATGTCATCAATATAGGTAAAATCGCGCTTGCAATTTCCGTAATTGAATATCTTGATGGCCTCACCCTTGACCAACTTGTCGGTGAAGCCGAAATAGGCCATGTCGGGACGACCGGCCGGCCCATAGACGGTGAAGAAACGGAGGCCGGTGCAAGGGATGTCGTAAAGTTTGGCATAGGCATGCGCCATCAGCTCGTTGCTTTTCTTGGTGGCCGCATAGAGACTGACGGGGTTGTCCACTTTATCGTCCGTGCTGTAAGGCACTTTCTTGTTGCTGCCATACACACTGCTGGAACTGGCATAGACCAAGTGCTCCACGCCTGCCTGCCCGCCGTCATAGCTGTGGCGGCAGGCTTCAAGAATGTTGTAGAAACCCACAAGGTTGGAGGCAACGTAAGCATCGGGGTTGCTGATGCTGTAACGCACCCCGGCCTGAGCGGCCAAGTTGACCACCACCTGGGGCCGATATGCATGGAACAGACCGTCAACCGTCAGCTTGTCGGCAATGTCCCCTTTGACAAACACAAACGATTCATGGGCCGACAGCCTTTCCAGGCGTTCCTCCTTCAAGCGCACGTCGTAATAATCATTCATGTTGTCGATGCCCACAACCCTGATGCCGGGCATCTCCTCCAGCAGCCGCCCGGCCAAGTTCGCCCCGATGAAGCCCGCCGCGCCCGTAACCAACACGGTCTTGCCCGCCAATGAGATGTTCTTGTCTAGCATGTCTTTTCTTCCTCCATCACTTTTAAATCAATCCCTTCTGAATATGTCCCGCGTATAGACCTTCTCCTTCACATCGTCCAGACAGGCATCATAGCGGTTGGCAATGATGGCCTGGCACCGCGACTTGAAGGCCGGGAGGTCGTTCACCACACGGCTGCCGAAAAAAGTAGTGCCGTCTTCCAGCGTCGGTTCGTAGATGACGACCTCTGCCCCCTTGGCCTTGATGCGTTTCATCACGCCCTGGATGGCGGACTGGCGGAAATTATCGCTGTTCGACTTCATCGTCAGGCGATAAACCCCGATGACGCAGCTGTGCTCCCTGGTGGCATCGTAACTGCTGTTTTCACCGTAATACCCGGCCTTCCGCAAGACGGCATCCGCGATGTAATCCTTGCGGGTGCGGTTGCTTTCCACGATGGCCTGAATCAAGTTCTCGGGCACGTCGGCATAGTTGGCCAAGAGCTGCTTGGTGTCCTTGGGCAGACAATAGCCTCCGTAGCCGAAACTCGGGTTGTTGTAGTGCGTACCGATGCGCGGGTCGAGGCATACCCCGTCGATGATGGCCTGCGTGTCCAGCCCCTTCATCTCGGCGTAGGTATCCAACTCGTTGAAATAGCTGACGCGGAGGGCGAGGTAGGTGTTGGCGAAGAGTTTCACCGCCTCGGCCTCCTTCATGCCCATGAACAACGTGTCGATATTTTCTTTTATCGCGCCCTCCTGCAGCAACGCGGCGAACCGCCGGGCTGCCGCTTCCATCTCCGCCACGTCGGTCACCGCCTCAATGGCCTCGTTCTCTTCCTCATACCCGGGCTTGTCGATGAGCTTCGGACAACCCACGATGATGCGGCTCGGATAGAGATTATCATAGAGTGCCTTGCTCTCCCGCAGGAATTCGGGCGAGAAGAGGAGATTGAACCGCTTCACCCCCTTACGGGCGTATTTCAGATAAAGCCCCCGGGTGTATCCCACCGGGATGGTACTCTTGATGACCATCACCGCGTCCGGATTCACGTCAAGCACCAAGTCGATGACCTCCTCCACATGACTGGTGTCGAAATAGTTCTTCACCGGGTCGTAGTTCGTCGGGGCGGCAATAACCACAAAGTCGGCATCGGCGTATGCCTTCGCGCCGTCGAGCGTGGCCGTCAAGTCCAAGTCCTTTTCTGCCAGGTATTTTTCAATGTACTCGTCCTGAATGGGCGACTTGCGGTGATTAATCAAATCCACTTTTTCGGGAATGACATCCACAGCCGTCACATGATGGTGCTGGCTAAGAAGGGTGGCTATGGAAAGCCCCACATAGCCCGTTCCGGCCACGGCTATCTTCATATTCTTTTCCATAATTAATTATGTGAAATATATTTTCTGTAAACTTCTCCCAATGGAAGTCACCCATGAGGCGCATGTTCCAGGACGCGCACGACAAGGTCGCAAAATGCCTCCTCAAAGCATATCGCCCACGGCCAGCCCCCTCGTCATGCTCGCCCAGGAATGATGGGCCACTGTCATGGTCAGGGGAAACGGTATTTCGAGCATCCGCCCTATCTTTTTCAGATTACGGTTGATGTTGTGCAAAGCGACACAATGTTGCCGCCATTGCTCGTATGGTTCCCCGGCCGTGATGACAGGGAATAGATAAGGAGTACCGGGACTGGCATAACGGTCCACGATTTCCTGCATGACAGGCTCCCACGGCATGGAAACCCTTTTGCCCGTGATTTTCTGCAAGTAGGCCAAATGTCCGTCCTTTATGTTCTCCTTAGTGAGGTGAAAGATGTCGTCGCCCGTCATGCCCCGGGTGAAAACAGAGAAAAGGAACATGTCGCGGGCAAAAGAAACGGGATGCCCGCACCGGCTCAGGTCGAGGGCACGCAAACGCCTCACCTCGCCAAGGGTCAGCCCGTTTTTTTCCTTCTTCACCCGATAGCTCACATCCACGCCCTCAAAAGGATGCTGTTCCCGAACCACGCCATCCTCCACAGCCATCCGGTAAACACGTTTGAGATTGCGGATATAAAGCGAAATGGAATTTCTTCCCAGCTTGCGGTTCTCCAGCCACGTGTGGTAGCCTTGCATCAGCGTGGAATCAAAATCCTCGAAAAGAACCTCGTCCTTCCCCAAATATGTGACGAACCGGGCCACGTATTTGTCCAACTTGTTAGCCGCATCATATTTGCCTTCTTCCCGCATCTTTCCAATGCAAGCATGGGCGTATGCGACGAACCCGGTCTCCCCGTTTGCGCCCGATGAAACGGCAACTGGACTGGTTTCTTGCCCTCCGTCCATTTTCACCTTACATCAAGATATGAATAGCAGATTGAAAAACAAGATTATACATGCAGCCACACACTCCGCAAGTATCTGCGCCATACGGCCAAATGGGTAGTGGTGTTTATTTCCTTGCAGATGCTTACGCACGTGCTTATCAATTCGTCCTTGGCAGGACTTATGTCGCCTGCCTCCGTCGAAAGGGCCAAGACATTCAATGCCTCTTCCCCTACGCGGAAATCCCGGACCACCTTCACTGCCGGATGTCCACCGGACAGCACCTTATATAAGGTAGGAGCGAAGTTGCGGAAAGACTCAATGAGCCGTTCCTCCTCGCCTTCTGTTGTTCCGGTTCCCCCCTTGCCGTTACGTGTCGTTCCGGCCACCAGGCGTTCATTGGCCTTGCCTGCCGTCTGGAAGTATTCACCGAGGAACGCGTCCCAATTGGCAAAAAGAGTGCGACGCCCCCCGTTTTCCTTGTCCTCCACCACGCCGACATGGGCATAATAGGTCTCCGTGACGGTCTCTCCCCTTTCCTCGCGGGGATGATAGACCTCCTCCGTGACATAGACCTTGCGGATGACTTCCACGAACGACACATGCCGGAGCACAGCCTCTTCCATTCCCTCTCCCATCTCCATCCCCGGGGCAGGAGTAAGAAACGGGCGCAGCCCGGCTTTGTGCCAGTTGGCTTTCACGTATCCGGGATTGTCGTGTTCGTAACGTACAAGGTTCAGCAGAAGCTCGATGGTTTTCACGTCCAACTGCCTTATCCGCCGGCTTAGTGCGTCGTGCCCCTGTTGGGAAAGCAGCCTGCACAAATCGACAAATGAAGGTTTGGCAACCAAAGCATCAATCATCCCGTATAGCATGGGAAGCGTCTTTTCACCATATCCGCAACTTTGCAAAATGCCGACAAGCGCGTCAACGGCACGCCCCTTTTCCGTCCCGACACTCAGGCGGTCGCCTTCTGCGTTGTGCAGGCGGACGACATGGAAATCCCAAATGCGAGGGACAGAAACGGCATAATATGTGTCGGAATCCAACGCTTTCATTTTGAACACCAAGCGCTTGTCACGCCGGAAACGGGCGATATACCCCTCGCGACCCGCCAGCGGCCCGTCGATAACCCTGACAATCTCGTTCGGTTCATCGGTCTTCGGGTTGAAAGCATAGTCGGAATAAGGGTGTTCCAAGATGATGACCTTGTCTGCATAATTTTCGTTGAAATCCATGAACGACCGCATCTGGCTCTCGGGAACCACTAAAAACCCGGCTTTCCTACCGCCCGATTTTCTGCGATCATAGAGCACACTGCCGTCAGGATAATACCTGTTGATAAAGCTCATCAAGGCTTCTTGGGTGGAAAGGGCAAATACATACCCGGCAAACAATGGCGACTCCACATCCTTCCCGCCCCTCATCACGCTGACGGTGGTGTGAGTGGGACAGTACACTTCCAGGATGTTATCCGTCTCTGCCAAGTGTTCTGCCAGCAACCCGGAAAGCTTCTCTTCCTGATGGGGCAACGTGCGGACAATGAACCAATGGAAATCCACCCGGTTGAGCTTGTCGGGATTGCGAAGCCGTCCGACCTTGTCCGATGTCGTATTCGTCATACTGACAGGCATACCACCATATTCATTTCTGCGACAGGAACGTAAGAATCCATTTTGATTTTTTTACGCCCCGAATCATTGCACGATAAATCGAAACAGTTCCTAAAAATCCGCGCCTACACCAACGAAACGGACGTTCCTCATGTTCCTCTCCTGCCTGGCGCATGAGAGTGAAAAAGTACCTTCTTTCAGGTGTAACGGCGGTATTCTGGAAGAATCTCAGCAACAAATATCTACCGTTGTTATGTGGTCAAAAGAACAAAGCGACACGCGCTTCTTGAAATCCTTTTCCATACCACTATTTTTTAATACCCAACGTGCTCAAAATCTCTCGGACGGCAAATTCCCCTGTGTTTCACAGTATGAAACGGTATCGTTTTGTAAATGGGTTAAAATCAGCTGGAAGAGTTTCCATGTATAACGAGGTTACTCAAACATTTGACAATCGAAACGGTTTCTTTAAAAATTTTTTCCAAGGCAAAATGCTTTGTATTAATTCTTTTTATTACCTTTGCAGCACGATGGCCGTTTCATACTGTAAAACTGCCATCTAATTCAAACCTATTTCGAGATGTTTCTATTCATTCAGGATTCTGCGAATCATCTTCCGGTTGGCATTCGCCACTGCTTCCGTGTCTATGGTTGAAAGATAAATTTGCGTGGTTCTCAAGCTCTCATGCCCCAGTCCTGTGCTGATAATAGAAAGGTCGAACCCCATGTTCCGCATCATGCTCGCCCACGAATGGCGGGCGACATAAGTGGTGAGCGTAATAGGCAAACCTGCCATCTCGCCAATCTTCTTCAAGTTACGGTTCACGTTGTGCTCCATTTTCTCATATTGTTGGCGTTCCGTCCCGTCCTGCCTGGTGATGATTGGCAACAAGAACGGGCTGCCGGCTGCCAAGTGGGCATATTCATCCACGATGGCCTGCATGGGCGGTTCCCACATGATGGTCAAGGTTTGCCCCGTCTTCTTACGGTCGTATTGCAACAAGCGGTTACGGATGTCCGACTTTTTCACATAAGCCATGTCCACAAAAGACATGCCTTGCAAATAAAGGCTCAACATGAACATGTCCCGTGCAAATGCGAGCGGCGACCCTACGGGCAGGTCGAGCGCCCGGATGGCCTGCAAGGCCTCTACCGACACGGCACGTTTGCAAGTTTTGACAAAACCAGTGAACACATGGCGGAAAATACCCTTGTCTGTGGCCAGCCCCATCTCTACTGCCTTACGATATAAAGTGCGCAAGGTGCGCAAGTAGCAAGAAGAGGAGTTTCGCTTCAGCCCGCGCCCCTTCAGCCATGCCTCATACAGACTCACCGTTTCCGCGTCCAACGCGTCAAAGGTCATGTCCTCGCCTCCGCGAAACCGGGCGAAACTGGCCAGCACGGCACGATAAGTCTTGGCAGTTCCCAGCCGTCCTATCCCCGCCTTCTTCATGGCCATGCGCTGAATGAAGCCGAACAACGTGGGGCAAGGCGGCAACCGGTTATATGCCGACACAATATCGTCTGCCGTGTATTCTACTTTCGCCGTCTCCTTTTCCATGATGATGGAAGAAAGTTGCCCGGACACCCACTGCACCATGGAAGCCACCAACTGCAACCGTGCCCGCCGCGCTTGTGCCCCGGCAACATGAATGAAAGAAGCCGATTCATCCCATTCATGGGATAATATGTGATAATCTGTGTAAATCGTCCTTACCACCCGTCGATGGATGACCTGGAAATACAATGTACCCTCTTTTCCCTCAGTGGAGGATGGGTTGAACTTTAACCTGAATGATGCCATAGCGTCTGTCTAATCTGAATTATTCTCTTTTTCACGTCCGAATATATACAAGCGCAGTCGAAATCCTGTGGGGATTTAATAAACTTTACGGGGAACGTGTCACGACCCAAAATCAGGATGTCATGAAATGCTTGTAAAAACAGACAAATTGTGCTGTTTTTGCTGATTTTCGTGACGCTACTTTTGCGCATTCCGACCCAAATAGCAGATTTTCGCGCGACTTTTTTGCACAAAACGGGTCTTTTGTGCAATATTTTGTCAGCGCCTTTTACTTTTTGGACGGTCTGACGAGAAAATTCGGGGTCGGAACGCGAAATTCCAAGCCCCGAAAAAAGAATTCCGGGGCTCGGAATTTTTATTTCGGGGCTCGGACGGAAAAATCCCGGTACAGAAACTTTTTCGCGGCGGCTTTGGGGCCGTTTTTCTTCCCCGTTGGAACTTTTTCCCGAACACGTTTCCCGTGTCATTTTGTCGGCGGAATCCCCCGGCGGGCCTTCCCGCCGGTCGGATTTCTGCGCCGGGAGTGTCCCGTGTCCCGTCAAAAAGGCAGGTTTGGAGGGGATTCCGCGACATTTTGATTTCCGCATGGCGCGTGTGGCTGCGTTCTTTCCGCGCCGTCCCGACCCGGCGGCCGAATACGCGAATCTCAGAAGGCGAAAATGAGCAAATTGTCAACGCACACCCGAATGTGTCATTTGGTCAATGGAAGGATTGTGCAGGGGGCATCGAGGCTCAGTAGATTTTTAGTGGGGGGAGTAATAAATTCTGCACGGGCCGTAATGCCCCTTCTGTTCTCCATGCGGATGCCAAAACTGTCCCGCCTCGCAGGGGGA
>CALUFQ010000082.1 GCA_944319925.1 uncultured Paraprevotella sp.
GCCGCCCATTTCTTCACACGTGAGTCCCCCGGGGAGCCAGAGAACGGTTCCCCGGGGGATTCTCCGTTTATGGCCCTACGCATGGGGGCAAAATCCCGCCACGGAGACTCGGGGCAGTAGAAATTTAGTGGGGATTTAATAAATTCTACGCGGGACGTAACGCCCCTTCTGTTCACCATGAGGCGGTCACAATGCCGTTTTGTTTGCTATGCGGATGCCAAAACTGTCCCGCCTTGCAGGGGGATGAGCCCCGAAGGGGCGGAGGGGGTCTTACGCCCACAGAAATATCCCCGGACGCATCCACGGACACATAAACGAGTCGGAAAAAGAGAGAAAAGTTACTCACGTGCGTGGGAGACCCCTCCGGCCCTACGGGCCACCTCCCCTATAAGGCGGAGGAGTTTTGCCTCCGGACGGATAAACTCTTTGCTGCGATGGATTTCAAATCTGTCACACCATGTTAGCGGGGAAGCTTCCATTAGTGTTAAATCCCCCAGAATACGAAGTGCTCCCCCTTTTTGTGCATGGAACAATAAAATTCCCTTTTGGGCGTTTGGAAAAGAAAAAAGGGATATAGTATCATTAAAAGATAAATAATGACTGTTGAAGAGATATTGTGGAATTTGCGTATAGACAGCCTGACTGCAATGCAGCAGGATGTGATTGAGGAGTATCGAAAGGGAAAGGACTTGGTGCTTTTGGCTCCGACAGGTTCGGGGAAGACTTTGGCCTATTTGATCCCCCTTGTGTTAAGCCTCTCAAATGACCAAAAAGGGCTTCAGGCATTGGTGCTGGTACCGTCAAGAGAGTTGGCCTTGCAGATTGAGCAGGTGTTCAAAGCAATGGGGACAGGGATTCCCGTGATGAGTTGCTATGGCGGCCGGCCGGCCATGGATGAGCACCGTGTGATGAAAAGTTATTCTCCGCAGGTAATCGTAGCCACACCCGGAAGGATGAAAGACCATTTGGAAAAAGGTAATGTGGATGCCTCGGGGGTACATACATTGGTGATAGACGAGTTCGACAAATGTTTGGAGATGGGTTTCCAAGAGGAAATGTCGCAAGTTATTTCCTGCCTTTCGCATTTAAAGCGGCGTTTCCTGTTGTCGGCGACAGACGCACCGGCGATTCCTCGTTTTGTATCGGAAAATGCTTTTGTGAAACTTGATTATTTGCAGGTTGAGGAACAGATTCCGGACAGGATATCTGTGTTTTCAGTGAAATCTCCTGAAAAGGATAAACTTCAAACCTTGTTGCGCCTGCTTTGTGAATTGGGCGATAAGAGTTCACTTGTTTTCGTGAATTATAGGGAGAGTGTGGAGCGTGTCTATCATTTCCTGCGTCGTGAAGGCGTGGCATGCGAAATGTTTCATGGCGGGATGGAACAGAAAGACCGTGAACGTGCTCTTTATAAATTTTCCAACGGGTCTTGTAACGTGTTTATTTCAACGGATTTGGCATCGCGTGGATTGGATATTCCCAACATAGACCACGTGGTTCATTATCATCTTCCCATAAATGAAGACGCGTATATCCATCGTAATGGGCGGACGGCGCGTTGGGATGCAACAGGGGAGGCATTCATCTTGTTGGGTCCTGAGGAAGATTTGCCAGGATATGTAAAGCAACAACCAAGTCAATACGAACTGAAAAAGAATATGCCGAGACCAGCCCAACCTCGTTGGGCTACCATATATATAGGTAAAGGGAAAAAGGACAAGGTAAACAAAGTTGATATTGTCGGGTTCCTGGCAAAGGTCGGCGGGCTGAGTCGTGAAGATATTGGGCGTATCGACGTGAAAGACCATTATGCTTTTGCAGCCGTGAAAAGAGAAATGCTCAAGGCTACCCTTTCCGCTGTGCAGGGAAAGAAAATAAAGGGGGTGAAGACGGTGTTCGAAGAGACACGGTGAACTAACGACTTGTAAACGAAAAAATATCTTTTTTATATGATATGATAGCGAAAAAAGAGGGAAACTGAAAATTTGTGGCTTCAATCGTTGTTTTTATGGATTTTATTTCCTACTTTCGCAGGCGTTATGTCTAAACGTGTAGATAAGTAATCTATTATATTTATAAAGTAATAATGAAGAAGTATAATTTTAACGCAGGTCCATCCATGTTGCCGCGAGAGGTCATTGAGGCAACGGCTGCTGCATGCTTGGATTTTGAGGGAAGTGGTCTTTCCTTGATGGAAATCAGTCACAGGGCTAAAAATTTCCAGCCGGTTGTGGACAAGGCGGTGGAATTGGTGAAGGAATTGTTGGATGTGCCTGAAGGTTATTCCGTGATTTTCCTGGCCGGTGGTGCCAGCACGGAGTTCTGTCGCGTTCCTTATAACTTTTTGGAAAAGAAAGCCGCTTATTTAAATACTGGTACATGGGCTAAGAAGGCGATGAAGGAGGCCAAACTTTTTGGCGAAGTCGTTGAAGTGGCTTCATCGGCCGATGATAATTACACGTATATTCCCAAAGGATTCGCTATTCCGGAAGATGCCGACTATTTGCATGTGACTTCCAACAACACCATTTTCGGTACGGAGATGCGTTATGATCTGGATAGCCCTGTGCCTTTGGTGGCCGACATGTCCTCGGACATTTTTTCCCGTCCGGTGGACGTGAGCAAGTATAATTGCATTTATGCCGGTGCACAGAAGAACGTTTCCATGGCCGGTGTGAATATCGTGATTGTGAAAGAAGCCGCGTTGGGCAAGGTGTCACGTCAAATCCCCACGATGTTGGATTACGCTACGCACGTGAAGAGCGGTTCCATGTTCAATACGCCTCCTGTGGTGCCCATCTATTGCGCCATGAAGAATTTGGAGTGGATGAAAAAGAATGGCGGCGTGGAAGCCATGGCCAAGCGGGCAGAGGAACGTGCCGACATGTTGTATGCAGAAATCGACCGTAACAAATTGTTCCGTGGCACGGTGAAGGAAGAAGACCGTTCGTTGATGAACATCTGCTTCGTGATGAATGACGAGTATAAGGAACTGGAAGCCGACTTCCTGCAGTTTGCCACAGACCGTGGCATGGTGGGCATTAAAGGCCATCGCAGTGTAGGCGGATTCCGCGCTTCTTGTTACAACGCACAGACGGTGGAAGGTGTACAGGCTTTGATCCAAAGCATGAAAGACTTTGAAGCCCAGCACTAAATCTTAAGTAAATATAGAAGGGCGCATTTAGGTGCGCCTTTTCATTTTTAATGAACTTTTAAAACGACAAGTGATGAATAAGATATTGATTGCAACCGAGAAACCGTTTGCCAAAGTGGCAGTGGACGGAATAAAGGAAGTGGCCGCAGAAGCGGGCATCGAAGTGGCCATGCTGGAAAAGTACACGGAGAAATCGCAGCTGTTGGCCGCCGTGGCAGATGTGGATGCCTTGATTATCCGCAGCGACAAGGTGGACAATGAAGTGTTTGACGCCGCCAAGAATCTGAAAATCGTGGTGCGTGCCGGAGCCGGTTACGACAATGTGGATTTGGCCGCAGCCACGGCACATGGCGTAGTGGTGATGAACACGCCGGGACAGAACTCCAACGCGGTGGCTGAATTGGTATTCGGCTTGTTGGTGTACGCCGTGCGTAATTTCTATAACGGCAAAGCCGGGACGGAATTGAAGGGCAAGAAATTGGGTATCCTTGCCTACGGGAATGTCGGCCGCCGCGTGGCACACATTGCCAAGGGCTTTGACATGGACGTGTATGCCTATGATGCTTATTGCCCGGCTTCGGCCATCGAGGCCGACGGGGTGAAGGCCGTGGCTTCCCAAGACGAACTTTTCGAGACTTGTGAAGTCGTGTCCTTGCACATCCCGGCTACGGCGGAGACTCGTCAAAGCATCAATTATGCCCTTGTGAACAAGATGCCGAAGGGTGGTGTGCTGGTGAATACGGCACGTAAGGAGGTCATCAACGAGCCGGAGTTGCTGAAGCTGTTGACGGAGCGCACGGACCTGAAGTATGTGACGGACATTATGCCTGAAGCCGATGCAGACTTCCGTGCTTTCGAAGGCCGTTATTTTTCAACTCCGAAGAAGATGGGGGCGCAGACGGCTGAAGCGAACATCAACGCGGGAGTAGCTGCCGCGCACCAGATTGCGTCCTTCTTCAAGGATGGCTGCACGAAGTTCCAAGTAAACAAATAAGCAGAAACGGCATGGCATTGGTTAAACCTTTCAAGGGGCTTCGTCCGCCGAAAGAATTGGTGGAAAAAGTGGAGTGCCGGCCATACGACGTGCTGACTTCGGAAGAAGCGCGCGGCGAAGCCGGCGACAATGAGATGTCGCTGTATCACATTATCCGCCCAGAGATTGATTTCCCGGTGGGGACTGACGAGCATGACGCTTGTGTGTATGAGAAGGCGGCAGAGAATTTCGCCAAATTCCAGCGTAACGGGTGGCTGGTGGAAGATGAAAAACCGATGTACTACCTTTATGCCCAGACCATGAACGGGCACACCCAGCACGGCATCGTGCTGGGTGCTTCCGTGGACGATTATTTGTCGGGGGCTATCAAGAAGCACGAGCTGACCCGCCAGGACAAAGAAGAAGACCGCATGAAGCATGTGCGTGTCACAAACGCCAATGTGGAGCCGGTTTTCTTGGCTTATCCTGACAACGTTGCTTTGGGTGCCATCATCAAGAAGTATGCAGCCCAGCCGCCTGTGTATGATTTCATTGCTCCCATTGACGGGTTCAGACACCAGTTTTGGCTTATTTCCGAGCAGGCGGACATAGAAACCATTACGCGGGAATTTGCTGCCATGCCTTCGCTTTATATCGCCGACGGGCATCATCGCACGGCTGCCGCGGCTTTGGTGGGGCAGGAAAAGGCGCGGGAGCACGGGTTTGCTCAACCGGATGCGGAATACAATTATTTCATGGCGGTTTGTTTCCCGGCGAGCGAATTGACCATCCTTGATTACAACCGCGTGGTGAAAGATTTGGGAAGCTATGCGGCTGCTGATTTCCTGGAAGCATTGGAAGCCGATTTCGAAGTGACATGCATGGGAGCGGACGAATACCGTCCCACACAACCGCATGAGTTTTCGCTTTATTTGGAGCGTACATGGTATCGCCTTCGTGCACTTCCCGGGCATTTTGACGAGAAAGATCCGGTGGGAGTCTTAGACGTGAGCATCAGCAGCAGGTTGATTTTGGACAAGCTCTTGGGCATCAAAGACCTTCGCCGTGACAAGCGGATTGATTTCGTGGGTGGCTTGCGCGGCCTTGGTGAACTGAAACGCCGTTGCGACAGCGGGGAGATGAAGATGGCACTTGCGCTTTATCCCGTATCGATGCAGCAAATCATGGACATCGCAGACAGCGGCAACATCATGCCGCCGAAAGCCACGTGGTTTGAGCCGAAGTTGCGCAGCGGATTGGTGGTTCATAAACTTTCGTAAAGATATAAATCAAAACTTTGCCACTCCGGTTGCCGGACATATTGCCGGTTGCCGGAGTTTTTTTTGATACACGAAGCATGGAAGAAAACGACGTATATAAAACAATAGACGCTCCGGCGGAAGGGGAATTCAGCGAGAAACGGAGCAAGTTCCTCGCTTTCGCTCATCCTGTGCGGACGGTAGAGGAGGTGAAACAATGGGTGGAGCATTACCAAAAGGAGTACTACGATGCCCGACATTGTTGTTATGCTTACATGCTCGGCCCGGAGCGAAAGGACTTCCGGGCGAATGACAATGGTGAGCCTTCCGGTACGGCGGGAAAGCCCATTCTCGGGCAAATTAATTCCCACGAACTTACGGACATATTGATTGTTGTTGTCCGTTACTTCGGAGGCATCAAGTTGGGTACGAGCGGGCTGATACAAGCTTACAAGGCAGCGGCAATAGAAGCCTTGGACAAGGCCCATGTGGTGGAACGGACGGTGGACGAGGACGTGAGCTTTTGGTTTGAATACCCTTTCATGAATGCTGTGATGCGCGTTGTCAAGGAAGAGGGACCGGCCATTGTCAGCCAGGGATATGAACAAGACTGTAGCATGACTTTGCGCATCCGGAAAGGGAGCATGCCACGCCTTAAAGCGCGGTTAGAGAAAGTGGAAACTTTGCGGTTTGCGGAAGAATAAGGAGGAATATCCAAGATTGCAAAAATCCAGTTTTGTGAAGGATGTTTTGCAATCTTGGATTCTGTTTTTGAGGAACATATAATCGAGTTATGACAATAGCTTGTTGCATTCTTCAATCCATGCCGCAGCCGAAGCATCGCTGGGCATGCGCCAGTCACCTCTCGGGCTCAGGCTGCAGCTGCCCACTTTCGGCCCGTCGGGCAGGCATGAGCGTTTGAACTGTTGCGAGAAGAAACGGCGGAAGAAAATGGTAATCCACTTCTTGATTACTTCGTCTGTGTATTTTCCAATGAAGGCATGTTGTGCCAAATAGAAAATCTTGGAGGGACGGAAGCCAAAGCGCAACATATAATAAAGAAAGAAGTCGTGCAGTTCGTAGGGCCCCACCAAATCTTCCGTCTTTTGTGCGATTTCCCCGTTTTCGTCCGCCGGAATCAGTTCCGGGCTGATGGGCGTGTCCACGATGTCCATCAACGTGGCTTGTGATGTGTCGTCGATGATGCTTTCGGCCACCCATGCCACTAAATGCCTTACCAACGTCTTTGGGATGGACACATTCACGCCGTACATGCTCATGTGGTCGCCGTTGTAGGTGGCCCATCCGAGTGCCAGCTCGGAAAGGTCGCCCGTGCCGATGACAAGCCCGTTCATTTGATTGGCCACGTCCATCAGAATTTGGGTGCGTTCGCGCGCTTGGCTGTTTTCATACGTCACATCGTGTTTGTCCGCATCCACGCCGATATCCTCAAAATGTTGCACACAGGCTTTTTTGATGCTGATTTCGCGAATGGTGACGCCTAGGCTTTTCATGAGTTCCATGGCGTTCCGGTATGTGCGTCCCGTGGTGCCGAAACCGGGCATCGTCACACCGATGATGCCTTTGCGCGGCAGGCCGAGTTTGTCAAATGTCTTGGCACAGACCAGTAAGGCCAGTGTGGAGTCCAACCCGCCGGACACGCCGATGACGGCTGTTTGCGCTTGGGTATGCACCACCCTTTTGGCCAATCCTTCTATTTGTATGGCAAAGATTTCTTCACAACGTGCATTCAGTGCCCTTCCTGAAGGCACGAATGGAGCGGGGGAGATGGTGCGGCTGAGGTCGAAGCTTTTGGGGGCGAACAGTTCGGTGTCGATTTGCAAGGCATTTTGTCCTTTCACCCGTGCCATTGAGGCACCGAATGTGGTATTGACCCTTCGTTCCGTGCGTAACCGTTCCACATCGATTTCCCCGATGACGAGTTGTTCCTTGAACGAGAACCTTTCGCTTTCGGCCAATTGGAGCCCGTTTTCGAACATGAGGGCTTTGCCCGCAAAGACCACATCTTGTGTGCTTTCCCCGAATCCCGCGCCGGCGAACACGTAGCCGCAGAGGCACCGCGCACTTTGTTGTGCCAGCAAGGATTTCAGGTAGTCATGTTTGCCCACGCCTTCGTTGTCCGCGCTCAGGTTGAATATGATTTCCGCTCCTTTGAGCGTCAGTTCCGAGCTAGGCGGGATGGGTGCCCACACGTCTTCGCAGATTTCCACTCCGAAGCGGCAGGACGGTGTGCTGAAGATGAGGTTCCGGCTCAACGGCACCTGTTGACCGCAAATCAGCACGGTGTTGTCGCCATGTACGTCGCCGGAAGTGAACCAGCGTTGTTCGTAGAATTCCTTGTAATTGGGCAGGTAGGTCTTGGGGACAATCCCGAGGATTTTTCCTTTTTGTATGATAGCGGCACAATTCAATAATGTGCCACGGTAGGGTATGGGGAGTCCGATGATGGAGATGATGTCTAATGAACGGGTGAAGTCGAGGATGCTGATTAAGGCCATCTCCGCATTGTCGAGCAATATTTGCTGGGCGAATAAGTCTCCGCAAGTGTAAGCAGTGATGCACAGTTCCGGGAAGCAGATGACCTCCGTGCCTTTACCCTCCGCCTGGATAATCAGGCTTTCAATTTGTTGCGCGTTGTGTTTGCAATCCCCTATTTTCACGTTGGGGATGGCTGCCGCAACTCTGACAAATCCGTAGTTCATAGCTTTATGAATTGCTGTTTATGGCAGCAAAGGTAATATAAAAAAAACGAAACACCATGCAATTCATGGATTTTCATCGCACGATAAGTTCAAAACAATCCTTATAGCTGGCAGATTAAAAAAAGAAAAAAAATGATGTCGTTTGTCAAATCCCTTAGGAAATGTTTGGCATTAAGCGAAACAACCGCTATATTTGCATTGTAAACAATACAAATTTATAATTAGCAATGACAGACAGAAATGCCTTGGATACCTTGCAACGTTATGGAATCCATCCGTCAGTGCAGCGCATAGCCATTATGGACTACTTGTTGAAACATTGCACACACCCGACGGTGGATGAAGTGTATGTGGCTTTGGGAAAAGACATTCCTACGTTGTCGAAAACGACGGTGTATAACACTCTCCGGCTTTTTGCCGAACACGGAGCTGCGCAGATGCTGACTATAGACGAAAAGAAAGTCTGTTTTGACGGGGTCGTGACCTCTCATGCGCATTTCATGTGCAAGCGGTGTGGGCGGTTGATGGACGTGCAATTGCCCGGATGTTTCCAAGAATGCCAACCTGCCGAGGCGGATTTCATTGTAGAAGAGACCCACTTATATTATAAAGGTGTATGTAAATCCTGTGCGCACAAGGTGAATGCCTGACTCGGACGGGAATAAAAATAGAGATTGTTGAATTAATAAAAAACGAGACGAACATGAAAAAGAAATTTGTTTGCACAGTATGTGGTTACATTCATGAAGGTAGCGAACCCCCAGCCCAGTGCCCGCAGTGCAAGGCTCCGGCTTCCAAGTTCAAGGAATTGGTTGAAACTGAGTTGACTTTTGTCACTGAGCATGTCATCGGCATTGCCAAGGACGTTGATCCGGAAATCAAGAAGGGACTGCAGGCCAACTTCGAAGGCGAGTGCACGGAAGTGGGCATGTATTTGGCCATGAGCCGCCAGGCCGACCGCGAGGGTTATCCCGAAATCGCGGAAGCTTTCAAGCGTTATGCATACGAAGAAGCCGATCACGCTTCGCGTTTCTGCGAATTGCTCGGTGACATGGTTTGGGACACGAAAACCAATCTGAAGAAGAGAATGGAAGCCGAAAGCGGCGCATGCTCCGGTAAGATGGATTTGGCCAAGATGGCTAAGCAGCAGGATTTGGATGCCATCCATGACACGGTGCATGAAATGGCGAAAGACGAAGCGCGCCACGGTCGTGGTTTTGCCGGCTTGTACAACCGTTATTTCGGTGACAAGTAAGTCCTAAGGGAAATAGTATAGATATTGGTGTGCGAAAATCTGGTTCACAGTTGTTTCGCACACCATTTTTATTAGAGACAAGTCGTGTCATCCTGCTTAGGGATATTCGGCAAATAGCCCGTAACCTCCTTCTTCCATGGTGTCAAGTTATTCTGTCCAGTTCCGGGACAGAAAAGAAGTTGACAATAGTGGTTATATCCATGCGTTTTGTCCGCATGCGTTTACGACGGCCCGTCGGTTGCATGCTTGTGCGACCGATGCCATCCTGCAAACCCGGCATATTTATGCGGTGTTCCATTTTTCCCGTAGCTTCCCTTCTTCCCTTCTCCTACGTTCCGCCAGGATGGCCGCATTTGCCATGTGTATGGCGAAGAACAGTTGCAGCGTTTCGCTGTCCTTGTTCCGTGTGGCTATGCGCGAGACACCGTAATGCTGTTTCTGGTTGCCGAAGCTTCCTTTCCCTGTTCCTGTTCGCGGGTCAGGCGGATGTCCGGCGAGAAGCGGCGGCGGAGCGAGCTTCACTGGTTTCCCAGCTTGCACAGGAGCGAAAGCAGCCTTCGAAGCATTTTTTTGGTGGCCTGCTTCTTGGGCTTGCGCTGTTTGGCGTACGCCAGACGGGTCTTGGCCACGTCATTGAACTTGTTGCGTGGCTGCTTCTCCTTCAACGACTTGCAGGTGGCCGCCATGAGGGAATGCAGCCAGTCGCAACATTCCCACAGCAACTTGACATCCGTCGGATAGCGGAGCAGGCTTTCGTAACAGGTGGCGTCGGTCAGGCAGCGGTCAAGGCGGGAGAGGCTGCCCTTCCAACTGTCGAAGAGCACACGTTGCATTTCCTTTATGTCCAGGACGGAGGCCAGCCGGTTGCGGATGGCGCAGACAATCTTGCCGTCCTTCAGGGGCTGGGAGGGGTCGATGAGTACACCGCAGAACATCTGCATGTGCAGGTTCCCGTTGAGCATTTCCACAAGGCCGTCGTCCGAAAGCCCGGTGTAGGGACGCAGGAACATCAGGGCCACCTCCCCCTCGATGGGGAACAGGGGCTTGCGACCTTGGGGGCACCGCCGCAGTTTGGAGGCAGTAGAATTTTAGTGGGGATTTATACTTGGCGCGGAATAGGTTTGTGCATTCCCAAATGACAATTTGTCGGATAGGAGGTGCAGCATTCTTGCTGCATATACTCGCAGTATTGCGTATGTCAGTGAGACTTGTCTTGCGGTTGAGGGCGTAGCAAAACCAGCGAGAAGGAACTGCTCCGCCTTGCAGGGGAGCTGGCCCAACGGGCCTGAGGGGTTTCACACTCACGGACACACATAAAGTATGTCTTTGTGGACGTGAGACCCCTCCGTCGCTTCGCGCCACCTCCCCTGCAAGGCGGAGGAGTTTGTTTTGATACATCCTCCTCCTATATTGACAGAATGACACATTCGGGTGCGCGTTGACAATTTGCTCATTTTCGCCTTCTGAGATTCGCGTATTCGGCCGCCGGGGCGGGACAGCGCGGAAAAAACGCAGCCACACACGCCTTGCGGAAATCAAGATGTCGCGGAATCCCCTCCAAACCTGCCCTTTTGACGGAACACGGGACACTCCCGGCGCAGAAACCCGGCCGGCGGGAAAGCCCGCCGGGGGATTCCGCCGACAAAATGACACGGGAAACGTGTCCGGGAAAAAGTTCCAACGGGAAAGAAAAACGACCCCGAAGCCGCCGCGAAAAGATTCCTGTACCGGGATTTCTCCATACGAGCCCCGAAATAAAAATTCCAAGCCCCGAAAAAAGAATTCCGGGGCTCGGAATTTCGCGTTCCGGCCCCGAATTTTCCCATCAGACCGTCCAAAAAGTAAAAGACACGGACAAAAACTTGCACAGAAGCCCCGTTTTGTGCAAAAAAGTCGCGCAGAAATCCGCTATTTGGGGCGGAACGCGCAAAAGTCGCGTCACGAAAATCAGCCAAAATGGAACAATTTGTCTATTTTCGCAGGCATTTCAAGACATTCTGTCAAGGGCGATGAAACCGTCCAATGATGCGCCGTCTGGTGAGCGAAGCGAACCTGGGAACTGTTCCTAATCATGGGGATTTAACAACTGACGAATATTCATTTGTAATCAAGTGCCCTGCTTCCCGTCACTTGCCCGTGCGGAGAAAAACTCCTCCGCCTTGCAGGGGAGGTGGCTCGAAGAGCCGGAGGGGTTTCCCGCCCACGTATCATTCCGCGAGGGAAACAAAAGGGTCGTTACGTTCCTCCGCATGGCGAACAAAACGGCCATTATGGCCGCCGCGAGGGAAACAAAAGGGCATTATGGCCGCCGCACGGCGAACAGAAGGGGCGTTACGCCCCGTGGGGGTGAGACCCCCTCCGCCCCTCCGGGGCTCGTCCCCCTGCAAGGCCTACCCTTTCTACACATCTCAAGTCGTGTTGTTAACAAAATTAATAAATTTTACATAATGTGCAAAGACGTTC
>CALUFQ010000083.1 GCA_944319925.1 uncultured Paraprevotella sp.
AAAGCTGCCGCGAGCACGGCGTGGAATATGGCTTTATGGTATTTGCAGGACATAATCGTGATGTTTTTATTGGTTTGGTTGCGAAGATAAGGAAAATCGGGGAGCGTGGCAATGGAAAGAAGGCAAATCTACAAATATTACACCGACCCCGTCGAGCGGTCTATCACGCCGCTGATGCTCTCTATCCGTCCTTTCTCCTTATATAATGAGCCGTTGCTCAGGTAAAGGCTGATGTCCGGCATCCCCTTGATGGCTTTCTCCGCCGAACCATACCGCTGCAAGAGGTCGAGCGGGCGGCTTTCGTTCATCGAGAAATAGACATACATACTGGAATTGTCGGACACCACCGTCAGCGGCTGTTCCATCGTGCTGCCCACCAATGCGCCCTGACGGTAAGGGAGTGTGCCCACCACACCGTCCGCCGGACTGCGCACCACGGTGTACGACAAATCGTTCCGCGCGTTCGCCAGCCGTGCCTTTGCCTGTTCTACCGCCGCTTCCGCGCTTGCCAGATCGTTGGCGGCCTTCTGCATATCGAAATCCGATATGACCTTTTGTTCCAGCAGCCTCTGTCGTCCCTCATACGTGATGCGGGCGGTAGCGAGGGCGGATTGCGCCGTCTTTACATCCGCTTCCGCCGTGTTCAGCGCAACCCGGTAAGGCACTTGATCGATGACAAACAGCACCTGCCCCTTGCTGACCCGTTGCCCCTCGATGACCAATAGCTGTTGCAACGTGCCGCCCACTTGCGGATAAATCTCGATGTCCTGCCTGCCGCGTATGGCGGCGGAGTAGCGCGAATCGAGGTTGCGCGATTCTTTCTTGACCGTCATCGTCGGGTAGGACGACGGGGCCTGCTTCTGTTCTTCCCTGCAAGAAGTGAAGGCGATGAGAGCCAACAGGAAGAACGTAAATACCCGGTTCTTTCTCATACGATTATCTTTTATTTTTATGATTGATTTCTACGCTGCAAAGGTAGGGCGTATGCAGAAACGGGCAGTTGCTGTTCGGCTCAAAGAGTTGTTGCTTTGGGGGTCAAATGAAGAATCCCCTGCAAACCTTCGTTCGGCTTGCAGGGGATTTGATTACTGATTTCTTAAATGCCTCTTTGTTTTTATACCACATCCAGCGGCGACCGCTTCATCACCAACGGATAACGTTCGGGATGTTTGAGGCTCTCGATTTCGAGATTTATGTCCAACTCCGGCCATTCGATGGCGTTCGGTCCTGCCAACCGCACATTAAGCGCACTGCTGACACGGGCATCGCGCAACCAAGGCACACGGTTGTACGACACGAAATAATCCTGCCCCAACACGGACAGCATCATACCCTGCGCATTAATCATCAACACGCTTACCGATGTGGGTGGAGACGATGTATATCCGTCTTCTTGTCTGAACTTGGGACTCATTGCATAATTATTTTTATCTGTTTGCGAAGATACGTATAATCTGTTAATTGTGCAAACCTCTTTTCATTTATACACTCACTGCCACCCCTTCCGGCGACACGCCGAATTGCCGCTTGAAGGCGATAGAGAAATGCGAGCGGTTCTTGAAGCCCACTTCATAATACACGTCCGAAGGCTTGCGTTTCCCGTTGCGGAGCATCTCGTATGCCTTGTCCAGCCGCTTCCTGATAAGCCACTTCTCCGGCGAGAGGTCGCTCACCTTGGCGAAGTCGCGCTTGAAGGTGGCGAGGCTGCGCCCGGTGTAGGTGGCAAATTCCTCCAAGGTCATATCCTGCGTGTAGTTCGCCTCCATAAAGGGCAGCAGGTCTATCTTCCACGCCTCGTTGAAGTCGAACAGCGTGGGATAGAAACGCGCGTCCGTGTCGAGCAGGCAATAGACGGCTTCCTGCATCTTCAGGCGGATGATTTCGTCATTCGGCTTGACATTCGCGTCCGTGTAGGGGAAGAGCGAGAGGAACAGGCTTTGCAGGGCGGGCGACTGGGGCAGCACGATGGCGGCCTCGCGGATACGCCTCACGTCCGAGGGCAACGCCGCCTTGTCCAGACGGCTGAAGAAGTCGCGCAGGAAGCCCCGCTCGAAGCGGATGCTGATGGCCTTGTAGGGCACACCGTCCGCCGTGTGTTTCAGCAGCTTCACCTGATGGTCGCGCTTGAGGAACACGTAATTGCCCGCGCCGACGGTCAGCGTCCGCCCCTCGTCCTCCACCACCATCTCGCCCGAATAGACGTAGATGAGCACGTGTATAGGAAGGCGGTGCTCCGACAGCATTTCGTCCGGGACAAAGCAACTGTACACGATGTCCCAATGGTTATATACTTGCGATTCTTTCAACATAATGGTTCTGTATTCAATCTTCTATGTTGCAAAGATAAGGCGGATGGCGGAAACGGCTGTTGTTTTCAGGCTCAAAAATGTGTTGGTGTGGAGGTCAAACGTTAGTCCGTACGCAAGGTGTTGCTATTATCTATCGCAAAATGAACCGTCATTCCCGATTTATCCCTATATTTGCTTTCTGTTTCACACGTATATTGGCATTTATGAAAACAGCACTCTTCCTTTCCCTTTTATCCCTTTGCTTGGGTTGCACAAACCGGCACGGGAATACGGCGGGCATCATAGGCGGTGACGACGGACCGACAAGTATCTATGTGTCCAATGATTCGACAACCCTGGAAGCCTACGGGTTGCAGCTTACGCAACAAATGCGCCAACTCGCCCATGATTCCTGCTACATCGCTTATGCCGTTCATGCGGAAAAGATAAAGTCGTTGGTGGAATCTATCGGGAAGCAGGCATACGACAAGCCTCGCAAGGTGTTCCGCCTCCGCCACCTGCATACGCAAAAGGCGGATGAACTGCTTAGCCAATCAAGTGCCACAAAGCCTATAATTATCGACCGCCTCCTGCGTTCCATTCCGGCACAACTGAACGCGCAAGGAGGAGCCGACCTGCTGGCAGCCACTTCGCTGCTCATTGCCGAAGACGCTTTCCTCTATGCCGGATTGAAGGAATACACGTTCTACCTTTATTTATATGAGGGGCGTTATCAAAGCCTTGTACTGTATCGCCCTGGAAAAAGTCGCATTGTGCTGGCTCACGCTTCGTTTATCGCCCACCAACGTTTGGAGGAAGCGGAAACGGCAGAGGATGTGAAGCGGTTCTTTGCCGAAATGCTGGAAATTCCGGAGGTGGAAGTGGAAGAGCTGGCGGGTGAATGACAATAACACAACTAAATCTTATAAAACCTATGACACTTCGATTAAGCAATTTTGAACAACAGATAGACCCGAAGATTTTGCAACGCGGGTATGAGTATTTCAAGGATGGGTGCGTCACGGACGTGGACGACTTGGGGGATGGTGATTACGAGGCAACCGTGGAGGGCTCTGAAACATATACCGTCAGTCTGCATATAGAGGGTGATGAAGTGACAGACTATGAGTGCGACTGTCCCTATGACTGGGGACCGGTGTGCAAGCATGTGGCTGCAGTCCTGTTTTATTTGCAGAAAGACCTGCTGGAAACGGAAGAACCGTCCCAAAAGAAGAAACGCTCCAAACCGAAAAAGGAATCGGAAGCCGCCCAGTTTAAACAACTGCTGACGCAACTCTCCGCTGATGAACTGAAAGCTTTCCTCAGCGATGTATGCGCCCAAGACAAAAGCCTCAGACGATTGTTTATCGCCAAGCACATCTCGCGGTTATATCCGGAATCGAAAGAGCTATACGACAAGCAAGTGGAAAAGCTCATTGAGACGTATACCGACCGAGACGGTTTCATCGGCTATCACGAATCTTCGCAGTTGGGCAGTGCCGTCTATGAATTGGTGGAGGATGCCAAGCGGTGCGTAGAGGCAGGGAAAAAGCAAAAAGCCTTGTATATGTCAGAGGCCATCATTGAAGGGATGATTCAAGTAATCGATTATGCTGATGACAGCAACGGGGAGATAGGCGGTTGCCTGGAAGAAGCCTTCGATGTGCTTGATGAACTCGCCCGGACGGATTTGGACGAATCGTTTCATGCTGAGATGTTCCACTGGCTGCTCCATCATTTCGAAGCGAAAACGATGAAAGGCTGGGATTGGCATAACGACCTGATGCGGATAGCCATAAGCATGGTAAAGACGGAGGCGGAGAAAAAACGGATCCGAACCGATTTGGAACAAATAAAGCCAACCGGCGAATACTGGGATTGGGATTACGAGCACGCGCAAGACCTGAAACTGCAACTCATCCGCCAAACGGAAGACGAAGCAGCCGTCCTGCGATTTATGGAAGCCAACTTGGATAATTCTGATTTCCGAAAAGAGTTGCTGGAAAAGGCCATGCGCGAGAAAGATTATGACAGAGCCGAGCAGTTGGCGAACGAGGGAGTGGAAAAAGACAAGGAGAAGGCTCCCGGACTGGCAGAAGATTGGCGCGATTACCTTTTGCAGATTTATCAAGCTACGCACCGTACGGAGAAAGTCATCAACCTTGCCCGCCATTTCTTCGTGGATGGAAGCGGCAGGCATCAACCGCGTGAGTCCTATTATAAGCTATTGAAATCCCTCATACCACAGGAGCAATGGCAGAAATATGTGGACGATCTCATTGCCGACATCAATAAAAAGTCACGCTGGGATTGGGACTACGAGCGTACTGCGGAAATATACATTTGGGAAGAACAATGGGACAACCTTTTTGACCTGCTTCGGAAGTATCCGAGTTTCTATCGGATAGAAGAGGCGGAGAAGTATTTGGCGGATGACCATGCCGAAGATTTAGCCATGATGTATCGCAACCTGATTATCGATTATATGCCCGACCATGTGGGAAGAGATCATTATCAGATGGTGTGCAAATACCTCCGCAGGATGGCCAAGTTGGGTTATAAACCTATGGCATTGGAGTTGGCCGCATCGTTGAAAGCGCAATACCGCAACCGCAGGGCGCTGCTTGAAGAGCTGGCGCGCGTCTTTTAGAAATAGTTAATCCCTCCTGCCCATTTTATTATCCGTATTCATAACGCTTCTTCTTTTGGTACAAAAGTAGCGGTATATAATGCAAAAGGGCGTAACAAATTCACGGAGGATTGTGACGGTTTTACTGATATATTGCCGTAATTGGAATCGGCAAAGTAGAATGAATACTTGAAAATGGCGGGAACTTTGCGGTATCAAAAAACAATGGAAAAATATCAAGTGACGCAGAGTTCCTGTTTCTACAAGTCCGCAGGTGAATGTTCGCATTCAAAGCCGGCAGGAATGAACGGTTCCACCTCGTAAGGGGACTGCTTTGTGACCCAAACCGGACGCATACAAGCCGCGAAAGAGGAAAAATGAGAATTTATGCCGCCTTAGCCTTGGAGATAGGTGAATTATGCTTATCTTTGCCCATGGCAAAGGGGTGCTGCCCGTTTGGGAGGCTGAGATTATACCCTGTGAACCTGATGCAGATAATGCTGCCGGAAGGAATCTGCCGACCCAGCTCCACAGCTTATCCCCGAGCCTGCACTTAATTGAAAAAGGAATGCAAAATCTACAATTCATCACGCACCACACGCCTCGATATTCCTACGTGGACGGTGTATGCATGGCCTTGGAAGGCGGTTGCCGGTGGATTCAACTCCGCATGAAAGATGCCACGGACGAAGATTGGGAACGCACGGGGCGCGCCGTGGGCAGCCTTTGCCGTGAGTACGGAGCCACGTTCATCCTCGACGACAAGGTGGAATGGGTGAAGCCCTTGCAGGCCGACGGGGTACACCTCGGCAAAAACGACATGCCCATAGACGAAGCACGGACGCTGCTGGGCAAAGGATACATCATCGGCGGCACGGCCAACACATTGGAAGACGTGGCACTGCATGCCCAAAGGGGGGCGGACTACATCGGTTGCGGCCCCTTCCGCTTCACCACCACCAAAGAACGGCTGGCTCCCATCCTGGGACTGGACGGCTACCGCGCCATCCTGCGGGGCATGGAGGAAAAAGGCATCCGTCTGCCCCTCATCGCCATCGGAGGCATCACACGGGCGGACATTCCCGCACTGATGGCCACAGGCATCAGCGGCATCGCGCTGAGCGGCACTATCCTGCAGGCGGAGGATCCGAAAGCGGAAACCGAAGCCCTCATCGTGGCACTCAATTCTTGCAAAAAACTATAATATATAATAAGGTATGGAAGACAAGACCAAAATCACCTATCCGAGTTCAGAAAAAGTATATATGCCGGGAAAACTCCATCCCGAAATCCGCGTGGGCATGCGGAAAGTGGCACTCACCCCTACCGTCACGGTAGAAAACGGGCAACGCGTCATGAAAGAAAACGCGCCCGTTTACCTCTATGACACCAGCGGGGCCTACAGCGACCCGGCCATCGACATCGACCTGAAACAAGGACTCCCACGAATGCGCGAACCATGGATACTGCAACGCGGCGACGTGGAACAACTGGGACAACTCTCTTCCGAATACGGAAGGGCGAGACTAGCCGACAAAAGTCTGGACCACCTGCGCTTCGCGCACATCAGGCTCCCCTACCGGGCCAAAGCGGGAAAACAAATCTCCCAAATGTACTATGCCAAGCAGGGCATCATCACCCCAGAGATGGAATACGTGGCCATCCGCGAGAACATGAACTGCGCGGAACTGGGCATTGACACCTATATCACGCCTGAATTCGTGCGCACGGAAATCGCCGCCGGGCGCGCCGTGCTGCCGGCCAACATCAACCACCCCGAAGCGGAACCGATGATTATCGGACGAAACTTTCTGGTGAAAATCAACACCAATATCGGCAACTCGGCCACAACCTCCAGCATCGAGGAAGAAGTCGATAAGTGCCTGTGGAGCTGCAAATGGGGAGGAGACACGCTGATGGACCTCTCCACCGGCGACAACATCCACGAGACGCGCGAATGGATCGTGCGCAACTGCCCAGTCCCGGTGGGCACCGTACCCATGTACCAAGCCATGGAAAAAGTGAAAGGCAAGGCCGAAGACCTGACGTGGGAACTGTTCCGCGACACCCTCATCGAACAGTGCGAGCAGGGCGTGGACTACTTCACCATCCACTGCGGCATCCGACTGAAAAACGTGCATTACGCCAACGACCGGCTATGCGGCATGGTGAGCCGCGGCGGCAGCATCATCTCGCAATGGTGCGCCTACCACCAAAAGGAAAGCTTCCTCTACGAACATTTTGATGATATCTGCGACATCCTCGCCCAATACGACGTGGCCGTCTCGCTGGGTGACGGCCTGCGCCCCGGTTCCATTTACGACGCCAACGACCGTGCGCAATTTGCCGAGCTGGACACCATGGGCGAACTGGTGCAACGGGCATGGGACAAGAACGTGCAAGCCTTCATTGAAGGACCCGGCCACGTGCCCATGCAAAAGATTCGTGAAAACATGGACAGGCAGATTGAAAAGTGCCACGAGGCCCCGTTCTACACCCTCGGCCCGCTGGTGACCGACGTGGCCCCCGGATACGACCACATCACCAGTGCCATCGGCGCGGCACAAATCGGTTGGTATGGCACGGCCATGCTGTGCTATGTCACCCCGAAAGAGCACCTCGGACTGCCCAACAAGGAAGACGTGCGTACAGGCGTGGTAACTTATAAAATTGCTGCCCACGCCGCCGACATCGCCAAGGGGCATCCCGGTGCCACCGTAAGAGACAACGCCCTGAGCAAGGCTCGCTACGAGTTCCGCTGGAAAGACCAGTTCAACTTGGCCCTCGACCCCGAACGGGCATTGGAATATTACAAAGCAGGCAACCACTTCAACGGGAAATATTGCACGATGTGCGGTCCGAACTTCTGTGCCATGCGTATCAGTCAAAACCTGCGGGATTGCGAGTTCGACTCGGAAGAAGAAGCCCGCCTCCATTCGCAAGGCGAATAAAAAAACGATGGCACACACCCTCTTTCCGGCAAGGCCACGAATATGGAGAGCCTTGCCGGAAAAGCGGGGGCAGTCAAAAATTAGTGGGGATTTAATAAATCCCGCACGGGACGTAACGCCCTTTCTGTTCGCTATGCGGAGGGGGCGTAACGACCATTTTTTCACCATGCGAACGGCAAAACTGTCCCGCCTCGCAGGGGGACGAGCCCCGAAGGGGCGGAGGGGGCTCACATCCACAGGAACAACACCGGACGCATCCACGAACAACATAAACGGGTCGGAAAAAGGGAGAAAGTCACTCACGTGCATGGGCCCCCCGGCCCTTCGGGCCATCTCCCCTGCAAGGCGGAGGAGTTTTGCCCCTGGACGGACAAACTCTTTGTCGCGATGGATTTCAAATCTGTCGCAACATATCAGCGGGGAGCATGAAACTGTTCCCCACTATATTCTACTGTTCCGGAAAAGCTTACCACTCGGGAAATCGACTTTAACAATTGCAAAGTACCTGATATAGGATTGAAAAATTAAAGAAATAAGGGGTTCCCTGCGTGTCCCAAACGTTTTTTTGTTAACTTTGCAATACAAAACAAATAGTGACATTGTTCCAATGAAACTGATATTATTGACGCCCCCAGACTTCTTCGTAGAGGAAGACAAGATTCTCACTGCCCTGTTCGAGGAAGGCTTGGACGTACTCCACTTGCGAAAGCCGGGATGTGAGCCGGTCTATTCCGAACGTTTGCTCACGCTGTTGCCGGAATGCCACCACGACCAAATCGTCGTGCACGAGCATTTCTACCTGAAAGATGAATTCAACCTGCGTGGAATCCACCTGAACAACAGAAACCCCGAGCCTCCGGCCAACTACAAAGGACATATCAGCAAATCATTCCACGACATCGACACGATGAAAAAAGAAAAACGCAATTTCAATTATGTTTTTCTCAGCCCCATATTCGACAGCATCTCGAAATCGGGCTATAAATCCGCTTTCGAAACGAACGTGTTGGAGGACGCTTCGGCGCGCGGCATCATTGATAAAAAAGTAATGGCCTTAGGCGGCGTGTCTGCCGAAAACATGAGAACCATCAGGGAACTTGGTTTTGGAGGCGTCGTGGTGTTGGGCGACCTGTGGAATCGCTTCAACATCCATTCTAACTTGGACTACAAGGAACTAATCAACCATTTCCGTAAACTCAGGAAGGCTGCCGACTGACAAACGGACAACATTGGAATTTAACACGTTATAAAAATGAGTGAAAATAATTCATTTATGGTCTTTTCCGGAACCAAATCCAAGTATTTGGCCGAGAAAATCTGCGCTAGCCTGGGATGCCCACTCGGGAAACTGGTCATCACCCACTTCGCGGACGGGGAATTTTCCGTTTCCTACGAAGAGTCCATCCGCGGACGGGACGTATTCTTGGTGCAATCCACCTTTCCCAATTCGGACAACCTGATGGAGCTGTTACTCATGATTGATGCCGCCAAACGCGCATCCGCCCACAGCATCATTGCCGTCATCCCCTATTTCGGCTGGGCGCGTCAAGACCGGAAAGACAAGCCGCGCGTGTCCATCGGCGCGAAACTGGTGGCCGACATGCTCAGCGTGGCCGGCATCGACCGACTGATCACGATGGACTTGCATGCCGACCAGGAACAGGGATTCTTCGATGTCCCGGTGGACCACTTGTATGCGTCCAGCGTCTTGCTGCCCTACCTCCAATCGCTGAACCTTCCGAACATGGTGATTGCGGCTCCCGACGTGGGCGGTTCCAAACGTGCCAGCACCTACTCGAAATTCTTCAATTGTCCGTTAGTTTTGTGCAACAAGACGCGCAACAAACCCAACGAAGTGGCCGACATGCAGATTATCGGCGACGTGACGGACGCGGATGTCGTTTTGGTGGACGACATGGTGGACACGGCGGGCACCATTACCCGTGCCGCCAACCTGATGAAGGAGAAAGGGGCACATTCCGTCCGCGCCGTGGCGACCCACTGCGTAATGTCCGGCCCTGCATCCGAACGAGTACAAGACTCCGCATTGGAAGAACTGGTATTCACGGACAGCATACCTTATTCTAACCGGTGTGCCAAAGTGAAGCAAATCAGCATCGCGGACATCTTGGCCGAAACGATACGGCGGGTGGAAAACAACCAATCCATTAGTTCACAATATCTGATTTGAAATGAAAATAGGAAATATTCTTGCCGCAGGACTTGCCGGCATCTTAGCCGCTTCGTGCGCGGACAACACATGTCACATAGAAGGCGTGGTGGAATCTGCCCAAGCCGGGGACACCTTGTTGTTCGCACGGATGAACAACGACACGTTCGTCCCGACCGACACCCTCATACTGGACGAAGGCGGCAAATTCACCGTAAACGAACCATGCGACTCCACCATCATTGCCAGTTACTTTTTTTACGACAAGCAAAGCCAGGAAGCATACAGCAACGTGTTCTTCATTGAAAGCGGAAAAGTCAGCATGCGCATCGGGCCGGACGGCAAAGTTTCAGGCACGGAAAACAACGACCTCTACCAGGCATTGACAGACTCCATCTATGGATTGCATGAACAGATGAATGCCATCTATAGCATGGAGCCCAAAGATTCCATGGGAATGCCACTCCCCAGTCAAGAGGCGGAAAACCGACTCATTGCGCTGGAACAACAAGCCAGCCAGTTATTGGAAGAAAACGTGCGGAAACATATCGGCAAGCCGTTGGGTTATTTCCTGTTGCTCTCATGCTATGACATGTTCGAGCCAAAGGAAATTCTCGAACTGGCAGAAAAAGTATCGGCAGACTATCAGAACATCCCAGCCCTGCAACACCTGAAAGAAGAGGCCGTCAAAAGCAATGCCACGGCCAACGGGCAGACTTTCATTGATGTCACCATGCCCTCCATGGACGGCGGGGAACTGAAGCTTTCCGAAGTCATCAAAGCCAACAAACTGACCTTGGTGGATTGCTGGGCAAGCTGGTGCGCCCCGTGCCGTGCAGAAATGCCCCACGTGGTGGCTTTGTATGAGAAATACCACAAACTAGGATTGGAAATCGTGGGCGTTTCCTTCGACGATGACGCGGAAGCATGGAAAAAAGCCGTAAAAGATATGGGCATGACTTGGCCACAGGTGTCCGAACTCAATTCATGGGACAATGTCATGACAGAGAAATACGGGGTGAGCTCCATTCCTTACACCATTCTCATCGACCAAGACGGCACAATCCTCGGGCAACAACTCAGAGGCGGCGAATTGGAAAAGGCCATCATGCAACACATCGAAAAGTAAAGTCCCTCCATCCAAGCACAAAAAATTTAAAAGATACTCATTTTATCAATACGCGGGGCGCATCGGCCAACGAACCGATGCGCCCCGCGTATTCATGCAGAATCAGCATAAAGAGAAACAGTAGAAATTTCTACTGCGCCAGATGAATGGCATGCCCGTCATACTACTAAAAAAGCAACCTTGCGGTTGCTTTCCTGTACGCCCTCAGGGGCTCGAACCCTGGACCCATTGATTAAGAGTCAATTGCTCTACCAACTGAGCTAAGGACGCAT
>CALUFQ010000084.1 GCA_944319925.1 uncultured Paraprevotella sp.
CGAACGGAACGGCCATTATGGCCGCCGCATGGCGAACGGAACGGCCATTATGGCCGCCGCATGGCGAACGGAACGGCTATTATGGCCGCCGCATGGTGAACGGAACGGCCATTATGGCCGCCGCATGGTGAACGGAACGGTCATTATGGCCGCCGCATGGTGAACGGAACGGTCATTATGGCCGCCGCGCGGCGGGGTGAAAGCCCTTTTGGGCTTGCGGATTCGGAAATCCGCGTCCCCGGTTGCGAAGGAAGTTGTGTCTTTAGCCTAAAGATAAAGTTTTTCTAAAACGTTTTTTTCTTCTGGAAAAGCATGGCAGAATGTTTTAAAATGCCTATATTTGCCAACGCGGCATGTCGCCCGAAGTGGAATGCTTGTGCCGTATTATATTATAGGAGGAGTATGCGGATGAAAAAGATATGGTGTGCATTATGTGTGTGCGTGTGTGTGACGGCTGTGCAGGCACAGTCTCAGGGAACTTATAAGGAATATGTGCGGAGGGCTTTGGAGGCCATTTCGGACGACAAGACGGAAGACGCGGAAAAGCTGTTCCGGGAGGCGATGAAGGCGGAACCCGCCCAGCGGTCCAATGCCATGATTTATTACCAGATAGGGCGTATCCAGGAACATCGGGGGAAAATGCGGAAAGCCTTGGACAGTTACACGCAGGGACTGAATATTGCCCCGCACGTTTTGCCCCTGCGCATGGCGCGGGCACGGCTCTACATGCAGATGGACAACCACGAGAAGGCGTTGGTGGACTATAGTGACGTGCTGGACTGGAAGCCCGACGAGGAGGAAGCCTTGTTCATGCGGGCTTATATCTATACCGGCCAGCGGCTTTATAAAAAGGCCCGTGCCGACTATGAGGCTTTGCTGAAACTTAACCCGGGGCACGAGGAGGCGCGCATCGGGCTGGTGTTGCTCAACGAGAAGGACAACCGTCCGCGCGAGGCCATGGAACAGATTGATGCGATGATAGCCGCCACGCCGGACCATGCCGTACTCTATGCCGTGAGGGCGGGGTTGGAACAGACGCGCAAATTGTATGAGTCGGCCGAGGCCGACTTCACGAAAGCCATTTCGTTGGACCCGTCGAACATTGATTATCTGCTCAACCGCGCCGCCTTGTATGCGGAGACGGGAGAGAAGAAGAAGGCACGTGCGGATTTGGACAAGGCATTGGAATTGGGCGCGAATCCTGAAGAAGTGGCTTCCATGCGCCATCAGCTGCGCTGATTTTTCTAAAAAATGGTGGAAAAACATCGCGGTTTCGGGAAAAATGCCTAATTTTGCATGCAATAAATTTAAAGCCTATGTCATCATTTATTGCAGATAAGATTGTAATGGACGGATTGACGTACGATGATGTATTGTTAGTCCCTGCGTATTCGGATGTTTTGCCCCGCACGGTGGAATTGGCCACCAAGTTTTCGAGACACATAGAATTGAAAGTGCCTTTCGTCACAGCCGCCATGGACACGGTGACGGAAGCCCCGATGGCCATTGCCATCGCCCGTGAGGGAGGCATCGGCGTGATTCACAAGAACATGTCCATCGAGGAGCAGGCGCGCCAGGTGGCCATCGTGAAACGTGCGGAAAACGGCATGATTTATGACCCCGTGACCATCAAACGCGGGCGCACGGTGGGCGACGCGCTCAACCTGATGAGCGAATACCATATCGGCGGCATTCCCGTGGTGGACGATGACAACAAACTGGTGGGAATCGTGACGAACCGCGACTTGCGCTTCGAACAAAACATCAACCGCAAGATAGATGAAGTGATGACTTCGGAAAATCTGGTGACCACGCACCAGCAGACCGATTTGGCCGCTGCGGCCAAGATCTTGCAGGAGAACAAGATAGAGAAACTTCCCGTGGTGGACAAAGATGGCCGCCTGGTGGGGTTGATTACTTATAAGGATATCACGAAGGCGAAGGACAAGCCGATGGCATGCAAGGACGAAAAAGGTCGTTTGCGCGTGGCTGCCGGCGTGGGCGTGACTGCCGACACGTTGGATCGCATGAAAGCCCTCGTGGAAGCCGGAGTGGATGCCATTGTCATTGACACGGCGCATGGCCATTCGAAATACGTGGTGGAGAAATTGAAAGAGGCGAAAGCCGCCTTTACAGATGTTGACATCGTGGTGGGCAACGTGGCTACGGGCGCGGCCGCCAAAATGCTAGTGGACGCCGGTGCCGACGGCATCAAGGTGGGTATCGGTCCGGGTTCGATATGCACCACGCGCGTGGTGGCCGGTGTGGGTGTACCCCAGCTGTCGGCCGTTTATGACGTGGCCTGCGCCTTGCAGGGCACGGGAGTGCCTTTGATTGCCGATGGTGGTTTGCGCTATTCAGGCGATGTGGTAAAGGCTTTGGCCGCAGGAGGCTACAGCGTGATGATCGGTTCGTTGGTGGCCGGTACGGAAGAGTCGCCGGGCGACACCATCATTTTCAACGGCCGCAAGTTCAAGTCCTATCGCGGCATGGGGTCGTTGGAAGCCATGGAATGTGGTTCGAAAGACCGTTATTTCCAGTCGGGCGTGAAGGACGTGAAGAAACTTGTGCCGGAAGGCATTGCCGGGCGAGTGCCTTATAAAGGTACGGTGCAGGAAGTCATCTACCAGTTGGTGGGCGGCCTGCGTTCGGGCATGGGGTATTGTGGTGCGCACACCATCGAGGAGTTGCATAACGCCAAGTTCGTGAGAATTACCAATGCCGGTGTGCAGGAAAGCCATCCGCACGATGTGACCATCACGAGCGAAGCCCCCAATTATAGTCGTCCGGAATAAGCAAAGAAGCGTATGAAAGGTTTACTCGCATTTTTCTGCGCGTTGTGCATGGCCGGGGAGCTTTCGGCCCAAGAGGGCGATCCTGTGGTGATGAAAATCAATGGCAAGGACGTGCACCGTTCGGAGTTTGAATACAACTACAACAAGAATAATGGTGACAATGTGGTGGACAAAAAGACCGTGGACGAGTATGCGGAACTGTTTGTCAACTACAAGCTGAAAGTGGAGGCCGCATTGGATGCGCGCTATGATACGCTCTCTTCCTTCAAAAAGGAATTCAAGTCTTACCGCGACCAGCAGATACGTCCCTATTTCGTGACACCTGAGGCGGAAGAACGCGAGATTCGCGCGTATTACGACCGTATGAAGGCGGCCGTGGGCACAGACGGGTTGGTGTTTCCCGCCCACATCATGGTGTCGGTGCAGCAGAAGGATGGCGAGGACGTGCAGGCGAAAGCCAAAGAGCGCATTGATTCCATCTATGCCGCCTTGCAGGGCGGGGCTGATTTCGCCGCGTTGGCCAAACAATGCTCGGACGACCGTGGCACGGCATCTCGTGGAGGAGACGTGGGCTGGGTCATGCGGGGGCAGACGCTAAAAGAGTTTGAAGAGAAAGCTTTTGCCTTGCAGAAAGGCGAGACTTCCGAACCGTTCATTTCCCCGATGGGTTATCATATCATTTATATGAAAGACCGGAAACAGTTGGAAAGCTACGAGGAGCTGCGCCCGCAGCTGGCGAAGTTCTTGGAACGCAGGGGCCTGAAGGAACATATTGCATCGGTCGCGATTGATTCATTGGCGAAGGCTTCGGGCGGGATGCTGACGGCGGACGACGTGATCGACCGGAAAACGGCGGAGTTGTGTGCGAAAGACGAGAACTTGAAATATCTGGTGCAGGAATACCATGACGGTCTCCTGTTATATGAAATCAGTCAGCGAGAGGTGTGGGACAAGGCTGCCCGGGACACGGCCGGACTGGAACGGTATTTCAAGGCACACAAGTCGGATTACAAATGGGATGCCCCGCGCTATAAAGGGGTGGTTTATCACTGCAAGGACAAAGCGTTGCAGAAACAAGTGCGCAAGTTGCTCAAGTCGTTGGATGAAGATTTGTGGATAGATTCCCTTCGTGCCACGTTCAACCAAGATTCTGTACGTCAAATCCGCGTGGAGAAAAACCTGTTCAAGAAAGGCGACAACGCTTACGTGGATTATTTGGTGTTCAAGGTCAAGGAAGAGCCGAAGCCGATGAAGCTTTATCCTTTTACGGCCGTCTATGGCAAGAAGCTGAAAAAGCCCAAGGAATGGACGGACGTGCGCGGCGAGGTCATTTCGGACTACCAGGCAGCCTGCGAGGCGGAATTCGTGCAAAAGTTGCGGGACACCTATAAGGTTGAAATATACGAAGAGGTTTTAAATACCGTTAACAAGCATTGAAACAGTCTTGAATAGCCTTATCTTCGCAAGTGATTAGGAGAAAAAAAAGAAATATGAAGTTATTCGGAAGGTTTTTGTATGCATTTGCGTTTCTTTTCGGAGGGACGCAAATGCATTTGTTTGCCCAAAGTCCGAACAATGTGGTTGACGAGGTCATTTGGGTGGTGGGTGATGAAGCCATCTTGCGTTCCGACGTAGAGGCAGCCCGCCTGGACTTCGGTGCCAACATCCAAGGAAACCCTTATTGTGTCATTCCCGAGCAATTGGCCATACAGAAGCTTTTCCTCCATCAGGGGCAGCTGGACAGTGTGGAAGTGTCCACGTCAGAGTTGATGCCCAACGTGGAAGCCCGGCTGAACGAGCTGATTATGCGGGCCGGGTCCAAGGAAAAGTTGGAGGAATATTACCACAAGACGATGACGCAGATCCGGGAAATGATGCTGGAATCCATGCGCGAGCAATCCACGGTGCAGAAAGTGCGCGCCAACTTGACGGCTGACATCAAGGTGACACCCGCCGAGGTGCGTCGTTATTTCAAGGACGTGCCACAAGACAGCCTGCCTTGGATTCCCGACCAGGTGGAAGTGCAGATCATCACCCAGCAACCCCGCATTCCCCAGGAAGAGATAGAACGGGTGAAGGAGGAGTTGCGCGGCTATACGGAGCGCATCAACTCGGGGGAGACTTCGTTTTCGACATTGGCCACCTTGTATTCGGAAGACCCCGGTTCGGCCCGTTTCGGCGGAGAACTCCCGGATTATGTGGGGCGGACGGAATTGGATCCGGCTTTTGCCAATGTGGCTTTCAGCCTGAACGACCCGAAGACGATTTCCAAAGTCGTAGAGTCGGAATATGGCTTCCATATCATCCAGTTGGTGGACAAGCGTGGCGACAAGATCAAAGTCCGCCACATCTTGCGCAAGCCTCGGCTCAATCAAATTGACATTGATTCGACAATGATGCGTATGGATTCCATTGCCGAAGATTTACGTAAGGAAAAATATACGTTTGAAGAAGCGGCCACTTACTTGTCCGATGACAAGGACACTCGGAAGAACAGAGGGCTGATGATGAACCTGAAGCTGGACCAGACTACGGGAAGCGAAGTGCGCACGTCGCGTTTCCAGCTCCAAGAGTTGCCGGCCGAGGTGGCGAAGGTTGTTTCCACGATGAACACGGGAGAGATTTCGAAACCTTTCATGATGGTCAACGCCAAAGACAAGGAGGTTTGTGCCATCGTCAAGCTGAAACTGCACATCAAAGCCCATCGGGCTTCGATATCAGAGGACTTCCAGGTGTTGAAGAATGTCGTGACTGCAAAGTTGCAGGACGAGAAAATCAAACAGTGGATAAAAGATAAGCAGAAGTCCACCTACGTGCGTATCAACGAAGGCTGGCGCGACTGCGATTTTGAATATCCGGGATGGGTCAAATGAAGACTGGAAAAGGGACAGACGGCGTGGCCGGCAGGCATAGACTACTTTCCTTTTGTATTCTATGCCTGTTTGGGCTTTATGCCGCGACGGCAGCCAATGACGAGGACACGGAGCGCGAAAAGTCGGATTCCAAGGTTATCTTGTTGCATACGGATAAATTGACGTTCGACCAATACCGCCATCCCGGTGCCCAAATCCTGACGGGGAACGTGCAGTTCCAGCATGAAGGCGTACTGATGTATTGCGACAGCGCATGTTTTTATGAGGCAACCAACTCGTTTGATGCTTTCGGACACGTGAAGATGGTGCAGGGCGACACGCTCGACCTTGTAGGCGACGTGTTGCTCTACAACGGCTTGGAGCAATTGGCGCGGGTGCGCCACAACGTGGTGCTGACCCATCGTGAGTCCAAACTTTATACGGACAGCCTTGATTATGACCGTTTGTATGAGTTGGGCTATTTCTTCGAGGGGGGGAAGCTGGTGGACAAAGACAATGTGCTCACTTCCGACTGGGGGCAATATAGCCCGCCCACGCGCCAAGCCGTGTTCAACTATAACGTGAAGCTGGTGAACCCGAAGTTCACGTTGATTTCGGACACGTTGAATTACAACACGCGGACCAGTATGGCGGAAATTGTGGGGCCGTCCAACATAGACAGCGGGGACAACCATATTTATTCCGAGTCTGGGTTCTACAACACACAGACGGAAGAGGCGATACTCCTAGACCGTTCCATCGTGACCAACAAGGGGCGCAAGATGGTGGGGGACAGCTTGTATTATGATAGCACGACAGGCATAGGCGAGGGGTTTGGCAACGCGGTCTATACCGACGAGGTGAACAAGAACATGTTGTTGGGCAACTATTGTTTTTATAATGACAGCACGGGATATGCCATGGCGACGGACAGTGCGGTGGCCATCGACTATTCGCAACAAGATACGATGTACATGCATGCGGACACGTTCAAGCTATATACCTTTTATATGGGTACGGACACGATGTACCGGGAAGTGCGCGGTTACCACAAGGTGCGTTCTTTCCGCACGGACGTGCAGTCGGTGTGCGACTCGCTGGTGTTCAACACGCAGGATTCATGTATCACGATGTACCGCGACCCGATTGTGTGGAACGCCGGACAGCAGGTGCTGGGTGAAGTCATTAAGATTTACTTGAACGACTCCACGATAGAGCGCATCCACGTCATTGACCAGACGCTTTCCGTGGAGCGGATAGACTCGGTGCATTACAACCAAGTGGCTGGAAAGGAGATGATTTCCTATTTCCGGGACGGGGAAATGCATGAAACGTGGGTCCAGGGCAACGTGTACGTGGACTATTACATGTTCGACGACGACAGCCTGATGATAGGGATGAACTATACGGAGACCTCGGAACTCAAACTGTTCATGAAAGACCGGAAGATGGACAAGATATGGATGCCCGCTTCCACAGGCGTGATTTACCCCATCGTGATGATTCCGCCCAGCCGGCTGTATTTGTCCAATTTCGCATGGTTTGACTATATCCGTCCGCAAAACAAGGATGACATTTTCATATGGCGGCCCAAGAAGGCGGGCACAGAACTCAAAGCGTCCTACAAGCATAAGGCGCCTTTGCAGTCGTTGGACGATATTAAAAAGGAAAAGGAGTAAACATGGCACTTTTTAAGACACGTAAGCCGCGTGGGTTTAATCACCCTTACATTTATTATGACGAACGGGCAGAGAAGCTGAAGGCCGTTGAGGAACGTGCCAAACGGGAGTTGGGCTTGTTGCCTCCGGAAGATTTCAACCCGGAAAACATCCGGGGCACTTTCGTGAAAGGGACGAAGCACCTGCGGCGCAGGAAGGAGAGCGGGCGCAAACCGATGAAGGCGGGCGTGGCCTTGATAATCATTGGCATCCTGCTTTTCATTTGGCATTATTTGCAGACGGGTAGTTTCCGGTTTTAAGAAAGAGAAAGGAGAGCGATGAGCGATATCATTCATTTGTTGCCGGATTCGGTGGCCAACCAGATTGCTGCCGGAGAGGTGATACAGCGTCCGTCTTCCGTAATCAAGGAATTGGTGGAGAACGCGGTGGACGCGGGGGCAACCCGCATAGACGTGGTGGTGGAAGATGCAGGGAAGACCTCCATCCAAGTGGTGGACGACGGGAAGGGTATGTCTGAGACGGATGCCCGGCTTTCGTTTGAGCGTCACGCCACTTCCAAAATCCGTGAGGCGGCAGACTTGTTCGCCTTGCACACGATGGGGTTTAGGGGGGAAGCCTTGGCGTCCATTGCGGCGGTGGCGCAGGTGGAGCTTCGGACACGCCTGGCCGGCAACGAATTGGGGACGTGTGTGACGATAGAAGGTTCCCGGGTGACGGGGCAGGAGCCTGTGGCTTGTGCCCAAGGAAGCAATTTCGTGGTGAAAAACCTTTTCTACAACGTTCCGGCCCGCCGCAAGTTCTTGAAATCTAACCAGACAGAACTGAGCAACATTTTGCAAGAGTTCGAGCGGGTGGCGTTGGTTCACGAGGATGTCGCGTTTTCCTTGACCCATAATGGCAGCATGGTGCTTGCGCTTCCCAAAGCCACGCTCCGTCAACGCATTGTCGGCGTTTTCGGGAAGAAGCTCAACGAGCAATTGTTGGCCGTGGACGTGGAAACGTCTTTGGTGAGGCTGCATGGTTTTGTGGGGAAGCCTGAAACGGCACGTAAGAAAGGGGCGCACCAATATTTTTTCGTCAACGGGCGCTACATGCGGCATCCTTATTTCCATAAGGCCGTGCTGGAGGCTTTCGACAAGCTGATACCAGTGGGGGAGCAGGTGTCTTATTTCCTCTATTTTGATGTGGACCCGGCCAACATCGACGTAAATATCCATCCGACCAAGACGGAAATCAAATTCGAGAACGAGCTGGCTGTGTGGCAGATTGTCGTGGCTGCGGTGCGGGAATCTCTGGGGCGGTTCAGTGCCGTGCCTACGATAGATTTCGACATGGAAGGGGCACCTGAGATTCCTGTGTTCGGGAATGCTTTCTCTCCGTCTTCCGTCAAGGCTCCCAAGGTGGACGTGGATCCGGACTTCAATCCGTTTAAATCTTCCTCTTCTCCGCGTTCGTCGTATAACGCCGGCCGCTCTTCGGTGGCCGGATGGGAGGATTTGTATGCGGATTCCCATGAAGGAGAAGAACTCGTGCCGCCGTCTGATGATTTCGGCGCGGCATCTTTTACTCCACCGGAAACCGAAGCCGCCACGTTGTATGGCGAACAGCAGCCTGCATTTGAGAAATCCACGTTGCATTATCAATATAAAGGAAAGTATATCATGACGGCGGTGAAGTCCGGCTTGATGGTCATCGACCAGCACCGTGCCCATGTCCGTGTCTTGTACGACCGGTATCGGCGTCAGATGGAAAACGGTGAGCCGCAGTCGCAAGGGCTATTGTTTCCCGAGATGTTGCAGTTGCCGCCCTCAGAAGGCGTGGTGCTGGAGCATTTGACTGATGATTTGGGGGCGTTGGGTTTCGATTTGTCCGTGCTGGGCGGTGGAAGCTTTTCCGTCAATGCGATTCCGGCAGGCACGGAAGGCCTGAACCCGGTGGAGATGGTGCGTGGCATCGTGCATGCATCCATCGAAAAAGGATGCCACGTGGAAGAAGACGTGCGCCACTACATCGCGCTGGCTTTGGCCAAGAGCGCGGCCATCGTGCAAGGCCAGGTGCTTTCGAACGAAGAGATGGAGGCGTTGGTCGATGACCTGCTGGCTTGCCCCAATCCCAACCAGACTCCGGACGGGAAGGTTGTGGTGGCCATCCTTGGGCAAGACGAGCTGGACCGGCTCTTCGGTTGACGGTGAATTGCTGTTTCGCCACATTCCGCGTATTTTTGTAAAAACAAATAAACAAACATAAAAATGAAACAGGAAAAGATTATATTGACAGGCGACCGCCCTACTGGTAAATTGCATATCGGGCATTATGTAGGTTCTTTGCGCCGCCGGGTGGAGTTGCAGAACTCGGGGCTTTACGACAAGATTTTCATTTTCGAGGCCGACGGGCAGGCGTTGACAGACAATATCGACAACCCGGAAAAGGTGAGGCAGAATGTCATTGAGGTGGCACTCGATTATTTGGCATGCGGGATAGACCCCTCCAAGTCCACGATATTCATCCAGTCCCAGATTCCAGAGCTGTGCGAGCTGACATTCTATTTCATGGATTTGGTTACCGTGTCCCGCCTGCAGCGCAATCCGACGGTGAAGACTGAAATCCAAATGCGCAATTTCGAGACGAGCATTCCCGTGGGCTTTTTTACGTACCCTATCAGCCAAGCTGCGGATATCACGGCCTTCAAGGCCACGACCGTTCCCGTGGGCGAGGACCAGGAGCCGATGTTGGAACAGGCGCGCGAGATTGTCCGCCGTTTTAATTATATTTATGGTGAGACATTGGTGGAACCCGAAATATTGTTGCCCGACAATGCCGCCTGCCTGCGCCTTCCGGGTACGGACGGGAAAGCCAAGATGAGCAAATCACTGGGCAATTGCATCTATCTTTCCGACCCGGCCGACGAGGTGGAAAAGAAAATCCGTTCGATGTACACCGACCCCGACCATCTTAAGGTGTCCGACCCCGGGAAGGTCGAAGGTAATACCGTGTTTACGTACTTGGATGCATTCTCGCGTCCGGAACATTTCGAGCGTTACTTGCCGGACTATGCCAACTTGGACGAGCTGAAAGCCCACTATCGCCGTGGCGGCTTGGGCGACGTGAAGGTGAAGCGGTTCCTTTCGGCTGTCATGCAGGAGGAATTGGAGCCGATTCGCCAGCGGCGCAAGGAGTTCGAACGCGACATTCCGGCAGTCTATGAGATGCTGAAGAAAGGGTGTGAGATGGCCCGTGCGGCTGCGGCCGAGACTTTGTCGGAAGTGCGCAAGGCCATGAAGATAAATTATTTCGACGATGAAGCCTTGATTGCCGAGCAGGCCGCCCGTTTTGCCGGGAAATAGCTTCGGGCTTGAGAAACTGTTTTGAATTTCTCGTGCGATGATTTGGGATGAGTCTTCGAGTCGGTTTTGCTTCCGTGATGAGGAAGATAGCCGAGCTATCTGACGAAGAACAGAAGCGAAACTGGCCGGAAAATCGCCCAAAGCACACACGAAAACGAGTACATCAAGCCGGAAAAGACTTTTTGTAGAAATTCAAAACAGTTTCTTAGAATTACGACAGGATGTCCGCTGCAGGAGGAGTGCCTGCGGCGGATGTTTTTGAAAAAAAACGGCCGAAAAACTTTGCGGGAACGGAGAAAAAGCGTACCTTTGCAACGCTTTTACGACGGAGGAGACGGGCGCTTAGCTCAGCTGGTTCAGAGCGTCTGCCTTACAAGCAGAGGGTCGGGGGTTCGAATCCCTCAGCGCCCA
>CALUFQ010000085.1 GCA_944319925.1 uncultured Paraprevotella sp.
GGGAAACCCCTCCGGCTCTTCGAGCCACCTCCCCTGCAAGGCGGAGGAGTTTTTCTCCGCACGGGCAAGTGACGGAAAACAGGGCACTTGATTACAAATGAATATTCGTCAGTTGTTAAATCTCCATGATTAGGAACAGTTCCTCTTTTTGCGGATTACATATCCCTATACAACATTGAGGGTGTATCAAAATAAACTCCTCCGCCTTGTAGGGGAGGTGGCGCGGAGCGACGGAGGGGTCTCACGTCCACAAAGACATACTTTATGTGTGTGTCCGTGGGGGTGAAACCCCTCAGGCCCGTTGGGCCAGCTCCCCTACAAGGCGGAGCAGTTCCTTCTCGCAGGTTTTGATACACCCTCTTTCCCGCACTATGCCGTATGCCTGTGACATATCTTGCGAGTGTGCCGAAGAATGCGAACCCCCTATCACGGCAGCTTGTCCATGCCGGCGGCAGTATAGTTATCAATGTCCAGATGATATTTCATCAAATCCTTCAACTTGTGCACAGGGGGCGGACAATCAGCGGGAAGAGGCAACCCCGAGAACTGCTGGAAATAAAGCAGGCAAGCATCACGCCACCACACGGCATCCTTGGCCTGACGGTCGAAACGCGCTTTTTGGCGTTCGTAACGCGTGGCATCCACATACGGGCGCATGCCCTCCCATACCGTGGCAAAATGGCGCGCCTCATCGACACCATGGTTATAGATATAGCAAAGGTTATCCCACAAAGTCAACCCGTTGCGCATGACATACGACCATGGCACATGATGGAACCAAAGGAGGTATTCCTCGGGACAGGTGCGCAAATCACCATAAAGCGTGGACAACGGCTCATGGTACTGTGCCGCACCGCCCGACCCTTCACGGGTGCGGTCGAAGCCAAGCCCCACAGAGTCGGCACGATGATAGTAGGAAGGCAACCAATCCAAACGGATGTCACCGCCCGGATGATACCAAGGCTCAGGGCCGTAGTGGTGTTCGCCCGCAAAGATATGGTGCAAACCGTAGGGCATCATGTAGCTGACCGCCGCATCCCACGACCGCAACAACACCTGCCGCATCGGCCCGACAAAACCTTCGTCAGCAGAAAAGGTCTGTTTCAGGAACTCATCGGCCAACTGTGCCGCCGACATGTCCGGATTCCAGCACAAACGGCCAAAAGCATACCAGTTGGCCTGCGCCATGTCGCTCCCGGTCCAGTTTTCAGAATCGCCGATATTGGCCACGCCGGCTATGGCAGACACCGACTGGGCCGACACTTTGCGCAATGTGGCAGCAGCCACCGTCTCGCCGTCGTGATAGGTCTGGGCGGAAAGCACGTCCTTCCACATCGTGGCCAGGAAGACCGTGTGGATGGACTGGCCGAGATATTCCTGCGTCACCTGGAACTCGGGCATCACCTGCGTGTGGCGCATCGCGCCGAACAACGGGCTGAACGGCTCGCGCGGTTGGAAATCCACCGGCCCGTTCTTGACCTGGACAATCACATTGTCGCGGAACTTGCCATCGAGCGGCATGAACTCCTCGTATGCCTGGCAAGCCCGGTCGGGACTGGAAGGCTTATAGACGAAAGCACGCCACATGACGATGCCCTTATGCGGCGCAAGCACGTCGGCCAGCATGTTGGCCCCGTCGGCATGGGTGCGCCCGTAGTCCTGCGGACCCGGTTCGCCTTCACTGTTGGCCTTCACCAGAAAACCGCCGAAATCCGGAATCAGCCGGTAAATCTCATCCACCTTGCCGACCCACCACTGACGCACGTCGGCATCCAAGGGGTCGGCCGTAGGCAAGCCTCCCAACGCCTTGGGCGAAGCGAAGTTGACCGACAAATAAGTGCGGATACCATAGGGACGCAACACGTCCGCGATGGCCGCCGTCTTGCGCAACATGTCGGAAGACAGGGCCAAGGGTTTGGCATTCACGTTATTCAATACCGCCCCATTGATGCCCACCGAGGCATTGGCCCGTGCGTAGGCTTCGTAACGGGGCGACACCGTGCCCGGCAACTCGTCCCACTGCCAAATCGAACGCCCGGCATAGCCGCGTTCTATCGTCCCGTCGGGATTGTCCCAGTGGTTGAGGATGCGCAGGTCATAGGCCGGCGCATCGGATACAGTCTGCCCCACGCCGAGCGTATCGCCCACCTGCTGCATGCGCAACAATCCGTATGCCGCATACAACAAGCCCTGCCCGGAAGCCGACGTGAGCACCATCTCTTCTTTTTCCGTCCGCCCGATGGAAAACCCGTCGCGGGCAGGGCCGTCTTCCGCCACCCGCAAGACGACTTTCCCGTCGCCTTTCCAATAGTCCTCCAGTTCGCGGACGGCTATGTCCACAGTGGCCGTGCGCTTCGTCCCCCGCTCCACGCGCACTTCGGCCGCATCGGCATTGCGCTCCATGCGGAGCCAAAGCCGGCTGCCGTCCTCCGCGCGAAGCAAAGACACGAAACACGCGCACACCAATAATACAACCAGTCTCATCCTCTCAACGCCCTGTTTATTCATCCATTCCTTCGATGGGCAGGATACGGCCCTCCTCGTCATACTGCAACTCGCACACTTTCAGGCTGCGCAACCACGTGCGTCCGCCCGAAGGCACAGAGTCGTGATGGAAGAGATACCATTTTCCCTTATACTCCACGATGCAATGGTGCGTCGTCCATCCCACCACTGGTGTCAGGATAACGCCCTGATAGACAAACGGCCCGTAGGGGTTGTCGCCCACGGCATAGCACAAGAAATGGCTGTCGCCGGTGGAATATGAGAAATAATACTTTCCTTTGTACTTGTGCATCCACGAAGCCTCGAAGAAGCGGTGCGGGTCGTCGGCCGTCAACGGCTTGCCGTCCTCGCCCAGCACGACTACGGGACGCGGTGCTTCGGCAAACTGCTTCATGTCGTCCGTCAGGCGCACCACGCGCGACGGGATGGCAGGCTCGCCGTCAGCCGGGAACTCAGCCTTCTCCAACGCGCTGTTGTCCTTGTAACGCTGGAGCTGCCCGCCCATCAATCCGCCGAAATAGACATAAACCTGCCCATCGTCGTCCTTGAACACCGCAGGGTCGATGGAATAGCTGCCGCGGATGGGGTCGGGTTCCGGCACGAAGGGGCCGTAAGGCGTGTCGCCCACCGCCACGCCGAGGCGGAAGATGTCCGTCTTGTCCTTGGCCGGGAAATAGAGGTAATACTTGCCGTCTTTCTCGCAGCAGTCGCAATCCCACATCTGACGCTTTGCCCAGGGCACGTCATCGACATCGAGCACCACGCCATGGTCGGTCACCGGGCCTTCCATCACGTCGTCCAAGGAGAAGACATGGTAGTCGCGCATGTTGAAATGCGAGCCCCAATCGTCCTCGGGGATACCGCTCTCATAATCGTGGGAGGGATAGATATACACTTTGCCATCGAACACATGCACCGAAGGATCCGCCATGTAGTCCTCGGGCACCAAATATCTCTTCTTCATAATCTTATTGTTTTTAGGGTTTATCATGCTATTGAACAAATCAGGCGAACTGGACACCCCATTGCCTATTTGGCCTTTTCGGCCATCTCGATAATGGTTTCCACGAATGGCTTCGGCTTCATGTCGCGGTCGAAAGCCAAGGGATAATCCGTGCGGCCATGGATCGGGAAATTGTTCTTCCACGAGTCGCCGTCGGTCACGCCCCAAAATGTCACACGCGAAATGTCCTTGCTGTGGCGCAGGTAAATGTCGAACAGCTTGGCATAGAAGTCATCCTGCTTTTTCTGGATTTCGGCCGGAAGCCCGTCGGTGTAGGGGTCCATTTCTTTCTTGTAGTCGAAATTCGTCTCAATCGCCGCGCCATAGTTGCCTTTCGGCCAAGGCAGCACACTGAGATCCAACTCCGTCACCATCACTTTCACGCCTGTGGCAGCGTATGCCTCTATGCTCTTCTCATATTCGTCAAGCGGCGTGTCGAATCCCACATGCGACTGCATGCCCACCGCGTCGATGCGGCAACCATGCGCCTTCAGGTCTTTGACCAGTCGCACCACGGCCTCGCGCTTGCGCGGGGAATCCATCCCATAATCGTTGTAATACAGTTCCACGTCGGGGTCGGCCTCATGGGCGAACTGGAATGCCAGGCGGATGAAATCCGGCCCGATGATGCGATAGAACGGCGACTTGCGCAGCTCGCCATTGCCCTCGACGGCCTCGTTCACCACGTCCCAGCCTTTCACGCGGCCTTTGTAGTGTCCCACGACTTTATAAATATGGTCTTTCATGCGCTGGATGAGCACATCGCGGCTCACCTCGTTGCCCAACTCGTCCTTGAAGAACCAACGCGGGGCCTGTGAATGCCAAATCAGGCAATGCCCGATGACCGCCTGCCCGTTCTTCTCGGCCAGGTCGCACAGCTTGTCCCCGTCGCGAAAATCAAACAACCCCTCGTTGGGCTGCACCACCTCGGCCTTCATGCAGTTTTCCGCCACGACGGAACTGAACTGGTCGCGGATGAGTGCCTGCAACTCCTTGTCCTTGCTCACCACTTGGCGGGTGTTCAACGCCGTCCCGATGAGGAACTTGTCGGCAAACGCCTCGCGCAATGTCTTACCGCCCTCAGCGAACGCCATCGCAAACACGCACAACGCCGCCCCTAATACCACACATCTTTTTTTCATTTTCGTTCTTTTATCTCTAAGTATGTTCAAAAATCAAATGACAATTTACCGGGTAGGAGGCACGGCATTCTTGCCGCGCACCCCTGCCACTAAAGCGCATTTATCCATATATTGCGAGTGCGCGGCAGGAATGCCGCGCCTCCAACTGTTAGCCTCATTTTTCTTCCGCGCGGCGACGGGCCAATTCAGCCTGCATCTTCTCGTTCACCGCCTTGGAGATGGGATAGAAGAACAGGGCTGCCACACCGATGCCGAAACAGATTCCGGGCACGATGCTGGACGCCAAACGGATACCCAAGATGGATTCTGGCGACTGCACGGCCATCATGTCATTCACATAACCGAACATGGAAAGTATCAGGCCCGCAATGGCACCGCCCACGCCAAGGCCCGCCTTGAGGGCAAACACCACGCCGGAGAAACACAAGCCCGTGGCCCGGCGGTGGCTGACGTATTCCATGTGGTCGGCCACGTCCGCGATCATCGCCCACAACAAAGGCACGGTGGGCGCATAAGCCAGGCTCTTCAGTATGCCGAGCGTGAAAATGAACCCTACATCATCCTTTCCGGGTATCATGAAAGCGGCCGTGAACAAGGCCGTCAATGCCAGGCAGACGATAAAAGTGGATTTCTTGCCGTAACGGTTGGCCAGGAACTCCGACAGCAGCATCACGCCGACCAGCTGCACGATGGCACCGGTCATGTTGAACAGCGAAAGGCCGATGGTATAAGATTCCACGGGAGCGATTGTCCCGTCGGCCGCCCGGGTAGCCAGCAGGCTGAAGGAATCCAGCACCTTCATGCCCGCCCCCAACACGGCTCCTTCGTCCTTCACCAGCCCGAGCTTGTCCAGGAACTGCCCCAAGGCTTGCGGATCGACATAGTTTTGGAAATAATAGCACATGGCTGACCCCCACATGGCCAACGTCACAAAGACAAACAACGTGAGAATAAACATGGAACGCCACGAAACGTCGGCAAACAACCCCTTGAGGTCGTTCTTCACGTCCATCTTCTGCGAAGGGGGCGGGGCGATGCGCTCCTTGGCCGAAAGACCGGCCACCAAGAGGAACACGAAGCCCACGACGGCAAAAATCGTGATGGTCGTCAACCATCCCTGTGCGTCATCGCTCCCGGCACCGCGTCCGAACTTGTGTACCAACGGCAAGGTCAAGCCTTGCACCACGAACTGGGCCACCGTAGCAGCCACGAAGCGGATGGAAGTGATGCTCGTGCGCTCTTTGATGTCGCTCGTCATCACGCCGCCCAACGAACTGTAAGGCGTATTGTTGAAGGAATAAAGGGACATGAGCAGGACGTAGGACACGCCGGCATAAAAAGCCACCAACGCCTTGTCCTCGATGCCGGGATTGTAAAACGCCAACACGTAGAACACCATGAACGGCAGGGCCGTCCACACGACCCATGGGCGGAACTTGCCCCAACGGGTCTGCGTCTTGTCGGAGAGGATGCCCACCGTGGGATCCACAAAGGCATCCACGATGCGCGCAATGAGCAACACCGTGCCCGCAATGGCTCCTTCGAGCCCGAACACGTCGGTGTAAAACTTCAACTGGTAAATCATCATCATCTGGAAGACGAGGTTCGCCGCCGCGTCGCCCAATGAATAGCCGATTTTCTCGCCTAATGGCACTTTTTGCGATAGTGTATTCATAATGTTTCTTTATATTTTTGCCTAACGTTTTTTCATGGCATTCATAACGCGGCAAAGTAAGGCAATTTGTGCCGTTTTCGTTTTCGACCATGTAACCAATAGTTTTTAATATGAAACATTATCGCGGAAAAACAAGGCAAAGGCCGCCTTGTCCCGTCACAAAACCCGCTTCCGCTCCGCTGTGCGGAGACCCGCGCTGCATAGTCCGCAAGCCCGCAAGGGCTTTCCTAAAACACCTGCGAGACACATATTTATACTGCGCACGACATGAATTTGTGCATTCATTAGGAATTTGTAGGAGGTGCGTCATTCCTGCGCACAATCGCAAGACAGGTCACTGACATACGCAATAGCACGAGAATGAGGGTGTATCAAAATAAACTCCTCCGCCTTGTAGGGGAGGTGGCGCGAAGCGACGGAGGGGTCTCACGTCCACAAAGACATGCTTTATGTGTGTGTCCGTGGGGGTGAAACCCCTCAGGCCCGTTGGGCCAGCTCCCCTACAAGGCGGAGCAGTTCCTTATCGCAGGTTTTGATGCACCCCCCTCCTATCCGATAATTTATCATTTGGGAATGCACAATTTTATTCCGCGCTAAGTATAATAGGTATCTTTTTGCGGATTATAAATCCTTATAATCCATGGCGGGGGATTGCAAATCCCCCGCAACATACTGTCCCATGCAGCGTTAATCCATACAGCATTAGCTGCATGCTGTCCCGCTGTTTAAAAATCAATTCCGCAAAATATTGGTCACCAGCGAAGCGATAGACACCAATATACTGATGGAACTTACCCAATAGCTCGTGCTGGTACCGATGTCGGAGTTCTTGGCCTTCGTCCGATTGGGGGTTACATACAACACATCGTTCTGCTGCAGGTAGAAATAAGGCGAATTAATGATGTCCGCATCATTCAGGTTCAGCTCATGGATGCTTTTCTTCCCGGTGGAATCCTCGCGGATGAGCTTCACGTTGTCGCGCCGCCCCCAGATGGTCATGTCCTTGGCCAACGACAGAGCTTCGTAAATCGTCACCTTCTCGGAGGGCACGGTATAAGTACCCGGACTGTTCACCTCGCCCAGCACGGAAATCTTGTAATTGCTCAGGCGCACCGTCACGACCGGACGTTGCTTCAGGTAAGTCCCCTCGATTTTCGAGGCAATCAAATCCTCCACTTCATTGACAGTCAGGCCGCCCACTTTGAGTTTCCCCAACACGGGATATTGGATTGTCCCCTCGTTCGTCACCAGAAAAGTCTGCAACGTGGGTTGAGAAGTCAGCAGCATACGCCCCGAAGAGTTATTGTAGGGCGGTGCCACCGTCAGGTTGAAAGGCATGGCCGCTTCCGCGTCCTCCGGGTAATTCACGTTAATGGTCAATTCGTCTTTCGGCATGATACGCGCCTCGAAGAGCACGGCACTGGAGTCCAAATTCACTTCGCCACTGTTCAGCATATAGGGCACGGTCTTATAAGAGGTGCAGGAAGACACCAGCATCACAAGGCCCCACACAAGCAACTTGCAATAGTTCAATACGTTCTTTCTCATATCATTCGTCACAGGTTGGTTCATTTCTTCTATATATACGATTCAAGCAAAGTAGTATCCCCGTCCTCGGGCGACAAGCGCACACCCTCCGCCTCGGCCGCCACCAGCAACGTATGGCCGGCCGTGAGCACCGCTTCTTCCTCCCCGCAAGCCACGCGGCACGTCCCCGCCGTGCAGACAAGGATGACAAAGCTGTCCAATTCACTGTAATCACACACCATGGGTTCGGTCAGCCGATAGACACTTGTCGTGAAATAGGGGCTGCGCACCAATTCCGCCGGCTCGTTGACCCGCACCTCGCGCCGCCGTTCCGCCTCCGGCACGGCGTAGTCGATGGCTTCCTTCGCCTCTTCCACGTGCAGTTGGCGGGAACGCCCCTGGCTGTCCACGCGCCCGAAATCATAAATGCGGTAGGTCACGTCGCTGCTTTGCTGGATTTCACAAATGAAACATCCCGCCCCGATGCTGTGTACCCGCCCCGCAGGCAAATAATACACGTCGCCCGGCCGCACCTCGTAACGCCGCAACACCTCGGGCAACGTCTGGTCGGCCACCCGCGCGGCATATTCGTCCGCCGTCACGACACGGCTGAACCCGTCGAGCAGGTAAGCCCCCGGCGCACAGTCCACCACATACCACATTTCAGTTTTCCCCGGACATCCATGCCTCCGCATCGCCAACTCGTCATTGGGATGCACCTGCACGGAAAGGGGCTGGGCCGCATCAATAAATTTGACAAGCAAGGGAAACTTCGTGCCGAAACGCCGGAAATTGTCCGCGCCCAACAAGGCCGCGCCCCCTTCTGCCACCAAATGCGTCAGGGAAAAGCCGTCATAGGCTCCCCCCGCCACGACCGACTCGCTACCGGCGATGCCGGAGAGTTCCCAACTCTCGCCTATCTGACGCCCGTCAGCGGAAAGGCCTTTAAATGGCAGGATACGTTCTCCCCCCCACAAGGTCTCTTTGAATATATCCGTAAAACGGAATAACCTATTTTTCATCCTTCACCGTAAAAACGTCCAAAATTACGAAATTCAGACAGAACGGGCAAATAAAAAAGAAAAATTGTGAATATTTATATGAATAATCCTATTTACAAACCTTTCTATCTATTCAAACATGAAAGAAAACAAGTATGACGTGACGGCCTTGGCTTGCCGTTACTTTCCCGGATCCACCAAGCGGAACGCCCGCCGCAGGTTTTTCAATGTCCTCCGCAGCGAAAAGGACTTATGGCAACAGCTCACGGCACTGCATTTCGGCACCTACCAACGCAATTTCACTCCCCGGCAATACAAGATGGTCATCGACATCCTGGGCTTGCCGGAAGGCGACGATGCCGACTTCGGGGAATGGGCGCATTGAAATCCCGTTGTGCCCACACCTTATTTAAGGGAAAAGGCGAAACTCCTCCGCCTTGTAGGGGAGCTGGCCCAACGGGCCTGAGGGGTTTCACACCCACGGACACACACATAAAGTATGTCCTTGTGGACGTGAGACCCCTCCGTCGCTTCGCGCCACCTCCCCTACAAGGCGGAGGAGTTTATTTTGATACACCCTCGGCCGTTACGACCCCCAATCGTGCGGAAACCGCCGCCAACGCGCAGAATTGCGCGGAAAGGTGCAGAATTGCGCACCCTGCTTTTGCGGGATGCTTAACTTTGCATCGTCTTCCGGGAGACAAGAGAACATTAAACTTAAATTCAAACCTTAAAAACAAAGCAACATGAACTACAAACTCATCGAACGAAAGAACCCACGCAACACAGACGGCCCGGCCAAGTTCTACGCCTACATCCTGAACATGTCGGAAATCGGCATCGACGACCTGGCCACCCGCATCAGCGCCTCCTGCACCGTCACGCGCCACGACTGCCTGGCCGTGCTCTCCGCCCTCCAGGAGCAAATCATCTATGCCTTGCAGGAAGGCAAGCGCATCAGCTTGGGCGACATCGGGCGTTTCCGCGTCATGGCCATCGGTGCGGGAAGCGTCACGGCAGAGAGCTACGACACCAACCTCATCAAAAGGCTCAAAGTCTGCTTCACGCCCAACACGCGGCTCAAGGAGGCCCTCGCGCTCGACAACAAGGCATTCCCGCTGACGCGGCTGAACCTGGTCGAGGAAGAGGAAGACGAAACGGAAGAGGGACAAATCTAGCCGTCTGCCTCAGATGGAAAAGCTGAACAAGCAAAGGGGGTTGCGCAACTGCAACCCCCTCAACATCCGCCGCTCCGCCGACTTGTGGCAAGGGTTGGCCGAAAGGCAGCCCGACCCCGAGTTTTTCACCTTCAGGAGCATGGCATGGGGCTACCGCGCGGCCTTCATCGTGCTGCGCACCTACCATCTCAAATATGGCATCCGCACCGTGGCCGAAATCATCGCCCGCTGGGCGCCGCCCGAGGATGGCAACGACACGGAGATGTACCTCCGCAAAGTGTGCGCCCTCACCGGCTTTGCACCCGACACCGTGCTCAACCCCTTCAATCCCGTACACATGGGGCCGCTCGTGGCCGCCATGAGCCGTGTGGAATGTGGCGTGAAGCCGGACATCGGGCAAATCAAGGAGGGGTGGCTGCTCTATATGGGCGAGGAATGAAACAATCGTATGAACCTTTAAAATCTTCAAAACACATGAACAAAACCTTTTGGAACACGTTGCTCAACATTGTCATTGCCGTGGCCAGTGCCATCCTTGGTGCCATCGGGGGTGCCAACATGTAACTTGATACAGAGGAAGCCGCCATGCAGGCGGTTTCCTCTGTCCATATCCATCCGTCTTTCGCATGGAGCTTAACAAACGACGCTGCGGCGGAAGGAAGACACGACCACGTGAATTGAATCTGCTGCTGCGGAAGGAAGAGAAATCCGGCGCAGCAAAGAGTTTGTCCATCCGAAGGCAAAACTCCTCCGCCTTGTAGGGGAGGTGGCCCGCAGGGCCGGAGGGGTTTCCTATGCACCAGGGTGACTTTTCTCTCTTTTTCCAACCCGTTTATGTAGTCCGGGGATGCCTCCGGGGGGGGTGTTCACGTGGGCGTGAGACCCCCTCCGCCCCTTCGGGGCTCGTCCCCCTGCGAGGCCTACCCTTTCTACACATCTCAAGTCGTGTTGTTAACAAAATTAATAAATTTTACATA
>CALUFQ010000086.1 GCA_944319925.1 uncultured Paraprevotella sp.
CCCCGGGGGATTCTCCGTTTATGGCCCTGCGCATGGGGGCAAAACCCCGCCGCGGAGACTCCTCCGCCTTGCGGGGGAGGTGGCCCGCAGGGCCGGAGGGGTTTCCCACCCGCGCTGCCATTCCGCATGGGGAGACAGAAGGTTCGTTACGCCCCGCATGGCAAACAGGACGGCCATTATCTCTGTTGCATGACAAACGGGTGGATATGGCAACACCCCACCTTGCAGGGGAGGTGTTTTCCTCTGGACGGTCAAACGATGGGAAGCAATTCATTTGACTATAAACGAATATTTGTCATTTGGTATCCCCAAGATTAGGAACAGTGCCCTAATTAGACTAAATGTTTAATAAAAGATTGCTTTTTGTCGCTTTTTCCTTTTAATTTATTTGCAGGCTTTCCTGAAAACTTCTATCTTTGTAGCCGTTAAAAGAAAGAATAGGAATAATGATGTATAGCATGACGAATTTGCTGGCCATTTTGGGTATTCGACTGCGGGATGTAGTGGGAAGTGTGGTCTGTGCATAGTCGTGTAGTAATGATATTGAAGCCTTTCCCACTTCCCGGTGAGAAAGGCTTCTTTCTTAATGGACAATTAAAATGGAAAGAATATGAGTGACAGGTTATTTATCTTTGACACTACATTGCGGGACGGTGAACAAGTTCCCGGATGTCAGTTGAACACGGTGGAGAAAATCCAAGTGGCCAAGCAGTTGGAAGCTTTGGGCGTGGATGTGATTGAGGCAGGTTTCCCCATCTCCAGCCCGGGCGATTTTAATTCGGTGATAGAAATCTCCAAGGCTGTGACGTGGCCCACGATATGCGCGCTGACCCGTGCGGTGCAGAAGGACATCGACGTGGCAGCCGATGCCCTGCGCGAAGCCAAACACAAACGTATTCACACCGGCATCGGTACTTCCGACTCGCATATCAAATACAAATTCAATTCTAACCGTGAGGAAATCATTGAACGTGCCGTGGCTGCCGTGAAGTATGCCAAGCGTTATGTGGAGGATGTGGAGTTCTATGCTGAAGATGCGGGACGCACGGACAATGAATACCTGGCCCGCGTGGTGGAGGCCGTGGTCAAGGCCGGTGCCACCGTGGTGAACATCCCGGATACGACGGGTTATTGCCTGCCGCAAGAATATGGTGAGAAAATCAAGTATTTGATGGAGCATGTCGATGGCCTTTCCGCCGGGAAGGCTATTTTGTCCACCCATTGCCATAACGACTTGGGCATGGCCACGGCCAATACGATGGCCGGTGTCATCAATGGGGCGCGCCAAGCAGAGGTGACAATCAACGGTATCGGCGAACGTGCCGGGAATACGTCGCTCGAAGAAGTGGCCATGATTCTGAAATGCCATAAGGGATTGGGCATTGAAACAAACATCAACACCCAGAAGATTTATCCGACCAGCCGGTTGGTGTCCAGCCTGATGAACATGCCCGTACAGCCGAACAAGGCTATTGTGGGGCGCAACGCGTTCGCACATTCCAGCGGCATCCACCAAGACGGCGTGTTGAAGAACGTGCAGACGTATGAAATCATGAATCCAAAGGATGTGGGCATCGATGACAATGCCATTGTACTGACGGCGCGTAGCGGACGGGCAGCTTTGAAACACCGTCTGAGCGTGTTGGGCGTGGAGATGGACGGCGAGCGGCTGGATGCCACATATCAGGACTTCCTGAAACTGGCAGACAAGAAGAAAGAGGTGAACGACGACGACATACTGATGTTGGCGGGTGCCGACCGCGCCGCCGCACATGCCGTGAAACTGGATTACTTGCAGGTGACGACGGGCATGGGCGTGAAGTCCGTGGCCTGCATCGGCCTGGACATCGCCGGGGAGAAGTTCGAGGCGTCAGCCAGCGGGAACGGTCCGGTGGATGCCGCCATCAAGGCTCTGAAGAACATCATCAAGCGCCAGATGGTGCTGAAGGAGTTCACGATTCAGGCCATCAGCAAGGGGTCTGACGACGTGGGCAAGGTGCACATGCAAGTGGAATACGACGGGCATGTGTATTACGGCTTCGGTGCGAATACCGACATTGTATCGGCTTCCGTAGAGGCTTACATCGATTGTATCAACAAGTTTAAGAAATAACAAATACAACTTAGAATAATGGCAAATACTCTCTTTGACAAGATTTGGGACAAGCATGTCGTCCAATATGTGGAGGACGGCCCGCAACAATTGTATATTGACAGGCTTTACTGCCACGAAGTGACCAGTCCGCAGGCTTTCGCCGGCATGCGGGCGCGGGGGCTGAAATGTTTTCGTCCCGACCATATTTATTGCATGCCCGACCACAACACACCGACGCACGATCAGGACAAGCCGATTGAAGACCCGGTGAGCAAGGCGCAAGTCGATGCGTTGGCCAAGAATGCCGCCGATTTCGGTTTGACACATTTCGGCATGATGGACTCCAAGAACGGCATCATCCATGTCGTGGGGCCTGAGCGCGGTTTGTCGTTGCCCGGGATGACCATCGTGTGCGGCGATTCCCACACCTCCACCCATGGTGCCGTGGGCGCGGTGGCTTTCGGCATCGGCACTTCCGAGGTGGAGATGGTGATGGCGTCGCAGTGCATCCTGCAGCAGAAGCCCAAGTCCATGCGCATCAACATCGAAGGCGAGCTGGGCAAAGGGGTGACGGCGAAGGACGTGGCCCTTTACCTGATGTCGCAGCTCACGACTTCCGGTGCCACGGGCTATTTCGTGGAATATGCAGGCTCTGTCGTGCGCAACCTGTCCATGGAAGGACGCCTGACACTGTGCAACCTGTCTATCGAGATGGGCGCGCGCGGCGGTTTCATCGCTCCGGACGAGGTGACCTTCGCTTACCTGAAAGGCCGCGAATACGCACCCAAGGGCGAGGATTGGGACAAGGCGGTGGCCTATTGGAAAACGTTGAAGAGCGGCGACGATGCCGTGTTCGACAAGGAACTTACGTTTCAGGCTGCAGACATTGAGCCGCGCATCACTTACGGTACGAACCCGGGCATGGGCATCGGTATCACGGAGGCTGTCCCTTCCATTGACACGATTCCCGAGGCCGGACGGGCTTCTTACCTGAAGTCTTTGGATTACATGGGCTTCCAACCGGGAGAGAAATTGTTGGGCAAACCGGTGGATTATGTTTTCCTCGGTGCTTGCACCAACGGGCGCATCGAGGATTTCCGGGCTTTCGCGTCCATAGCCAAGGGACGGAAAAAGGCCGCCCATGTCGTGGCGTGGCTGGTGCCGGGTTCCTGGATGGTGGCCGACCAAATCAAGGCGGAAGGCTTGGATAAGATTTTGGAGGATGCCGGTTTTGAATTGCGCCAGCCGGGCTGTTCCGCCTGCCTGGCCATGAACGATGACAAAATCCCGGCGGGCAAACTCGCCGTTTCGACTTCGAACCGCAACTTCGAAGGCCGCCAAGGCCCCGGGGCGCGTACCGTACTGGCTAGTCCGCTGGTGGCAGCCGCAGCAGCCGTGACAGGCGTAATCACAGATCCGCGAACTTTAATGTAAACAGCAACTTATGAAACAGAAATTTGATATCATCACGAGCACGTGTGTGCCCCTTCCTTTGGAGAATGTCGATACCGACCAAATCATCCCGGCACGTTTCCTGAAAGCCACGACGCGTGAGGAGAGTTTCTTCGGCGAGAACCTGTTCCGTGACTGGCGCTATCATGCCGACGGCACGTTGAACAAGGATTTTGTGCTGAACGACCCGACCTATGGCGGCGAAATCCTGGTGGCCGGGAAAAACTTCGGTAGCGGGTCCAGCCGCGAGCACGCGGCTTGGGCTATCGCCGGTTATGGCTTCCGTGTGGTCATCAGCAGCTTTTTTGCCGACATCCACAAGAACAACGAGCTGAACAATTTCGTGTTGCCCGTGGTGGTGAGTGAGGACTTCCTTTCCGAACTGTTCGCTTCCATCAAGGCCGACCCGAAAATGCTGGTGGAGGTGGATTTGCCAAACCAGACTGTGACCAACAAGGCCACGGGGCGCAGCGAGCGGTTTGAAATCAACGGCTATAAGAAGTATTGCCTGATGAACGCCTTGGACGACATCGACTTCCTGTTGGAGAACAAGGACAAGATTGAAGCTTGGGAGCAACAGCATGCTTGACGGGGGGAAGCTGATGAACGCGAATCCGGTGAAGATAGAAATCATGGACACGACGCTCCGCGATGGCGAACAGACCAACGGCGTGAGCTTCATGCCCCATGAGAAGCTGATGATAGCCAAGGCTTTGCTGCAAGACCTGAATGTGGATCGCATCGAGGTGGCCTCGGCACGGGTCTCGGACGGCGAGTGGAAGGCCGTGCGCAACATCTGCCAATGGGCGGAACAGGCCGGGCGGATTGACCGGGTGGAGGTGTTGGGCTTCGTGGATGGCCGCACGTCGCTCGACTGGATACACACGAGCGGTTGCCGCCACATCAACCTGCTGTGCAAAGGGTCGGAGAACCATTGCAGGAACCAACTGAAAAAGACACTGGAGGAACACGTGGCGGACATCCGCCGGTCGCTGGCCTATGCCGAGGAACTGGGCATCGGGGTGAACGTCTATCTGGAGGACTGGAGCAACGGCATGAAGCATTCGCCCGACTACGTTTTCGCGTTCATGGACGCGCTGAAGGACGAGCGCATCGACCGTTTCATGTTGCCCGACACGTTGGGCATTCTGAATCCTTTGGACCTTCTGGGCTACATGCGCAAGATGGTGAAGCGTTATCCGGGCTTGCATTTCGACTTCCATGCCCATAACGATTACGACTTGGCCATCTCGAACGTGCTGGCCGCCGTGTTGGGGGGCTGCCGGGGCATCCACACTTCGGTCAACGGCCTCGGCGAGCGGGCCGGCAACGCGCCGTTGGCCAGTGTGCAGGCCATCCTGAAAGACCAGTTCAACGCGCAGACCGGTATCGACGAGAGCCGGCTGAATGAGGTGAGCCGCATGGTGGAGAGCTATTCGGGCATCCCCATTCCTCCCAACCGTCCCATTACGGGCGAGAACGTGTTCACCCAGGTGGCCGGGGTGCATGCCGATGGCGACAACAAGGCCAACCTCTACTGCAACGACCTCTTGCCGGAGCGTTTCGGGCGCAAGCGGGAATATGCCTTGGGCAAGAACAGCGGCAAGGCCAACATCCTGAAAAACCTGGAGGAACTGGGATTGGAACTGACACCGGAACAGACGCGCCGGGTGACCGACCGCATCATCGAGCTGGGCGACAAGAAGGAAATCGTCACGCAGGAGGATTTGCCTTATATCGTGTCCGACGTGCTGAAGCACGACACGCCGGAGGAGCATGTCCGCCTGTTGAGCTATGTGGTCACCACGGCCTACGGGCTGAAGCCGATGGCTTCGGTGCGTCTGGAGGTCAACGGGCAGGCCTATGAGGAGAACGCTTCGGGCGACGGGCAGTTTGACGCCTTCATGCGCGCGGCCCGCCATATTTACAAGAACAAGTTGGCGCGCAACTTCCCGTGGCTGGCCAATTACAGCGTCAGCATCCCGCCAGGCGGACGGACGGACGCGTTGGTGCAGACGGTCATCACGTGGCATTGGAACGACAAGACCTACCGCACACGCGGCTTGGATGCCGACCAGACGGAAGCGGCCATCAAGGCCACGGTGAAGATGCTCAACCTCATTGAGCCGGACTTTGCCGGGGAAGAGAAGAAATAGGATTTTTGAAACTTAGAAAATAGGAAGAATATTATGGATTTGAAGATTGCCGTGTTGCCGGGCGACGGAATTGGCCCGGAGATTTCGGAACAAGGGGTAGCCGTGATGAACGCCGTGTGCGAAAAGTTCGGCCACCAGGTGAGTTACCAATATGCGCTCTGCGGGGCGGATGCCATCGACAAGGTGGGTGACCCTTTCCCCGAAGAGACTTTTAAAATATGTATGGATGCCGACGCGGTGCTTTTCTCGGCCGTGGGCGACCCGAAGTTTGACAACGACCCCACGGCCAAGGTGCGTCCCGAACAAGGATTGCTGGCCATGCGTAAGAAGTTGGGACTGTTTGCCAACATCCGTCCGGTGGAAACGTTCGACTGCCTGATCCACAAGTCTCCGCTGAAGGACGAGCTGGTGCGCGGGGCGGATTTCATCTGTATCCGCGAACTGACCGGCGGCATGTATTTCGGCGAGAAGTACCAGGACGACGAGAAGGCTTACGACACCAACGCTTACACGCGCCCCGAAATTGAACGTATCCTGAAGGTCGCTTATGAGTATGCCATGCGCCGCCGCAAGCACCTGACGGTGGTGGACAAGGCCAACGTGTTGGCATCGAGCCGCCTGTGGCGTCAGGTGGCCAAGGAGATGGCATCGCAATACCCCGAGGTGGAGACGGATTACATGTTCGTGGACAACGCCGCCATGCGCATGATTCAAGACCCGCGTTTCTTCGACGTGATGGTGACGGAGAACACCTTCGGCGACATCCTGACCGACGAAGGCTCCTGCATCACCGGCTCCATGGGCTTGCTGCCCTCGGCTTCCACGGGCGAGCACACGCCGGTGTTCGAGCCGATTCACGGTTCGTGGCCGCAGGCCAAAGGCCTGAATATCGCCAACCCGTTGGCGCAGATTCTGTCCGTGGCCATGCTCTTCGAATATTTCAACCTGAAGGAGGAAGGCGCGCTCATCCGCAAGGCGGTCAACGCTTCGCTGGATGCCAACGTGCGCACACCTGAAATCCAGGTGGAAGGCGGCGAGCGTTACGGCACCATCGAAGTGGGCCAGTGGATTGTGGACTACATCAAGAAAGCCTGAGCATACACGGCTGTTGGAGTATAGGTTTTAGGAGGGTCGCAACGGGTATGGCTGTTGCGGCCTCCTTTTCAAAAGCCCCACAACTGAATTGTTGTGAGGCTTAAATGGCATTGGTGAAAAGTCCAATTTGAATATGTAAAGCCATATGGTCTTTCAGAGAACCGCAACTGCCTTACGTATGTTTTCAAGAATGGCAGAAAGTTTGCTGTCATGCCGGGCTGTCTGCATATTATAGTCGGCTTGCAAACCTAGCCACATCGTTGCTGCGATTCCTGTCGCAGCTTCAATTTTTAACGCTGTGTCTGTTGTTATCGGACGTTTGCCGTTGATGATCTCGTTGAATGCCGTATAAGGCATACCGATTATGCTGGCAAATTTCTTTTGAGACATTCCACGTGCTTGCAACTCATCCTTGAGCATTTCTCCGGGATGTATAGCCTCCGCACAAGTTAATTCGTCAGGGGCGTAGATTTTCTTTGCTGTTGCTTCCATATCGCGGTTATTTATAATGGTTACTTATGTCCAACAAACGGCATACGGTTATTACTTGTTCGCCAAGAGCTTCCCTAACCGTAAATTCAAGGCGATATTTGATATTGATGCGCACGGATGAAATACCTTTCTTATCACCTTGCAACACCTCGTAGTTCAAAGAATGGATGCGATAAAGCTGCTCTATGCTTTCCGCACGTTTGAGAAACAACACGCATTTATAATAGCCTCTGATTACTTCAGGCTGATAGCGGTGCTTCTTGTCATTTGTGCTGCCTTGCTCGAACAGTTCACGCAAATACTCTTTATCGAACTCAATGTACATATATCCGTTTTACCGCCACAAAGATAATGCTTTTTTGTGGGATGTTCACAAAAATAGTGAAGAAAAGGACTGTATGCGGGTTTAGGGATGAGCACTATTTTGAATTGAGGCTATATGCACTGCTGCATGATTGTCGTATCGCTCAAAGGTCAAAGTCGCTCAAAAGCTCCGGAAAAAGGAGTGCATCCGCCATGCTTGTTCGCCCAGCACGAACATTCTCTAATCGGAGCAAGTCCGTAACACGCCCGATAGCGGGAGCATATATTTTAATAGGTCTTTTTTTTTCGGATTACAGATTCCACGCGGCAGAAATAGGAGGTGCAGCATCCTTGCTGCACAGTCTCCCACTATTCCGTATGTTTGTGACATATCTTGTGATTGAGGGTGTATCAAAACCTGCGAGAAGGAACTGCTCCGCCTTGTAGGGGAGCTGGCCCAACGGGCCTGAGGGGTTTCACCCCCACGGATACACACAGAAAGTATGTCTTTGTGGACGTGAGACCCCTCCGTCGCTTCGCGACACCTCCCCTACAAGGCGGAGGAGTTTATTTTGCTACACCATTATTCTCGCACTATTGCGTATGTCAGTGACTTGTCTTGCGGTTGTGCGGCAGGGATGCCGCACCTCCTATATTGACAGAATGGCACATCCGGGTGCGCGTTGACATTTTGCTCATTTTCGCCTTCTGAGAATCGCGTATTCGGCCGCCGGGCCGGGACAGCGCGGAAAAAACGCAGCCACACGCGCCATGCGGAAATCAAAATGTCGCGGAATCCCCTCCAAACCTGCCTTTTTGACGGGACACGGGACACTCCCGGCGCAGAAGTCCGGCCGGCAGGAAAGCCCGCCGGGGGATTCCGCCGACAAAATGACACGGGAAACGTGTCCGGGAAAAAGTTCCAACGGGAAAGAAAAACGACCCCGGAGCCGCCGCGAAAACGTTTCTGTACCGGGATTTTTCCGTCCGAGCCCCGAAATAAAAATTCCGAGCCCCGAAAAAAGAATTCCGGGGCTCGGAATTTCGCGTTCCGGCCCCGAAATTTCCCGTCAGACTGTCCGAAAAGTAAAAGGCTCTGACAAAATATTGCACAGAAGCCCCGTTTTGTGCAAAAAAATCGCGCGAAAATCTGCTATTTGGGCCGGATTGCACAAAAGTCGCGTCACGAAAATCAGCCAAAACGGAACAATTTGTCTGTTTCCACAAGCATTTCGTGACATTCTGATTTTGGGGGTCGTAACGACCCTTTTGTTTGCCATGCGGCGACCATAATGGCCGTTTTGTTCGCAAAACAGTCCCGCCTCTCTTTGCCGCAACGGAGGGTGTATCAAAACCTGCGAGAAGCAACTGCTCCGCCTTGTAGGGGAGCTGGCCCAACGGGCCTGAGGGGTTTCCCACCATACGGACACACACATAAAGTATGTCTTTGTGGACGTGAGACCCCTCCGTCGCTTCGCGCCACCTCCCCTACAAGGCGGAGCAGTTTATTTTGATACACCCTCATATTCGCGCTATTGCGTATGTCTGTGACTTATCTTGCGATTGTGCGGCAGGAATGCCGCACCTCCTACAAATTCATGCCGTGCGCAGTATAGATCCCCATCAAATTTCGATTGCCCTACTATTCCCTTATCGCCGCTAGCTTGTATGAAAAATCCCTGCCTCCGGACTTATCCGGAAGACAGGGTCACCAGGGGCTACTGATGAGAAATTTATGGGGTAGTTTTTTCTTCGTGTTTTTTCTGGCTCAGCAAGACGGGGCTGTAGCTTGGCGTTTGTCCCTTCTCTTCATAAATGAAAAGCGAGGTTGCCCCGTTTCTGTACCTGAGTGCGTTTGTCCGTCCTGCCAGGTCACGTTCCACGGATATTGTCTCTGTGATGTTGCCCGTCACCTCGTCTCCCATGCTTTCGCAAGTGAAGCCCACAGGAATTTCTTCCAACGGGCGGCCGAAAAGTCCCGCGTACCACATGAAATCATAAATGAAGGGGCAGAGGTTCATTTCTTTGAGGAAAATGCGGTCGTATTTGGTCGTGGGTTCGTATTTTTCCGCATAATGGAAAGTGAATATCTTGTGCTGTTCGTAGAAATGCCTCTTGCGCGAGGCGTCATAAAAGATGTTTGTCAGTTTTCCGCCGTCCCATTCATAATGTATGCGTCCGGTTTCTCCGTATCCTTGGCTGTCGTCAAAGTCATATCGTATTTCGTCCACGTGTTCCCGGGTGTTATAAGTCACGCTTGTGTGGCCGCCATAAAAGAGAGTTATGGGGATTCCTTGTACCGACTGAGTTTTGTGTCCTTTGAAATCCATGGCGGTGACGTATCCTCCAGAAGTGACATAGAAGTTGGAATAGACCGTTTCGCCTGTTTGTGCCGGGAATGCGTTTGTGGGTGTGGATACCGTGATGCGCAAGGGCGACTCGGTGATGGTGAAACTGCCATATGCCGTGCCGTATCCTCCCGTCATTTTTCCTTTGTGGTATGCGAAAAAGGAAGTTCCCCCTTCATTGTCTTTTAGTCCTTTGACGATATAGGGCATTTCATCATTTTCAACATAGGGTATCGATGTGGCAGGCACTTCCCTTGCGGACGCATCATGTCTGTGTTTATTTCCACAAGTGGTGATGCCGCCACCGATTGATGTCGCCAAGCAACCTATGATGATCCATTTGTGAAACATGCCATTCTGTTTTATCGCCCATTCATACTTTTGCATTTGTCTTTCTCTTGGCTAGAGATGGACTCCGCTGCAAATGTAAGTAAAAATGGCGAATGCGCAAAATAAGTGTTTGAAAAATATTGCACAATTGTTTCGCGAATTTTGAATGATTTGTTATATATCCCACTGGTACCATACGAAATAGGAAGCATAATCCATCTCTAGCCAAGAGATGGACTGTCTTTATGGGGCATAGCTTGGCGCGTTTTGTATGTTTTTGCGTTTGTTTTTGGCGTGGTTTCTAACTGGCGAATATTCGTTTGTGGACAAATGTACTGCTTCCCATCGTGTGTCCGTCCGGAGGCAAAACTCCTCCGCCTTGCAGGGGAGGTGGCCCGTAGGGCCGGAGGGGATTCCCATCCACGCTGTCATTCCGCATGGCGAACAGAACGGCCATTATGGCCGCCGCATGGCGAACGGAACGGCCATTATGGCCGCCGCATGGCGAACGGAACGGCCATTATGGCCGCCGCATGGCGAACGGAACGGCCATTAT
>CALUFQ010000087.1 GCA_944319925.1 uncultured Paraprevotella sp.
TCCTTCCATTGACAGAATGAACACTTTCGGGTGCGCGTTGACAATTTGCTCATTTTCGCCTTCTGAGATTCGCGTATTCGGCCGCCGGGACGGGACTGCATGGAAAGAACGCAGCCACACGCGCCTTGCGGGAATCAAAATGTCGCGGAATCCCCTCCAAACCCGCCCTTTTGACGGGACACGGGACACTCCCGGCGCAGAAACCCGGCCGGGGGAAAGCCCGCCGGGGGATTCCGCCGGCAAAATGACACGGGGAGCGTGTCCGGGAAAAAGTTCCAACGGGAAGGAAAAACGCCCCCGGAGCCGCCGCGAAAAAAATTCTGCACCAAGATTTTTTCGTCCGAGCCCCGAAAAAGAAATTCCGAGCCCCGAAAAAAGAATTCCGGGGCTCGGAATTTCGCGTTCCGGCTCCGAAATTCCTCGTCAGACCGTCCAAAAAGTAAATTTCTCTAACAAAATCTTGCACAAAAACCCCGTTTTGTGCAAAAAAATCGCGCAAAAATCTGCTATTTGGGCCGGATTACGCAAAAGTCGCGTCACGGAAACCATCCAAAACGGAACAATTTGTCTGTTTTCACAAGCATTTCATGACATCCTGATTGCCCGTCCGGAGGCAAAACCCCTCTGCCTTGTAGGGGAAGTGTCCATGCACGTGAGTAACTTTTTCCAACTCGTTTAGGTTGTCCGTGGATGCGTCCGGGAGTGTTCACGTGGCGTGAGCCCCCTTCACCCCTTCGGGGCTCGTCCCCCCCCTGCGAGGCGGGACAGTTCTGGCATCCGAATGGCAAACAAAAGGGTCGTTACGACCCTCCGCATGGTAAACAAAACGGCCATTATGCCCGCCGCATGGTGAACAGAAGGGGTGGTCCCGCGCAGAGTTTGTTAAATCCCCATTAAATTTCGACTGCCCAAAAAGGAACTTAATCTTTGCAAACCGCCAAGCCGCAGACATTTATAGTTTTTATGGCTTCATGCGGACAATAAGCCGCAAATTTTGCGGTTAATTGACCGCAAAACCGTATATTTGCAGGAAACAGGGATGCCTATGTATATACATGAACATAAAGAATGGCCGGCGTTTTCGTGGGACAAGGAACTTGTCAACGGGAAACTGAATCAGGTCCACAGGGCCGTAGGTTACCTCATGGGAAGGCTCAGCACGATAGGCTTTGACGACAAGATGGCCGCAGTGGTGGAATCCATCTCCCACGACATCATCGCATCGTCGGAAATTGAAGGAGTTGAACTGAACAATGAACAAGTCCGCTCGTCCGTAGCCCGCAAACTTGGTGTCCAACTTCCGAATCAGGCCGAGTCCTCCCGTTACATAGACGGCGTGGTGGAAATGTCTCTTGACGCAACAGTCAATTACGACCGTCCGCTTACGCATGAAAGGCTATTCGGCTGGCACAGTTGCCTCTTCCCTACCGGATGGAGCGGCTTCACCCGGATAGACGTGGCACAATACCGAACCGGAGAAATGAAAGTCATATCGGGAATGTTCGGCAGGGAAAAGGTGCATTATATAGCACCAAGCCCTGAAAGGGTAGGCAGGGAGATGGAACGGTTCCTGGACTGGTTCAATTCAGACGCACACAACGGTTATGTAAAATCAGCAATCTCCCACCTGTGGTTTGTCTGCATCCACCCCTTCGACGACGGCAACGGCAGGATAGGACGCGCCATCGCCGACATGGCACTTTCTCAGGCTGAGAACTCAAAAATGCGCTTCTTCAGCATCTCCCATCAAATCAACAAGGACAAGAAACAGTATTACGACATGTTGGAGAAGACGCAGAAGGGAGATTGTGAAATCACCGGATGGATTATCTGGTACCTTGATTGCCTGCTCCGCGCCATCGGGCAGTCGGACGAAACCTTATCAAAGGTGCTGAACAAGGCCATATTTTGGCAGCTCCATGCAACAACCGCCCTATCCGAACGGCAACACGAAGTGCTGAACTTGTATTTGGACGGCTATCCAAGCAAACTGACGGCTAAGAACTGGGCCAAACGGGCGAAGGTTTCACCCGACACTGCCGCTCGCGACATAAAGGATTTGGTAGAAAAAGGTATTTTAGAGCCCCAGCAAGGGCGAGTGCGCGATGCGTTTTACGGTATCCGGTGCAGCGACTCCATCCTTGTCGTTCCGATGCCCGAAGAACCGTAAGCATCGGTTCCCATTGTCCAGTAGCGTAAACAGGGCATCTATGAGAAAGCCTCTGCCCGCCCGAATCCGCTTTTCAAAGATATCGCATGCAAACGGGAGGCAACCCGCTCCTTATCTCCGTTCCTTGAAAAATGCCTTCATCAGTCCGGCGGCGGCTTCTTCCATGACGCCGGGCACGACCTCCGTGCGGGGATGCAATGCTTGCGGGGCAAACCGCCTGTATCCCCGCTTCTCGTCCGCCGCCCCATAGACCAACCGTTTCACCTGCGCCCATCCAATGGCTCCGGCACACATGACACACGGTTCCACCGTGACATAGAGCGTACATTCGTTCAGGTACTTCCCGCCCAACGCATTGGCCGCCGCCGTGATGGCCTGCATTTCAGCATGCGCCGTCACGTCTGTCAATGTCTCCGTCAGGTTATGCGCCCGAGCCAGGATTCGTCCGCCGCAAACCACTACCGCCCCGACAGGTATCTCGCCTTCCGCATAGGCCCGGCGAGCCTCTTCGAGTGCCTTTTTCATGTAGAACTCATCGCTTTCCATATTCTGCCTTCGCCAATGATTGCCGTGCAAAAATAGGATTTCTTCCACATTCGGGCAAGCTTTCCTGTTGCCAACTTCTTTTTTACATATATTTAACGCATAAAATTCCCGCCCATGCTACTTATTTCGAATACAAAAAAGTACATTTGCAGAAACCAATGACTTAATTTCAAAATGAAAACGACCTTCAATCTTCACATCATGAAACACAGAATTTCGTTACGTGGCTTTCACGCTTGCGCCTTGGCATGTGCTTGTGCGCTCCCGGCGTTTGCCCAAACTTCACAGACAGGCAATGACGGTGCTGTCCCTACCGTAGTGACCGACACACGTTATGCCCGTGGTGCCACTATGGCCTTCGGACGGAGCACAGTGTCCGGAGTGTCTGCCTCCCAACTTCAGGAACAGGGTTTTTGTTGGAGCACCAATCCCGAACCCACCATCGAAGACAACCGCACAACCGAATACCTGGACAACAACGGCCGCATCTATGTCATACGCGACCTGACGCCATCCACTGTATATTACATGCGGGCATACGCCATCACCAAAGACAACACTGTGGGCTATGGCGACGACATCAAGGTCATCACCATCCCCAAAGGCACCATTACCTGGGGGTATGACAACGGCGGGCCTGATGATGCCAACATCCGCATCAACGCAGCTGTCGGCTCGGCTGTGGACTATTGGAACAACCTGACCAGCATTAACGGACTGTATCTCAACGTACACTACGGCGCACAAACGCCTACCGCCGACTGCAGTTACGGCGGATGGATGCGCGTCGGCACCAACGCAAGTTATCAACGCACCGGCACCATCATGCACGAGATGGGACACGCTATCGGCGTGGGTACGCATGAAAGATGGTATAATGCCGATTCGCCGCTGAGGGCTTCAGCCGGACGTGGAGACTGGACAGGCGACCGCGCCAACGAAGTGCTCCGCTTTTGGGACAATAACCCCACGGCTGTCATGACCGGCGACGGCACCCACATGTGGCCTTACGGCATCAACGGAGCACACGAGGACAACGGATCTGAAGTGCTTTACATCGCCAACGGACTTATCACCCAGGCCCTAGGCGAGGACGGACTTCCGCCCACCGGGGGCTTCTCCACCCCGGCCTACGTGTTTGAACAGGAAGACACTGCGAAATATTACATCAAGAACGAATCCGAAGAATACGGGCTTTACACGGCCTATCTGACGGGAAGCGACCGCGGAGGCCTTAAATGGGAAGAAATGGAAGGAACCGCCGCCGTCGAGAACGACTATGCAGCATGGTACATCACATTCGACCCACGCACTTGCTACTACCAATTCCGCAACGCCGCCACCGGGCAATACCTAAGCTACACCACGTCAAGCACCCCATTCCGCACCGTCAGCAAGACAAGTCCTTCCCTCACAGAAAACTTCCACTTGATGCGCTCGCGCACAGATTTGAACATGGGCTCCTTTACCACTAGAGGATATTGGATTATCCATCCCGAAAACCAACTGACACCGAACTGCCTTGGCGGCAACACGCGGGGAAGGGTTGCGGCAACGCCTTTTGACCTGGGAGACAACGCACAGGCGCAACGGTGGCTCCTCCTTACGAAGAATGAAGTCGAGGATTTCGGACAAAGCATGGACGAAGAGTTCCAAAACCGGCTGTCTGACGTATTGCAACAGGTCAAAGCCTTGGCCGACACTCCACACACGGAAGACCAGCCGGGCACGGACAACACCTTGGAAACCGCCCTTGCGGACATTGAAACAAGAAGTGAAGCCGAAGGCATCACGGCTGCCGAACTCAGCGGACTTGCCGAAGAAGCCTTGGAAGCCGGCTTTGCATTCCTAGGCAATGCCACTCCTGTCGATGCGGATCATCCGTTCGACCTCACGTTCCTGATGGCCGATGCCGGACTTTCAACCGGTGAGGGTTGGTCTGCCGCCCCCGAAATCAACTATTCCTGCGGAGAGTTCTTCCAAATGACGTTTGACTTCTACCAAACGATTGAAGGTCTTCCGGCCGGCACTTATCAATTCAAGGGACAAGGATTCCAGAGGCCTGGCGCAGCCTCAGCCGTATATAACGCCTACACGGAGGGACAAAACGACGTGACAGCCGTCATCTATGCGGGCGCAGACGAGCAGAAACTGGCCCACATTGCTTCGGAAGCCCGAACGAGCAAACTCGGAGGTTCGGAGAGTGCTGTGGGTTCTGCACCAGTCAGATACATCCCGAACGACATGCAGTCGGCCAGCCTCTATTTTGCAGCAGGACTCTATGACAATGGAGTAGTGACCGAACTCACAGAAGACGAATCCGACCTGCAGGTGGGCATCCGCAACGACTACACGGCCAACAGCTATTGGTGCATCTTCGACAACTTCCACCTATATTATTATGGCAGCATGTCGCCCGGCACTGTGACCGGCATCCATGATGTCGAGGCCGACACGTCTGCCAACGAAGATGCCTTCCTCGTCCCCGCTGACATTTATGACCTCAGCGGCATTTGCGTCCGCCGGAAAGCTACGTCAACCGAAGGCCTCAAGCCTGGCATCTATATCGTCAACCACAAAAAGATAGCTGTGTGGTAATATACAATAAACACGGAAGCCGCGCTAGGAACATCACAAGCTCCCTACGCGGCTTCCGCTACTTTTTATTACTTGCTATTTTTTCTTTGGGATACGGCGCGCCCACCCTTCTTCCGAAAAGTCGGGTTCTTCGCCAATGAGCTCATTGCCGCCTTTGGGCGCAAAGAACTGTTTCCAATCGTCCTTCGTGTAACGTCTGTTCGGATTGAAATCATCCTCAAAGTCGTTGAAACCGCCCTTGGCGGCTTTCCCGCCCCGCTTTTTGCCTTCACTGTCGCGGCCCGCCTTGCCTCTTTTGGAAGTGGCTTCCGCATACGTGCGGGCTTCGTGCCGCCTTCTGTCGCGCCCGTTGCGGGCTTCATAGAAGGGGCGCTCCTCGCGGGCCGGTTTGCGGCGGGGCTTGCTTTCGCCCGGGTCGTGGGCTTCCCCGGTGGCCACTTCGACACTCACATTAAGCCCTTTCACCTGCACGTGGGACAAGGCGCGCACCACCCGGTCGGCTTCCTCATTGGGCACTTCGAAGAAGGAAAAGCTCTTCATCAGGTCGATGCGCCCAATTTCCACCTTTCCGGGCACATTGTCGTTCACCAGCTTCATGATTTCTTTGGCATAGAAGCCGTCCACCTTGCCCACGTTAAGGAACAACCGCGTGTAGCCTTCCTCGGGAGTACGGACAGCACCTCCCCGTTCGCCCTTCTTGGATTTCTTCTCGCCCTTCTTCCCGTTGCCCCGCTCTGCCGTAGGTTCGCTGATTTCGGGTGCATTGGCATAATATTCCAAGAAACGGCCGAACTCGCGGCTCACCACGCGCTTGATCAAATCTTCCTTGTCGAGCCATTCCAACTTGCGATAGATTTCGGGCAGGAACTCGGCGATTTCCTCCTCATCAACCTCCACACGTTCGATATCATCGATTACCTTGTAGAGCTGTTTCTTGCAGATTTCCTTGCCGCTGGGCAGTTCGCCTTTGACAAACTCCTTACCGATGACCTTTTCCACGGCACGGATTTTGGAACGTTCCTTGGTGTGGATGATACAGATGCTAGTACCCTTCTTACCGGCACGTCCCGTGCGTCCGCTGCGGTGGGTATAGCTCTCAATGTCATCGGGCATGCCGTAGTTGATGACGTGCGTCAGGTCGTCCACGTCCAACCCGCGGGCCGCCACGTCGGTAGCCACCAAGAACTGGATGCGGTGCTGGCGGAACTTCTGCATCGTCAGGTCGCGTTGCTGCTGTGAAAGGTCACCGTGCAACGAATCAGCATTGTAGCCGTCCTGGATCAGCTTGTCAGCCACGTCCTGCGTCTCCATACGGGTGCGGCAGAAAATAATGGCATAAATTTTAGGATAGAAGTCCACCACGCGCTTCAGAGCCAAGTATTTGTCTTTGGCATGCACCATGTAATACACGTGGTTCACCGTTTCCGCGCCTTCATTGCGGGAACCCACCACGATTTCCTTCGCGTTACGGAGATACTTCTTCGAGATACGTTCGATTTCGCGGCTCATCGTGGCCGAGAAAAGCAACGTGTTGTGGTTTTCCGGCACACCAGCCAAAATCTTGTCGATGCTCTCCGAGAAACCCATCGAAAGCATCTCGTCCGCCTCGTCGAGCACCACGTTTTCCACCTTGTCCAACGTGGCAGCGCGCCGCTCCATCAGGTCAATCAGGCGACCCGGCGTGGCCACAATGACCTGCACCCCCTTTTTCAAGGTGCGGATTTGAGGCTCAATGCTGGCACCGCCGTAAACCGGCAGTACGCGCACTCCGGGCAAATACTTGGAATAACTCTCCAAATCGTCCGCGATTTGCAGGCACAATTCGCGCGTGGGACTGAGAATCAACGCTTGCGTCTCGTTCCTGCTGGCATCGATTTTCTGCAACACGGGCAGACCATAAGCCGCTGTCTTTCCGGTGCCTGTCTGCGCCAAGGCCACCACATCGTTGTTCTCTCCCAACAAATAAGGGATGACTTCCTCTTGTACGGGCATAGGATGCTCGTACCCCAATTCCTCAATAGCTTGTCTGATTTCTGCTGAAACGCCAAGCTCCTCAAATGTTTTCAATTCGCTTATAATTTAAAAATAATGAAACACCAAAGGGCAGTACCTGGCGCATACCTTGAACAAAACCTAATCCCTTTGGGCAAAAGCGCCTGAAAACCACCCATAAAATTAATTTGCAAAATTAGCGTAAATATCTCGTCCATCCACGTTCCCGCCAAAAAAATTATAGAAATTTCACATTTAATCTCTTTTGAGGATGAGGGAATCAGCGTGTCCGCTGAATAGTTACCATTTTTGTAATGGCTTTGCAGATATCACCACAGTGGCATCCATTCCGCAAGAAAGCAAGCAGACGGCATTACTCGAAAAAAACAGGTGCTTTTCTGCAGTTACAAGGAGTTTCTAGCAACTCAAAGACGGGCATACTAATCCCAGAACAACTTTTTGCAGAACCTCAAACAGCTTTTCACCATGTAACACATATTTTCGCCCATGTAATATTCAAAAGAAGATGTTACAAAACATACGGCCTCCTTCGCCATATTGAACTATTTTTGTAAAATGCCCCACAGACACTCTGCAGGGCATGCCCCAAAAGATAACCCAACTTAATAATTCAATAAAATGAAAAAAGCAACCTTGAAACACAAATGGCAAACAAGCCGCCGGAGCGCCATGCTCCTTGCCGGCGCCTTGTTCGCCGCAGGCTTCGCGACCACTACCGAAGCACGGGAACGCGTCAACGCACCGGTATTCACTCAATTCACCTACCAAGGCGATGACCAAATCTACAAAGACCACCCCCTGGAGGCCGACGAGTTCTACAGCCCCATCCTGCAGGGCTGCTATCCCGACCCCAGCATCACGCGGAAGGGAAAGGACTACTACCTGGTGAACTCCTCGTTTGCCATGTTCCCCGGCGTGCCCATCTTCCATTCCACCGACCTGGTGAACTGGAAGCAAATCGGGCACGTGCTCGACCGCAAGTCGCAGCTGAAGGTGGAGGACTGCGGCATCAGCATGGGTGTGTATGCCCCGGCCATCTGCTACAACCCGCACAACGACACCTTCTACATGATTACGACACAATTCTCCGGTGGATTCGGCAATATGGTGGTGAAGACCAAAGACCCGATGAAGGGATGGAGCGACCCGGTGAAGCTGAAATTCGACGGCATAGACCCCTCGCTGTTCTTTGACGACGACGGCAAGGCTTACGTGGTGCACAACGACGCGCCTGCCAAAGGAGAAGAACAATATGAGGGACACCGCGTCATCAAGATATGGGACTACGACTTGGAGAAAGACCAGGTGGTGCCCGGCACGGACAAGGTCATCGTCAACGGCGGCACAGACATCCGCAAGAAACCCATTTGGATTGAAGGGCCGCACATGTATAAGAAGAACGGACGCTATTACCTGATGTGCGCCGAAGGCGGCACGGGCGACTGGCACAGCGAGGTGATTTTCGTGGGCGACAGCCCCAAAGGCCCCTTCACGCCGGCTCCGAACAACCCCATCCTCACCCAACGCTACTTTGCCAAAGACCGTGCTGAAAAAGTGGATTGGGCCGGACATGCCGACTTGGTGGAAGGCCCGGACGGGAAATACTACGGTGTGTTCCTGGCCATCCGCCCCAATGAAAAAGGCGTGGTCACAACAGGACGCGAAACGTTCATATTGCCCGTGGACTGGAGCGGCGAGTTCCCGGTGTTCGAAAACGGATTGATTCCCTTGCAGGCCAAGCTGAAAATGCCGAAAGGCACGGTGAACAAGACCGGCAAGGAAGGCTTCTTCCCCAACGGCAACTTTACGTTCAAAGAAACGTTCGCGGCCTTTCCGCTGGACTTCCGCTGGATAGGCCTGCGCGGCCCGCGCGAAGACTTCATCTCGGAAGCCAAGAAAGGCGGCCTGCAAATCTCCCCGTTTGCCACGAACATCAAGGAGGTGCGCCCCACTTCTACCCTGTTCTACCGCCAGCAACATCGCACCTTCAAGGCTTCTACCACGATGAAATATGAGCCCAAAGCCGCCAACGAGCTGGCCGGCATCACGTGTTACCAGAACGAAAACTTCAACTATGTGTTCGGCATCACGCAAAAGGACAAAAAGAGCATCCTCTTGCTGGCCAAGACGGAGAAAGGACAGACCACGGTGATTGCCAGCACGGAAATCGACACGGACAAGCCTGTCTCGCTGCAAGTGGAAGGCAAGGGCAACGACTACCGCTTCAGCTATGCCACGGAAGGTGGTTCGTTCACCAACCTCGGCGGCACGATGGCCGGTGACATCCTTTCGACAGACGTGGCCGGCGGTTTCACCGGCGCACTCATCGGGCTTTATGCCACCACGGGCAACAACATCAACCCGTAACCCGAAGAAACCAAGCAGTCCCGCCTCTCACAAGCGGGACTGCTTTTTTTGAACCATTCTCCCGCATATCAGCCATCCACTTAAAACAAACTAGTTTGTACTTTAGGGGATTTAACACCATCTGGAAGAATGAATTAAATCGAGTGGCACGGAGTTTCTCTCAAATGAATGTCCGCAGTCAAAGCCGGCAGAAATGAACTGTCCCGCCTTGCAGGGGGACGAGCCGTAGGCCCTAATTTTTGCAAGCAAATCAAGGGCTTCCTTGCAATTGGTTCTCATTCTTGACCTTCTGACTTTTCCTTCATATTCAGATCCTCTCTTTCTGAAAACAAGCACAAAGGTGACATCAAATCTTTGCAATCTCTTCCAGACTGAGCCCTGTAGCTTTAGCTATAATATCCGAAGGCACACCCAAATTCTTCAAATTGGCAGCATTCTTCATGCGTTCTTCCTGCCGCCCTTCAGCATGACCTTTTTCAAGACCTTTCGCAAGGCCTTCCTCAAGACCTTCCTCAAGACCTTCCGCACGACCTTCCGCACGACCTTCCGCACGACCTTCCGCACGACCTTCCGCACGTCCTTCCGCACGTCCTTCCGCACGTCCTTCCGCATGGCCTTCCATCTTCGCCGTGTTCAACACGTCGTTTTGAATCATGACGGCATTCAGGTGCTCGTCGTAGGCGCGGCGTTCCTTGTCCGTCATCGAGTAATATTTCAGCTTCTCACGCGCCTCGCCAAGGCCGGGGGCCTTCGTGTCGGGGGAGATGACACCGTCCTTCAGGTAGCGCACCCATTCGTCCAAAGGCGTGACGGCCACCTTGTCGAATTCGTTGACCCGGATCAGGATGTATTCCGGGAATATCTCGGAAGGAAGGCGCGTCACTATCGCCTGCTGCTCTTTCTTGCGGATCTGAAGCAGGTCTTTCGTGTGGACACCCACGAACTGGTTCTGCCCGTGGTAAAGGAAGTCGCTGCCCACGCCCAGGTCGAAATACAAGATGCTGATGGAATAGACCTTCTTCACCTCGCTGTACGCGTCGCCCAGGCTGATGTGCTCCGTGATGGCCTTGGCCACGCCGTAGAGGATGCGCTCCAGGTAGTACAGCTCGCGGGTGTTCTGCACC
>CALUFQ010000088.1 GCA_944319925.1 uncultured Paraprevotella sp.
GAAACAAAAGGGTCGTTACGACCCTCCGCATGGCGAACAAAACGGCCATTATGGCCGCCGCAAGGGAAACAAAAGGGCATTATGGCCGCCGCACGGCGAACAGAAGGGGCGTTACGCCCCCGTGGGTGTGAGACCCCCTCCGCCCCTTCGGGGCTCGTCCCCCTGCAAGGCGGGACAGTTCATTCCGGCCGGCTTTGACTGCCGACATTCACAAGTTTGTAAAAGCAGGAACTCTGTATCACTCAATTCCTCAATTCATTTTTCCATTAGTGTTAAATCCCCCAAAATGCGAACTGTTCCGTTATATTTCTACTGCTCCTCCATATGCCTGTGACATACCTTGCAATTGTGCCGCAGGAATGCGTCTCCTCCCATAAATCCATCGCACCAAGATTACAAAAAAAACTTTTCCGCATTTCACAATGCAGAAAAGTCAGAGATCTAAACTGTACTATTGCATCTTCGAAAGAACGCCTGCGAAGGGACATTCTTTCAAGTTGCGGGGTTCAATCAGACAGGTCGGCCACTTGCTGCCGCGCCAAACTGCGGAAAAACTCTTCCACATCCGCTTGCGCCTCCGTGACATTCACCTCAAACCGCCCGGCCACTCTCCGTGCCATGTCTTCGGCCGCCACGGCTCCACCTGCCCGTTGTAGCTCTTCAATGATGAAAGCGGATGTGTTGTTGAGCATCAACACCTTCGAGAAATTTATCTGCTCCCCGCCGCCCATCAGTATCTTTTCACCGGCAATCTCCTGCAGGAAAAAGTCCGGTCTTATCGTGGCCCGCATTTATTCACTGTAACAATATACTTTCGCGGGCTGGATGTCTAACCTTTCGGGCGCATCCCACATCGACCGCTTCACCACATTTGCATTCACACCTGCGCTTGAGCCTGCCGCATGATTCGGGAAACCTTCAGCCAACTGCCGGACATCATAAACTATGACCAAAACCGTCGTGGAATTAAATGCAGGTACGCTTAGCTCATCCCAGGTATATGACACGAATTTCGCCCCGCTATCGCTTTTAGGATTACCCGTGTTGTCTTTAATAAAAGCGTAGAATGTGATATTCCCTCCATGTTGACGGTCAAAAGGTGTTACCAAATAGTCCACACGCATCGTTGTTACTCCGTATCCCCTGTAATTTTGAATAATCGACCCTTCTTGCCTAGTGTAAGTCACGCGCTGGAAACGAACATACTCTTGGTCGTTTGTCGCATAATAGCCGTCTGTTCTTCTACCGTCATAAGCGGCCATATCCGTGCTCAAATGATATCGGTCTGCAAAAAACGGGCCTACATAAAGTTTGCCGCTCCATCCATCATATGGCAAGTTTACCACATCGTTCCAAATCCCACCGGATTCATAAGTATATGTCGTGTCCCTCTCGTCTTCAGGTGCATATGGATCGATTTCCACCTTATAGTCCTGCAAATCAGTAAACATGAAATACACCCGGAACGCACCGACCCTGCGTTCCATCGTCAGGATTGTATTGTTAAGTTCCAACAAACTTGCCAAATCATAATTCCCTGCACTTCTGTATATTTCCTCATTTTTGTCGCGCGTCAGGACTGTTTGCCCTGTAATAGGAGAAGCAGCCACAACGTGTCCCTTCCACTGTTCCGAAGCTTGCGAAGAAAGATACATTTGCTCATTCTTTTCAAACTCCACTGAGTCACCATTCAATGGATTGATGATAGTGAAATGGTCTTCGTAGTTGTTCACATGGAACTTGAACCCCTTGTCGCCACAACTTTCACATCCTTCCACGTTGTCAAGGATAGGCAACTTTATATATTTGTTTGAATCTATCACAGAATGGATGAACAAAAAAGAAGCGTCATAGGCATCTGTAAAAGCACCTTGCTCATCCATTGCCCGCGTCGCGACTTCACCTCCTTCTCCCCCTATCGCATTCAACCCTATTACACGTTCATAGCTTCCCGGTGCCACATACACGCCTGCCGCGCCCTCGTCATCATCGGAACAAGAAACACCCATGATTCCACACCACAAGAATACACCTATTAATGCTTTAGTTTTCATTTTCATAAATTCTTCCTTTTTCAAAAACCACGACCTCGCTGGGCAACTTCTTCATCATAACTTTTCCAATCCAAATCGCCGCCGAACTGATTTAACCTAATATCTACGTGCCCACGCTCAGACTTAATACATGCTTGCCGACGTGTTATCGCCGCAATGTTGTGCGTGAATTCAAACTCCACCTCTGTCAGCTTAGGTTTTTCGTAGAAATCTTTTTGTTGCTTCATACCATTCACTCCTTTTAAATCAGGCGCAAAATAAACACATTGACAGGACAAGGCATGCGCACATTGTCAGGAATGAATGACAAATCGTCCGTTCCCATTGTTTTCTTCGCTGCGATGGATTTGTATGTCTTTGTAAACGTGAGACCCCTCCGTCGCTTCGCGCCACCTCCCCTACAAGGCGGAGGAGTTTATTTTGATACGCCCTCATACTTTGTCAGTGACCTATCTTGCTGCACATTCTCGCACGATTCCGTATGCCAGTGGCATATCTTGCGATTGTGCCGCAGGAATGCGGCATCTCCTATATTTCTACTGCCCCTGTTCTCCACCTGCAGAATCGCAAAAAGCCTCCCTCTCGCCACTGGCGACGAAAAGGGAGGCTCCGTCTTAAGGTAATCTACTTCCTATTTATATTCTTGCCAACTCTTGATTTGGATGTCATGCCAATCCAACTGGCAAAAAGCTTCAATGAACGCCTTGGCCAGACGCGCGTTGGTCATGAGCGGAATGTTGTGGTCAATGGCATCGCGACGGATGCGGTAACCGTTCGTCAGCTCGCGCCGCGTGTGATCCTTGGGAATGTTCACAATCAAGTCGAACTTGTGGGCGGCTATCATCTTCAGCACGTTGTTCTCCGCCGAAGTGTGCTCGTCCGGCCAATGCACCGCCACGGCGGACACCCCGTTCTCGTTCAGGAAACGCGCCGTGCCTTCCGTGGCATAGATGTCATAGCCCTTGGCGGCCAGCATGCGGCTTGGTTCCAACAAGTCCACCTTGGACTGCACCGGGCCGGACGAGAACATCACGGATTTGCGCGGGACACTGTAGCCCGTGGCAATCAAGGCATTCAACAACGCTTCGTTGAAATCGTCGCCCAAGCAACCCACTTCGCCGGTGGACGACATGTCCACACCCAGCACAGGATCGGCATTCTGCAGGCGGGCAAAAGAGAACTGCGATGCCTTCACACCGATGCGGTCGATGTCAAACACCGACTTGTCGGGACGGCTGTAAGGCGCACCGAGCGTGATGCGCGTGGCCGTCTCGATGAAGTTGCGCTTCAACACCTTCGACACGAACGGGAAGCTGCGCGAGGCTCTCAGGTTGCACTCAATGACCTTCACCTGGTTGCCTTTGGCCAGATATTGGATGTTGAAAGGCCCGGAAATGTTCAGTTCGGCGGCAATGCGGCTGCTAATCTTCTTGATGGCCCGCATCGTGGCAAAATAAAGATGCTGGGCGGGGAACACCAACGTGGCATCGCCGGAATGCACCCCGGCATATTCAATGTGTTCCGAGATGGCATATTCCACCACCTCGCCGTTCTGTGCCACCGCGTCGAACTCGATTTCCTTCGTCTCCTGCATGAACTGCGACACCACCACGGGGTATTCTTTCGACACTTCGCGCGCCATAGCCAGGAAACGGGTCAGCTGTTCCTCGTTGTGGCATACATTCATGGCCGCACCAGACAAGACGTAAGACGGGCGCACCAACACGGGATAGCCCACCTTGTCGATGAACGCCTTCACATCTTCCAGGTTGGTCAGTTCCTGCCAAGCGGGTTGGTCAATGCCCAAACGGTCGAGCATGGCCGAGAACTTGTTGCGGTTCTCCGCCCGGTCGATGGACACGGGCGAGGTACCCAACACAGGCACGGACTGGCGGTGGAGTTTCATGGCGAGGTTGTTCGGAATCTGCCCGCCGACAGAAACGATGACCCCGCCCGGCTGCTCCAGGTCTATCACATCGAGCACCCGTTCAAAAGACAATTCGTCGAAATAGAGCCGGTCGCACATGTCGTAGTCCGTGGAAACCGTTTCCGGATTATAGTTAATCATAATAGACTTGTAGCCCAACTTGCGCGCAGTCTGCACCGCGTTGACGGAACACCAGTCGAACTCCACGGAAGAGCCGATACGGTATGCCCCCGAACCAAGGACGATGACCGACTTTTCATGCTTGTAATAGTTCACGTCATAGCCTTCCGTGCCGTAAGTCATGTAAAGGTAGTTCGTCAGTTCCGGATGTTCGGAAGCCACCGTGTTGATGCGCTTCACGGCCGGGAGAATGCCCAACTGCTTGCGGAACTGGCGCACCTGGAGATTTTCTTTCTCCATGTTCGACTCGTGGGGCTTGATGACGAATCGGGCAATCTGGAAATCGGAAAATCCCAACCGTTTGGCTTCGCGCAACAATTCGGGCGTGAGGCTGGCCAACGCGCTGTGTCCCTCCAGCTCTTTTTTCATCCTCACGATGTTGTTCAGCCGTTCAATGAACCATGGGTCTATCTTGGTCAGCTCATAAATGCGGCGAATGGAATAGCCTTCCTCCAAAGCCTGTGCGATGGCAAAGATGCGCAAGTCTGTCGGATTGGCCAGTTCTTCTTCCACGTTGTCGAAATGCACGTGGTCGTTGCCCACGAAGCCGTGCATGCCTTGCCCAATCATGCGCAATCCCTTTTGGATGATTTCCTCGAACGAACGGCCGATGGACATGATTTCGCCCACCGACTTCATGCTCGACCCGATGCGGCGGGAAACGCCTTCGAACTTGGTCAAGTCCCAACGCGGTATCTTGCAAATCAAATAATCGAGCGAGGGGGCCACGTATGCGGAATTGGGCGTTCCCATCTCGCCAATCTGGTCCAGCGTGTAGCCCAAAGCAATCTTGGCGGCCACGAAAGCCAACGGATAGCCCGTGGCCTTGGAAGCCAAGGCCGAAGAACGGCTCAGGCGGGCATTCACCTCTATGACACGGTAGTCGTTGGTCTCGGCGTTGAACGCATACTGGATATTGCATTCGCCCACAATGCCCAAATGGCGGATGCAGGCCTTGGACAATTCCTGAAGCATCGACACTTGTTCCTCCGTGAGCGAACAGGTGGGCGCCACCACGATGGACTCGCCTGTGTGGATGCCCAGCGGGTCGAAATTTTCCATGCTGGCCACGGTGAAACAGTGGTCGTTCGCGTCACGGATGACTTCGAACTCAATCTCTTTCCATCCTTTCAGCGATTCTTCCACCAGGATTTGGGGCGCAAAAGTAAACGCGCTTTCTGCCAGTTCCACGAAATGCTCCTCGTCGGGGCAAATCCCACTCCCTTGGCCGCCTAACGCATAAGCCGAACGAATCATGACAGGATAACCGATGGCGCGGGCCGCCGCCAATGCGTCTTCCATATTCTCCACGGCACGGCTCACGGGTGTCTTCATCGGAATCTCGTTGAGCTTCTTCACGAACAAGTCACGGTCTTCCGTGTCCATGATGGCTTCCACCGATGTGCCCAACACCTCAACCCCGTATGATTGCAACACCCCTTTGCGGTATAGTTCCGTACCACAGTTCAGCGCAGTCTGCCCGCCAAAGGCCAGCAAAATTCCGTCCGGACGCTCCTTTTTGATGATTTCTTCCACGAAATAGGGCGTGACGGGCAGGAAATAAACCTCATCGGCAATGCCTTCGGATGTCTGTATCGTCGCGATGTTCGGGTTGACCAACACCGAGCGTATGCCTTCCTCGCGCAACGCCTTCAGCGCCTGCGAACCGGAATAGTCAAACTCACCGGCCTGGCCGATTTTCAAAGCGCCAGAACCCAAGACAAGAACCTTCTTCAATTGCTTTTTCATCCTCTATCTGTTTTTCGGTTGTTTTAATGACCCAATGTGTTTCCCGCAGGCATGAAAACTCATCCTGCACAAAATGCTAAACAAAAATAAGCAATCTTTTTACTTTTTCCTACGAAATGGGCGAAAAAATGAGCGACTAACAAGAAAATAGCCTTGTTTGTGCCCCTTTCTCCCACCCTGCGCACCTGGAAAAGTTCCCCAAACCATCTGTATCCAAACGCGGCCGGAACATCCCCACAATCAAAACCGAGCCAGTTCTTATACTGTGCCAGTATGAATCTATAGGAGGAGGGGGGTAGCAAAACCTGCGAGAAGCAACTGCTCCGCCTTGTAGGGGAGCTGGCCCAACGGGCCTGAGGGGTTTCACACCCACGGACACACACATAAAGCATGTCTTCGTGGACGTGAGACCCCTCCGTCGCTTCGCGCCACCTCCCCTACAAGGCGGAGGAGTTTATTTTGATACACCCTCAATCGCAAGACAGGTCACTGACATACGGAATAGTGCGAATATGTGCAGCAAGAATGCGGCACCTCCTACTAATCCCGTTCGCTATGGGCGATTAACAAACGTATTCTTTCATTCAACCCGTCACACGCCATCAACTGCTCTATTGAAAGGTGCATGCGGTAACGCCAATAGTTCCGCGGGTTGGAAGGCACGTTTATCCGTTCGGAAGCCACATCCGGGCTACGGAGCGCATCATCAATGGAGAGCCAGTCCTGCCATGAAATGAGGCAAAGCATGGAAGGGGAATACAAATGCCGGGCCACCACCTCTTCACAAAGCCATCCGGGGATGGAAGCCGGCGCATCGCCGTCCTTTTGCAAGATTTCAGAAAAATACTGTTGTGTGCGTTCCGCATCTTCTTCCCACCATCCGCGCAACGTCGGCATGTCGTGGGTGAAAATAGTGGACACGCTGCGATAGGGATTCTCTTCCAAGTGTCCGAAGCGCAAGCCGGGCTTTTTCGGCATGGTCTGGATTTCCAGCGTCAGGATGCGCAGGTTTTCCATCACCCAAGGTACGCAGTCGGGCACCATCCCCAAGTCTTCGGCACAGACCAACATGCGCGTGGCCGCCACCAACACCGGCAATTTCCGCATGGCCTGGTCGTACCAGAACCCGTTGTGCCGCCGATAAAAATAGTCATCATAAAGCGCGTTGAACGCATCCTTTTCCGCTTGCGTCAAGGTTTGGTACAGGTAATCCTGCTGGGCGGAAATGCGCGGATGGAATTTGCCTTCTTGTGCCGAATCGGGAAGAAACAACACATTGCTGATTAATGAATACAACCCTTCGCACAAAGCGGCATCCTCGTCCGAATGCCTGTCGGCGAAAGCCGCTTCCACCTTGCGTTGCGTGTCGAACTCAGGTTTCATCTTATAACGGCCTTCCGCCACGGCATCCAGGTAAATGTCCCTGACCTCCCCCGCATGGAATCCGAACACCTGCAACAACAGCTTGTCGTCAATGAAAGGCCGCGTGAAATCATCCTCGCGGAAATGCAAGCCGTAGCTTTCGATTTCCTCCACGCTCAACGGCAATGCCGGGGAGAAATGCCCCAACAGGCCATGCACGGAATCTATGGGAATCTCCCAAATCCGAAAGAAGCCCAACACGTGGTCGATGCGGTAAGCGTCAAAATATTCCGCCATCTTGCGAAAACGCCGGATCCACCAGCTGCAGCCGTCCTTCAGCATCACGTCCCAATTATAAGTCGGGAATCCCCAATTCTGCCCATTCACGGAGAAATCGTCAGGCGGTGCGCCCGCCTGGCAGTCCGTGTTGAAATAATAAGGCTCCACCCAAGCCTCCACGCTGTTCCGGCTGATGCCAATGGGAATGTCGCCTTTCAGCACGACCCCCTGGGCGCGGGCATAGTCGCTGGCCGCTTTCAGCTGGACGTGCAGTTCGTATTGCACATAATAATAATAGGAGACTTCTTCGTAGGCAGGCGCGGAAGGACGGCAAAACGCACGGATGCTTTCTGTCCTGTATGCCGAATAAGACGGCCATGTGCGGAAATCGGCCGTGCCGTAGCGGTCGCGCAACACGCAGAAAGCAGCGTATGCCACCAGCCAATGTTCGTTCTGCCTGAAAAAGTCGTGGAAATCCCCGGATGCCAATGTCTTTTCCCCTTCCTGTCTGAAAAGGTCGTGAAGATACTCTTGCTTCAAAGCGTTCACCGCCTCGTAGTCCACCTGCGGCAAGGCATTCAACGCCCGGCGGCGCGACTCATAGTCCGCCATCGCCTTCGCGTCGGCAAGCGGGGGCAGCTGGCGCAAATCCATATACTGCGGATGCAGCGCATAGATGGAGATACTGTTGTAGGGATAAGAATCCTGCCAGGTCTTATGTATCGTGGTGTCGTAAATCGGCAAAATCTGTATGACACGCATCGTGGTCAGCGCTGCCCAGTCTGCCATGGACTTCAAATCGCCGAAGTCACCCACCCCGCAACTGCCCTCGCTGCGCAAGGAAAAAACGGGAATGACCACCCCGGCGGCTTTCCAACGGTCGGTCGGCAATCTCAACGGGACATCCGACACGACCAGCACCTCGTCCTTCCCGATTCCGCCAGCAGGCACCACGCGGTTGTCCCCCTCTTCCCAAGCGATGAAATCCCCCGTCGCGGCATCCACCACCACGTATTTGTATTCCACAGGGAACGTCAGCCCCGCCGCATTCAACGTCACGTTCCAACCATACAGCCCTTCTTCCTTCATCCTGAACGCAAAATCCGGGTTCCATTCGCCCAAAGCCGGCTGGTTGCCCAAAAGTGCCAAAGCCTGCCCTTTCTCCAGTTGTGGCGCATCAACACGCAACATCAACGTGGTGCCGAAGTATGACAATTCCTCCGCGCCCGTGCGCAGAGGCTTGATGCAGCGCGTAAAGGCCGCAGTGTAGAGATGCGAAAAAATCGGCGCATCGTGCCACATGTCCGGGAAAACGAACGTCTTGGTCACATCCGCCTTGAAACGGCGCGGCACCACTTCCCATTCCCTCCGGACACACACATCTCCCCTATATATACAATAGGTGTAGCAGAACCAACGCATCATCCCCTCGTTCATCGTCAGTTCCCCGGCCCATCTCCGCCCGTCGCGTGTCTCCAAAGGAAACACCCGCGTATTATTCTTTCGCTTATGGTCAACAAAGGATATTTCAACCCGCACATCCTCGCCCCAATGGGTGAAATAGTCTATAGAGAATTGCAATTTCATAACTTTCGCGTGTTTCATTTGTTCAGCATTATGCAAAGATAAGCGTTGCAGACCGGAGAACAAAATAAAAATCTTTGTTTTTGCACCGCCAAACAGGCTTTTTACACCAAATCCCAATTTTACGGCAAACCTTTTCTTGGAATTTCATAGGAGTGTAATTTATCATACGGTAGTTTGAGATGAGTTTTCGAGACAGTTTTACCTCTGTGATGAGGAAGACAGCAAACTATCTGACGAAGCGCAGAGACAAAACCAGCCCGGAAAATCGTCCAAAGCACACACGAAAACAAGTACATTAAACGGGGAAAAAACTTTTTGTAGAAATTCAAAACTGTTTCTTAGCCACTGAACCACATTCCGCCCCAGGAAGTCCCTTGCCGCACAACTTTGGAAAAAGGACGGAAAAACTCGTCCATGCACAAAAAAAAGGGCATTTTATTTGCATGTTACACCCAAATGCCTTATCTTTGTAATACAGAAAAGGAATGAGCCGCACCGGTTAGATTGGGATACTCATCAAATTATTTCTGAAAACCGAGAATGCTTCGACCATCAATGGCGGGCCACGCCTTCGGGTAGCAGAGATGCCGGTGGATTACAAAGGTGGCGGGCGCTCAAATCTTATTAGCTCGGAGTTTTCATCACATCATCGGTGCGGCTTTTCTTCATATAAAGGGGATGCTTAGACGCATCCCTTTTTCATTTATCCGCCCTACTTCATGGAACGGGGCACCCTGCAATTGGGGGCAGTAGAATTTTGGGGTCAGCGAAATTTGATGGGGATTTGATAAACTCCGCACGGGGTCGTAACAACCCTTTTGTTTGCCATGCGGATGGCAAAACTGTCTCCCTGCAAGGCGGAGGAGTTTTGCCTACGGACGGCCTATTGCGTCGGATTTCAAACCCGTCGCAGCTGAGCCTGGAACGGTATCCGACGACACGCGGGTCTGGCAGAATGTCACCCCGGGAGCAGAACAAGTTTCTTTTTGCCGGATTTGGGTGGATTTCCGTGACACGGCTTTTGAGCTTGCGAAGCAAAACAGAGAAAAAAGCTGGCATTTTTTGCACAAAACAACCCCTTTGTGCAGTGTTTTATGGGGGATTTTTGCTTTTTGAGGCTGTCCGGCCCCGAAATCTTGCCGCCGGGACGGAAAAATCCGAGCCCCGAAAAAGAAATTCCCGGCCCCGGAATTTTTTTTCCAAGCCCCGAAATTTTTTTTCCCGGCCCCGTTTTTTTCAGACGGCGGCTTGGAAGCCCTTTTTCCCGCTATTTGGAACTTTTTCACCGACAA
>CALUFQ010000089.1 GCA_944319925.1 uncultured Paraprevotella sp.
CAGTCAAAGCGGATATACCTGTCTTGCATCGACTCGCTCATAATGATTTGTTTTTCCGGTTCACTCCTGCAAATTTAAATAAAAATCGCGATTTATATGTCTGTGTGATAAGAAATTTGCTTTTTCTTAGAGGAAAGATAATGCAAATTTATCGCGTGATAAATTCAAAAACAGTTTTTCATGTCGAAGCATAGTTTATCTTGTCAAAAGTTATAATGGAACAGAATGGGCATCGCGTTTGCAAATTTGCTCCGGTCAATTGCCGTAGAAAGGCAACATCTTGCGTCTCGGAAACATCAGCAGCCATTTCTGGGAAATGATGTCATGTCGCTGTCGTCGAAACGCAAGATATTGTGTTACGGGATATGCCTCTGCGTTGCCCTGATTTTTTCTTCCTCCAGCCGGACTGGGCAATTGTGAGTGGATGTTCCGCTTTCATGGGAACAAGTGGGCTGTTACGTCCCTCTTATGCTTCTTCTTGCAGGATAGCTTCCCCTTCCTGGTAGGCGTTTTCGTCTAGCGTCTGGTATTTTTGTAGGGCGGCTACGGCGGCGCGGCGGACAGGCGGCGCGGCATGGAGCGCGGCGCGTGCCTGGTCAAGAAATTCGTCGGCGGCGCGTGGGTTGGGTTGCATGCCCTGCATGAACAGGCGTGCCAGAATCAGGTAGCCGCAGACTTGGAACATGTCTTCGTCGCGGGCTATCCATTCGTAAGCTTTCTGCGAGGCGTAAGGGAGGTGGCAGAACAGGTTCATGACAGTGTGCTGCGCGATTTCCACCGTGGGCATCTGTTCCACCCATATCTCCGCGATTTCCGGGTGGAACGAGTCCACGGGCTGCAACATGGCGGCCAGCAACTTGCATTCCCGGATGTTTTCTTTCCACAAGGCTTGGGCTAGCTTGTGGTTGACCGGGTAGTCTCGGGCGATTTCCCGTAGCCGGGGGATTTCCACGCCGAAGTTGAGCTTGTAGTCCATGCCGTTTTCTCGCATGTAGGCCGAAGCCACACCGTTCATAGACAGGCGTAGGTCGGTTTTGATTTTTCTGATTGTATCTTGAATATCCATCATTCGTTTTGGTAAGGTAGTGTGGCATAATCCCGGCTATAGCGCAGCATCTGCGCGTCGTAAGCTTCGCCGTAGCTGACCGTCACGTCCGTGATATGGCCTTGGTTGTTGCGGACGGGCGTATAGACAGGGTTGATGAATCCTTTGTAGGGGGATAAGTGGAGGGCTTGGTAGCGTTTCAGGATTTCCCGATGCAGGACGGGGTCGAGTTTGACGGCGTAGCGTTCTACCAACTCTCGGGCGGCTTCGTAGTCGCCTTCACTTTTGATGCGCTGGATTTCGCGCAGGAGTTGTCCGAAGAGGCTGCGCAACTTGCCATAGTCGTTGATGCGGACGTAGGTCTTTCCGTTGCGCGATGCCAGTTCCGTGACGTTGTCCGGTTTCCCTTGTTCGAAAGTCCAGCGGGCGATAAGCGCACGGTTGCGCATGTGGGCCTCTTCTATATCTTTTCCCGGTTCGATGCGCACCATTTGTGTGAGCAGCCCGTTCATCATGTAGCCGTAATATTGCGCCTTGTAGGCTTCCGGGTCGGGTGTCAGCCCCAGTTCCGTCAGTTTCGGGTCGGCCAGGTAGTAGAGCCCGAAGAGGTCCGCGCGGGCTTCTTCGATAGTAGCCCCATAGGCTTTCAGGGCGTCCGGGTCCACACCGGGCAGGAGCTTGCCGCTTCCGTGTCCGAGGCATTCGTGCAGGTCGGTGTGCAGGTCGTCGCAGGTGTCTTGGTATTTGTCAAGGAGGCGTTGCGTCTTTTCGTCTATTACGAATTCTTGCTGGAAGCCGTTACCTCGGGCGGCTTTGTTGTAGGCATCCGTCAGGTTGCCGATGGTGACGCTCTTGCTGCCATATTCCGCCCTCACCCAGTTAGAGTTAGGCAAGTTGATGCCGATGGCCGAGGCGGGGTAGAGGTCGCCGCCTAGAATGGCCGCCTTGATGACTTTTGCCGACACGCCTTTGCATTCATTTTTTTTGAAACGTGCGTCCACTGGCGAGTGGTTTTCAAACCATTGTGCGTTGGTGCTCAGTTTCTCCGTCCGTGCCGTGGCTTCCATGTCCTTGAAGTTGGCATAACCTTCCCAGCTGGCTTTCAGGCCAAGCGGGTCGCCGTAGGTTTCCGTGAACCCGTTGGTGAAATCCACGAGGGCATTTGTTTCCTGCACCCACAGAATCGTGTATTCGTCGAACGTTTTCAAGTCCCCCGTCTGGTAGAAATCAATGAGTTTTCGGATGACTGCTTCCTGCTCAGGGGTTTCCGCCACGTCGGCGGCTTTTTCCAGCCAAAAGATGATGCGGCGGATGGCGGGACCATACATGCCATCGGCTTTCCAAATCTTTTCTTCCAATCGTCCTTGGCTGTTCTTTATGAGCAGGCTGTTCATGCCGTACATGACGGGGCGTTGCGTGTCGCCTTGTTTCTTCTGGTTGTTGTAGAACGTTTCGGCTTCAGCCTGTGTCACGTCTTCGCCGTAGTAATGGCAGGCTGACGTGCGCACGAGGTCTTCCCCTTTTGCTTGGTTGACGCGCTTAGGCATGATAGCGGGGTCGAACAAGACCGGTGTCAGTACGTTGCATAGCTCATCGGGCGACTGGTCGGCATCAAGTGGAAGTTTATCGGCTGGGACTTGTTCCAGGGCATTTCGGAAAAAATCCTCGCTGAACTCCGGCTTGAATTTCTCGCAGCCGTAATGGTGATGGATGCCGTTGGAGAACCACACCCGTTTCAGATATACGGTGAAGGCTTTGAATTCCTCGTCGTTTCGGTCACCGGGGTAATCCGTGTAAATCGTTTCGAGTGTCTTGCGTATCCTTAGGTTGTATTTGCCGTTTTGGTCCCACAGGATGTCACGGCCTGCAAGTGCGGCTTCGGAAAGGTAGTAAATCAATGTCTTTTGGGCGGTGGTGAGTTTTTCGAACCCGTCAACCCTGTAGCGGAGCATTTGCAAGTCTGCAAACTGCTCGTCCTGATAAGAAAATGTCTCTTCTTTTTGCATTGTCTTGTCCTTATGGAGTGAAACAAAAAAGGGATATATCACATGGATGTATCCCTTTGTGTGTGGCCAAGTTCCCTTTAGGAGTTATCCTTTCAAAGCTTCTTTTTCCTTTGCAAGGTGTTCCATGCGATAACCACGCGGGGTTGTCCCCAATATCTTGTAGAATGCAGCATAGAACGACTGGCGGTTGGCGAATCCGACCATGGCCGAAATCTCTTCCATCGTCTTGTCCAAGTATCTTTTGTCGGTCAGGAGGTATTGGGCATCCTTGATGCGGTATTCGTTCACCAGGCTGGAATAATTTTGGTGAAATCGGATGTTGACCACCGCGCTGATGTAGCGTGTGTTGGTGTTCAGCTCCTCTGCCAATTTCTTTGCCGAATAACTCGGGTCGCGATATTTTTTATCCACTACGAACACCTTTAGAATTTTTTCATACAACTCATCCACCAATTCGGCCCTTACTAATGAGCGGTAGGCGGCATTTTTTTCTTTTCTTTCTGTTAAATTATACTTTCCCATACAGCTTTGATTGTTTTCGTCAAGAAAATAATCGTTCCTTTTTTAGCCCCTGTTACTGGATTGATTATTCTTTTCTGAATTTCTTTGTGTGCAAAGAACGTATTTTTTAATTTCTTATACAAGCCTATTCATTTAAAAGATGCAAAAAAAGCGTATCTTTGTGGGGTCTTACGGTCAAATGAATGGAATAATTATGCAAAATATACTGAAAAGGTACTTTGGATTCACCTCTTTCCGTCCTTTGCAAGCCGAAATAATCAATACGATATTGGCAGGAAAAGATGTCTTGGTGCTGATGCCTACGGGCGGGGGGAAGAGTTTGTGCTATCAGGTTCCGGCCTTGATGCGCGAAGGGACGGCAGTGGTGGTGTCCCCTCTGATTTCTTTAATGAAAGACCAAGTGGAGGGGCTTGTGGCCAATGGCATTCCGGCGGCTGCGCTGAACAGCATGAACAACGAAGCGGAAAATCTGCGCATACGGTCGGCATGTCTTCGTGGCGAGCTGAAACTGCTGTATATATCCCCGGAACGTCTGCTGTTGGAGCTACCTTATTTAATAAGGGATATGAAGATTTCCTTGTTCGCCGTGGACGAAGCGCACTGCATTTCCCAATGGGGGCACGACTTCAGGCCGGAATACGCGCAGCTTGGCATGTTGCGGGAAACCTTTCCCGGGATACCAATCGTGGCATTGACGGCTACGGCAGACCGTTTGACGCGTGAGGACATCCAAAGGCAGCTGCACTTGTCGGCCCCGGAAGTGTTCGTGTCGTCTTTCGATCGTCCAAATTTGAGCTTGGATGTGCGGCGCGGATACCAAAAGAAAGACAAGGAGCGGGTCATGCTCGACATCATTGCCCGTCATCCAAACGATTGCGGCATCGTGTATTGCATGAGCAAGAAGACTACGGAAAGCGTGGCCGACATGTTGCGCGGGCATGGTATAGTGGCGGCTTCCTATCATGCCGGATTATCATCGGAAGAGCGGGACAAGACGCAGGACGACTTCATTCACGACCGGGTTCAGGTGGTGTGTGCCACAGTAGCTTTTGGCATGGGTATCGACAAGTCAGACGTGCGTTTCGTCATCCATTATAATTTGCCGAAGAGCATTGAAAGCTTCTATCAGGAAATCGGTCGTGCGGGGCGCGACGGGCTTCCGGCGGAAACCGTGTTGTTCTATTCTTTGGCAGATCTAGTGCAATTGTCCAAATTTGCCCAAGAGAGCGGCCAGCGGGAAATCAACATGGAAAAACTGAGGCGGATGCAGGAGTATGCGGAATCGGATGTGTGCCGCCGTCGGATACTTTTGAATTATTTCGGCGAACAGACAGACCGGGACTGCGGGAACTGCGACGTGTGCAGAAATCCTCCACAGCGGTTCGACGGGACGGTGTTGGCCCAAAAGGCACTAAGTGCCATTGTGCGCACAGGGCAGCAAGCCAGTGTACGCACGGTGGCCGACATCCTGCGCGGTAATTTCAGTCCTGAGGTGGTGAAGGGGCATTATGAGGCGTTGAAGACTTTCGGGGCGGGGCGCGATGTGCCGGCCAGGGACTGGCTGGATTATCTGATGCAGATGTTGCAGAACGGGCTTTTCGAGATAGCCTACGACGAGGGCAACCATTTGAAGCTGACTGACGGCGGGCGGGATGTGCTTTACAATGGGCGGACTGTGCAGTTGGCTGTGGTCAGGAAAGAAGAGAGCCGTCCGGTGTCCCGGCGGCGGAAAACGGCGGCCCGTCCTGTTACGGAAACTCCTTTGCCGTTTGGCGGCGGCGTGGAGACGCCTTCCGGGCTTTCGCCGCGTGGACGGGAACTTTTCGAGGCTTTGCGTGTCTTGCGCAAACAATTGGCGGACGCACAAGGATTCCCGCCTTATATAGTGATGTCTGACAGGGTGTTGCAGAATCTTTGTGATGCACGTCCGACCACGGTGGAAGCGTTTGGCACGGTCAGTGGCATCGGCGAGTTTAAAAAAGAAAAATACGGGAAAGACTTCGTGGAAGTCATCCGGCGTTTTGTCTGACAAGAACGCGTGGCGCAAAAAGCCGGGCGGGGGATGCCTACCCGGCGTTTTTCCCATCCGGGAGGCCGGGCGTGGTTATTCCTTGGGCAAGTCCAATCCTTTTACGTGCAAGTCAATGTCGAAGTCGAAATCTTGTTTTGCATCGTTTTCTTTCAGGCATTCGGGCGTTTCGGCGGGTGTGGCCGGTTGCGCCGAGCGGATAAAACCGATAGCTTCCTCCAGCCCGGAAAGGAAATGGTCGAAATCTTCCTGGTAGAGGAATATCTTATGTTTTTCATAAGTGACGGTCGGTGTTTCCGTATCACCAGACACGATTTTCTTGCTTTCGGTCACGGCAATGAACAGTTCGTCTTTCCTGTTCCTTTTCACGTCCACATAATAAATACGTTTGCCCGCCTTGATGGATTTTGAAAATACGATGTCTTTCTCTTTGTCGTTTTCCAGGTTTTTCTTTAATTCTTCCATTTTGCGTCCATTAAATATTCAGCCCCAAAATTGCGGATATTTTTCAAAACTTCCAAAAAAAAACGGCAAAAGATACGGATTATCCCTATAAAATCCGTATTTTTGCATCGCGATTGTATTGATGTGATATGATAAACAGGGAAATCATACGTTTGAAGGTTGTGCAAATCATTTATGCTTATTACCAGAATGGAGGTAAGAACATAGATACGGCGGAGAAAGAACTTTTTTTCAGTTTGGCCAAGGCCTACGATTTATACCATTATTTGTTGATGTTGATGGTGGAAGTGAACAGGATTGCCGAACGGGCTGTGGAAACAGCGCAAAACAGATATAACCGGATACACGTAGGGGAGAAGCCCAGCACGAAGTTTGTTGACAATCGATTCATCCGGCAATTGGAGGTCAACAAACAGTTGTTGGAGTTCAGGGAGAACCAAAAGAAAAGCTGGGCAAACGAGGAGGATTTCGTGCGTTCTTTATACAAGAAGATTTTGGAGACGGAATATTATCGCGAGTACATGGCTTCGGAAGAGAGTTCGTATGCGCAGGATAGGGAATTGTGGAGGAAGATTTACAAGAACCTGATTTGCAACAACGAGGATTTGGAGTCGTTGTTGGAAGACATGAGCCTGTATTGGAACGATGACAAGTTCATTGTTGATACGTTCGTCTTGAAGACCATTAAGCGTTTTGAGGAAGAAAACGGGGCCGACCAGGATTTGCTACCTGAATTCAAGGACGAGGATGACCGCGATTTTGCCCATCGCCTGTTCCGGAACACCTTGCTCAACGCGGATTATTATCGGAAGTTAGTCAGCGAGAACACCAAGAATTGGGAATTCAACCGGATTGCCCTCATGGACTTGGTAATCATGCAAATTGCTTTGGCGGAAATTGTCACTTTCCCCAATATTCCCCTGAGCGTTTCCCTGAACGAATATGTGGACATAGCCAAGATATACAGTACGCCGAGAAGCGGGGCTTACGTGAACGGTTTGCTGGATGTGATAGCCAAGAGGCTCATTGCGGAGAAAAAGATTACCAAAACTATTTAAACTTAATTGAACAATGAATTTATTGACTATTTTATTGCAAGCCCAGGGCGGCGGAAGCGGGATGTCGATGATTATCATGATGGTGGCTATTTTCGCCATCATGTATTTCTTCATGATTCGTCCCCAAAACAAAAAGCAGAAGGAAATCCAAAAGTTCAGGAACAGCATTGTGCCCGGTACTGATGTGGTGACAGCCGGCGGGATTTATGGCAAAGTGAAAGAAGTGAACGACATGGACAACACGTTGATGATAGAAATCGCTTCGGGCGTGAAGATTAAGATTGCCAAGAATTCCGTGTATGCGAGTGTGCCGGCCGACACGGCTTCCGGAAAGTAAGCTGAAATGGATTTTGGCCAGCTGAGAAAATATTATGAACGTGTCAAGAACGCCTTGTTGGGTCATCGGAACAAGGAGTTCTTGATTTTTTTATTTTTCTTTTTTGTCTCCACGGCCTTTTGGCTGTTGCAGTCCTTGAATGAGACGTTTGACGTGGACATTAAAGTGCCGTTGAAACTGGAACATGTGCCGGAAGACGTGGTGGTGACTTCGGATTTGCCATCTGAACTCACGGTGAAGGTGAGGGACAAGGGCACTGTGTTAGTGAGGTATATTTATGGTGCCGACCTTTCGCCCGTAGTCGTGGATTACCGTGATTATGACAAGGGGATGGTGTCGGGCGGCGTAGTGGTGGACCGGCCTTATGTGCAAAAGAAGATACAGGCGCGCCTGTTGGCTTCGACCAATATTGTTTCCGTTCGTCCGGATACGTTGGAATTTTTTTTCAACCGCGGGGCGCGCAAGAAAGTGCCGGTGAAATTGGCCGGCGCGATAGAAACCTCTCCTGAATATTACCTCAAGCGGGTGGATTTTGAACCGGATTCGGTAGAAGTCCTGGCCCCACTGGCCATTTTGGACACGATATCCCAAGCCTTTATTGTCCCTGTGCATTTGTCCGACTTGGCTTCGAACGCGAAAATCCAAAGGACACTGCATCGTGTCCGGGGAGCAAAGTTCATCCCCGAGCAGGTGGACATGATGGTCCAGGTGGATTTATACACGGAAAAGACGGTGGAAGTGCCGATTATCGGGGTGAATTTCCCGGGCAGCAAGGACTTACGCACGTTTCCGTCCAAAGTTGATGTGACATTCCGTATCGGGATGAGCCGCTTTAAAGACATCACAGCAGATGATTTCGTGCTGGCAATCACATACGAAGAGTTGATGCAAAACGACAGTTCGAAATTGAAGTTGCATCTGCGGTCTGTTCCGCCGGGAGTGTCGAATGTCCGCATCGAACCTTCTGAAGTGGATTATTTGATAGAACAGACTCAAGGAGAGTGACGAGGCAGTATGTTGAAGATTGGAATTACCGGGGGAATCGGCAGCGGGAAAACATACGTGGCGCAGTTGTTGGCACGGAAGGGAATCCCCGTTTATTCGACTGACGCGGAAGCCCGGCGTTTGATGATTGCTTCGCAGGACATTCGCCGCCGGTTGACGGAACTGGCAGGCGAGGTGTATCTCGCGGATGGCACTTTGGACAAGAGGAAGCTGGCTGCATACTTGTTTGCCTCGCCGCTTCATGCGGAAAAAGTGAATGCCATCGTGCATCCGGTCGTGCGCCAGGATTTCCTGCGATGGGTCGCGCGGCAGTCTGCTCCGGTGGTGGCCATGGAATGCGCCATCCTTTTCGAGTCGGGTTTCGACAGCTTGGTGGACGAGGTGTTGCTGGTAAGTGCCCCTGCGGAGGTATGCATATCCCGTGCGATGAAACGCGACGGGATGACAGCGGCGCAGGTGAAGGCGCGTATGGCGGCCCAGATGAAAGACGAGGAAAGGTTTTCGCGTGTGCGTTACATCATACGTAATGATGGCGAGGCCGATGTGGAGCTGGCCTTGAATCAGGTGCTTTTCCAAATGCTTGAACGGCGCACGATGCAAGATTAAGCTTTTTTAGAAGGTAGATTTTGAAAAAAAGGCGGCTAAGGGCTATCTTTGCATCCGTTTTTGAATCAATAGAATAAGAAATATGTTAGAAACAATTTTAGCCATTTCCGGAAAGCCCGGTTTGTATAAGTTGGTTTCACGGGGAAACCGTAGCCTGATTGTGGAAACATTGGACGAGGCGAAGAAACGCATGCCGGCGTTTGCTGCCGACAAGGTGATATCGTTGGCCGACATCGCCATGTACACCGACGAGGGGGAAGTGCCTTTGAGAGAAGTGCTGAGTAACCTGAAGAAGAAAGAAAACGGCGAAGTGTCTGCCTTTGATTATAGGAAAGCTTCAAAAGACGAGTTGGAGGCTTATTTCGCAGAAGTCCTGCCGAATTATGACCGCGACCGTGTTTACCCGACCGATATTAAAAAGCTGGTAGGTTGGTATAACCTTTTGGTGAAAGCCGGCATTACTGATTTTGACGAGGCGTTGGCTCCTACGGAGGGCGATAATATTGCGAACAGGGAAGAAAAATAGACTGGACTGGGGGTATTTAAAAAATGGGCTAATTGGCCGCTTGGCCAATTGGCCCAAAATTTTGTCCGGACTCGCCAATTCTTAATTTGAGGTCAGCGGAAATCTTATGTGGACAAAAAAATAAAAATTGTACCTTTGCCGTATGAATGAATCCATGAACGGGTCGTAAAAGAGAGAACAGTTACTCTTGTGCATGGGAAACCCCTCCGGCCCTTCGGGCCACCTCCCCTACAAGGCGGAGGAGTTTTGCCTACGGACGAACAAACTCTTTGTTGCGCCGGCTTTCAAACCCGTCGCAGCTGAGCCTGGAACGGTATCCGAAAAAATGCGGGTCTGGCAGAATGTCACCCCGATGGCGGAACAAGTTTTTTTTTTGCCGGATTTAGGTGGATTTCCGTGACACGGCTTTTGAGCTTGCGAAGCAAAACAGAGAAAAAAGCAGGCATTTTTTGCACAAAACAGCCCCTTTGTGCAGTGTTTCATGGGGGATTTTTACTTTTTGAGGCCGTCCGTCCC
>CALUFQ010000090.1 GCA_944319925.1 uncultured Paraprevotella sp.
TGAAGACTTACCGCGACCGGCTCGCCGAAATGGCCTTTGCACAACAGGAAGGCAGGGAGAAAGGACGTGCGGAAGGACGTGCGGAAGGACGTGCGGAAGAAAAGTTAAAAAATGCACGTAGTATGAAAGCGGCAGGCATTTCACCTGAGTTGATTGCCCAAATCACCGGCCTTACCCTCGAAGCCATTGCCGAATTATAACCCATCCACATAATCAAAGGCATGCTTTTTAGCCTCGTGCGCCGGGGAAGCCCATATACGGGAATCCTATGGGGCATACTGATTGCCATACTGTTGAATTGGCTGGTATTCCCGCATTTCGGCGGGTAAAAGATTGTTCTCGCGGACTATGGCACGTTCGTGGGGAAAGTGGATAGCGGGGAACATGTGTTGTTGAGCAGGGAGGATTTGTTCAACCGCATCGTGACGCTCACCGGAGGCCGATTGGCAGAAGAAGTGATGTTTGGCACGGTCACGACGGGCGCATCGAACGACATCGAGCAGGCCACCAGGCTAGCTCGCGCCATGGTGACCCGCTACGGAATGAGCGACCGTTACGATATGATGGAACTCGAAACCGTCAGCAATGCTTATTTGGGCGGCGACAGTTCGTTGGCTTGTTCGCCGGAAACAGCCGCTGAGGTGGACAAGGAAGTGCTGCGCATGGTGAAGGAAGCGCACGGAAAGGCGAAAGGCATGATTGCCGCGCATCAGGACATCATGCGCGAGGCCGCGGCTTTCCTGTTGGAGAAAGAAACCATCACGGGAGAGGAATTCATGAAAATCGTAAAGGCGCACGAAAAAGGAATAGACTGATAAACATTCAATAGAATAGACATGAAAACACAGGTGTGGTTTGCCTTATGGGCAGGCTTGGCATTCGGAGAGGTGCAGGCGCAGGACGTGCGCCACGGTTACCCCTATTCGCCGGTGCCTTTCACTTCGGTGAAGGTGACCGACGGTTTTTGGGGGCAACGGCTCAAGGCGAGCCGAGAAGTGACAATCCCGTTGGCTTTCAGCAAATGCGAGGAGACCGGGCGTTATGAGAACTTCGTCAAAGCGGCCCATCCCAGCGAGAAATACAAAGTGGGAGGCCTGCCGTTTGACGACACGGACGTGTATAAGACCATCGAAGGGGCAAGTTATTTGTTGCAGACTTACCCCGACAAGAAGTTGGAGGCGTATATCGACAGCGTGTTGGAGCTTGTGGCCGCCGCGCAGGAGCCGGACGGTTACCTCTACACCGCCCGCACGATGAATCCCAAGCATCCGCATGAATGGGCGGGCGACAAGCGTTGGGAGAAAGTGGAGGAACTGAGTCATGAGTTCTACAACCTTGGCCACATAGTGGAAGGCGCCGTGGCACATTACCAAGCCACAGGGAAGCGCAACTTCCTGGACATCGCCATCCGTTATGCCGATTGTGTGTGCCGCGAAATCGGCCCGGACGAAGGACAGCTGGCGCGGGTGCCCGGACATCAGATTGCCGAAATGGCCTTGGCACGGCTTTACCTGGCGACAGGAGACAAGAAATATTTGGATGAAGCCAAGTTTTTCCTGGACGAACGCGGGCATACGTCACGGCGCGATGCTTACAGCCAGGCGCACAAACCAGTGGTGGAACAGGATGAGGCCGTGGGGCATGCCGTGCGGGCCACTTACATGTATGCAGGCATGGCCGACGTGGCGGCCTTGACGGGCGACACGGCTTACGTGCATGCCATTGACCGGATTTGGGAGAACATCGTGGGAAAGAAGTATTACATCACCGGTGGCATCGGGGCGACATCCGAGGGCGAGGCGTTCGGTGCGAACTACGAATTGCCCAACATGTCGGCCTATTGCGAGACCTGCGCGGCCATCGGCAATGTGTATGTCAACCACCGTTTGTTTCTCCTGCATGGCGAGTCCAAATACTACGACGTGTTGGAGCGCACCTTATATAACGGCTTGCTTTCCGGCGTTTCGCTGGACGGTGGCAGCTTTTTCTATCCAAACCCGTTGGAAAGCATGGGGCAACACCAACGTCAAGCCTGGTTCGGCTGCGCTTGCTGCCCTTCGAACATCTGCCGCTTTATCCCCTCGCTTCCGGGTTATGTGTACGCTGTGAGGGATGACAGCCTGTACGTGAACCTGTTCATGGCGAATGAAGCCGAGGTGGAAGTGGGGAACAAAAACGTCGTCCTGGCGCAAGACACGCACTATCCTTGGAATGGCAACGTGTCGGTGGTCGTGAAGAAAAACCGTGCGGGAACATTTGCGCTGAAAATCCGCATTCCGGGATGGGTGCGCGGACAAGTCGTGCCGAGCGACTTGTACCGCTATGCCGACGGCAAACGTTTGGGCTATACCGTGGCACTCAACGGCAGGCCGGTGGAAGGCGAATTGCAGGGAGGATATTTCACTATCGAACGCAAGTGGAAGGCCGGCGACCGCGTGAACGTGCATTTCGACATGGAACCGCGCGTGGTGAAGGCAAACACGAAAGTGGTTGCCGACCGTGGACGGGTGGCCGTGGAGCGCGGCCCGTTGGTCTATTGCGCCGAATGGCCGGACAACAGCTTCAACATCAGGAACATCCTGCTGAACCGGCAACCGGAGTTCGAAGTGGTGGAAAGACCAGACTTGCTCTATGGCCTGACGGAAATGCAGACGGAAGCACAAATCCTGGCTTACGATGCAGAAGGCAAACTGACGGCCAAGGACGTGAAGCTGACGTTGATTCCATATTATGCCTGGGCACACCGTGGAGCAGGCAACATGATGGTGTGGTTGCCACAGGACGTAGAGGCAAGCTCACCCGCACTCCCCTCGACACCGGCTTCCCAAAGCAAGGTGGATGCTTCTTGCAAGACGGCGGCACTGCCAGCGGTGAATGACCGGCTGGTGCCTGCGGATGCCAACGACCGTTCCGTGCCTTACTACCATTGGTGGCCCAGGAAAGGAACGACGGAATGGCTTTCGTATGAATTCCCGAAGCCGGTGAAAGCCGTTTCAGCCACGGTGTATTGGTTTGACGACGCCCCCTGGGGCGGTTGCCGGGTGCCACAAGCGTGGAAACTCTATTACAAAGACAGCCGGGGGCGGTGGATGCCCGTGGAAGCGGAAGGTGTGTATGGCTTGGAAAAGGGCGTGGGCAACACGGTGCGCTTCGCTCCCGTAGAAACTTCGGCCATGAAACTGGAGGTGACGCTTCCGGCGGATAATTCGGCGGGTATTTATGAATGGGAAATAGAAGGAAGCCGATAGCATAAGAACCGCCGGGATATAACAGTCTTAAATTAAACCCGTGTGATTGGTTACGATTTTCCGGATGACGTACGCCATTTTTGACTATTTCCAAGCGTTCCCGCAAAATAATCCCCCAAACTTTTGCCTAATCTGAAAAAAGAGGTTAAATTTGCAGGCTTGGAAGATTATAGGAAAAGGATAAAAACGAAATAAAGAGATGAAACACAAGCTACGTAGTGCGCAAAGCACAGAAGGACGCCGTATGGCGGGAGCCCGCGCCTTGTGGGTGGCCAACGGGATGAAACGTGAACAGTTTGGCAAACCCATTATCGCCATCGTCAATTCATTCACCCAATTTGTGCCGGGGCACACGCACCTGCACGAAATCGGCCAACTGGTGAAGGCGGAAATCGAGAAGCTGGGCTGTTATGCGGCGGAATTCAACACGATAGCCATTGACGACGGCATCGCCATGGGGCACGACGGAATGCTCTATTCCCTGCCTTCGCGCGACATCATCGCCGACAGCGTGGAATACATGGTCAACGCCCATAAGGCCGATGCCATGATTTGCATCTCCAATTGCGACAAAATCACGCCGGGCATGCTCATGGCGGCCATGCGGCTGAACATCCCTGCGGTGTTCGTGTCGGGCGGCCCGATGGAAGCGCATAAAATCAACGGCGAGAATGCGGACTTGATTACAGCGATGATCAAGGCCGCCGACACTTCCGTTTCAGACGAGGAGATGCAGAAGATAGAGGCATGCGCATGTCCGGGCTGCGGAAGCTGCTCGGGGATGTTCACGGCCAATTCGATGAACAGCCTGACGGAAGCCATCGGCCTTTCCTTGCCGGGCAACGGCACGGTGCTGGCCACGCACGTGAACCGCATCCAACTGTTCCGCGACGCGGCGAAACTCATCGTGGAGAATGCGCTGAAATACTATGAGGAAGGCGACGAGAGCGTGTTGCCGCGAAGCATCGCCACGCGGCAGGCTTTCCTCAACGCCATGACGCTGGACATCGCCATGGGAGGATCGTCGAACACGGTGCTCCACTTGTTGGCCGTGGCCAACGAGGCGGGTGTGGACTTCAAGATGGCCGACATCGACGCGCTGAGCCGCAAGGTGCCTTGCCTGTGCAAGCTGGCCCCCAACACACAGAAATTTTCCATCCAAGAATGCAACCGCGCGGGGGGCATCCTGAACATCCTGGGCGAACTGGCCAAGGCGGACCTGCTGGACTTGTCGTGCAAGCGGGTCAACGGGCACACGCTGGGGGAAGATATTGAAAAGTACAGCATCATGAAAGCCTCCATCGACCCCGAAGCCAAGCGCATCTACAGCAGCGCGCCCGGCGGCGTGTTCAGCAACAAGATGGGCTCGCAGGACAAGACCTACGAAACCTTGGACACCGACCGCGCGGCGGGATGCATCCGCGACGTGGCGCACGCCTACAGCAAAGACGGCGGACTGGCCGTGCTGTTCGGCAACATCGCCCAGGACGGTTGCGTGGTGAAAACCGCCGGAGTGGACGAAAGCATCTGGCATTTCAGCGGGCCGGCCAAGGTGTTCGACTCGCAGGAAGACGCCTGCGAGGGCATCCTGAACGGCAGCGTGGTGAGCGGCGACGTGGTGGTCATCACCCACGAAGGCCCCAAAGGCGGCCCGGGCATGCAGGAAATGCTTTACCCGACTTCGTACCTGAAGAGCCGCCACTTGGGCAAAGAGTGCGCGCTGATTACCGACGGGCGTTTCTCGGGCGGCACGTCGGGACTGAGCATCGGGCACATTTCGCCGGAAGCCGCAGCCGGAGGCAACATCGGAAAAATCGTGGATGGCGACATCATCGAGATTGACATCCCGAACCGGAGCATCAACGTGAAACTGAGTGACGAGGAATTGGCCGCCCGTCCGCAAAGGCCGATGACGCGCAAGCGTGTCGTGCCGAAGTCGCTGAAGGCTTACGCTTCAATGGTAAGCTCGGCTGATAAGGGCGGTGTACGTATCATAGATTAACATATATAAAAGGTGTATGGCAAAAGAAAGAATCACAGGCTCGGAGGCTCTGATGCGCTCGCTGGAGCACGAAGGGGTGACCACCCTTTTCGGCTACCCCGGCGGGGCCATCATGCCGGTTTATGATGCCTTGTATGGATATAGGGACAAATTGAATCATGTTTTGGTGCGCCACGAACAGGCGGCGACCCATGCGGCCGAAGGCTATGCCCGCGTGTCGGGGAAAGTCGGTGTCTGCCTGGTGACCAGCGGGCCGGGAGCCACGAACACGGTGACCGGCATCGCGGATGCCATGATGGACAGTACGCCCATCGTGGTGATTGCCGGACAAGTCGGCACGTCGATGCTGGGTTCTGACGCATTCCAGGAATGCGACCTGGTCGGCGTGACCCAGCCCATCAGCAAGTGGGCCTACCAGATTCGCCGTCCGGAAGACGTGGCTTGGGCGGTGAGCCGGGCATTTTACATCGCGAAGAGCGGACGTCCGGGACCCGTGGTGCTGGACTTTGCCAAGAATGCCCAAGTGGGCATGGTGGACTACGAACCTTGCCACATTGATTTCATCCGCAGCTATGTGCCGGTGCCGAAGACCGACCCGGAGTCAGTGCGTCAGGCGGCCGAATTGATCAACGAGGCCAAGCGCCCGTTCATCCTGGTAGGCCAAGGCGTGGAAATCGGCGGTGCGCAGGAAGAACTGCGGACGTTGATTGAACGTGCCGACATTCCCGCAGGATGCACGTTGCTGGGGCTTTCGGCCCTGCCTTCCGACCACCCGCTGAACATGGGCATGCTGGGAATGCACGGCAGCCTGGCCAACAGCGTGAAGACGCAGGAATGCGACGTGCTGATTGCCGTGGGCATGCGTTTCGACGACCGCATCACGGGCAAGTTGAGCACATATGCCACACAAGCCAAAAAGATTCATTTTGAAATCGACCCGGCGGAAATCAACAAGAACGTGCCGGTGGATGTGGCCGTGTTGGGCGACTGCAAGCAGACGCTGGCCGAATTGCTGGCCTTGGTGAAGCCCAACGACCACAGAGAGTGGGTCGAGAGTTTCCAAAAGCACTTGGACGAAGAGAAAAGAGTGGTCATCGAACCGGAGATCCATCCGGGCGAAGGCCCCATCAAGATGGGCGAAGTGGTGCGCAAGGTGACGGAAATGACGGACAACAAGGCCATCTTGGTGACCGACGTGGGACAGAACCAGATGTTGTCCGCGCGCTATTTCAAGTTTTCCCAAAAGCGCAGCATCGTCACGTCCGGCGGCATGGGCACGATGGGCTTCGGGCTTCCGGCGGCCATCGGCGCCACGTTCGGCGCGCCGGAACGCATGGTCTGCCTCTTTGTGGGCGACGGCGGCATACAGATGACGTTGCAAGAGTTCGGGACCATCATGGAACAGCACAGCCCGGTGAAAATCATCCTGCTCAACAACAACTATCTGGGCAACGTGCGCCAGTGGCAGGAAATGTTCTTCGGGAAACGTTATTCTTTCACGCCGATGATGAACCCGGACTACAACATGATCGCATCGGCCTACGGCATACCCAACCGCACGGTAATCGAGCGCGGCGACTTGGAACGCGCCATCCGTGAAATGATTGACACGGAGGGGCCTTACCTGTTGCAGGTGGCCGTCATCGAAGAGGGGCGCGTCCTCCCGATGTGTTGCCCGGGCAACGACGTGGACGACATGGTGTTGGACTATTAAAACGAAAGACATGGAACAGGAAAAGAAGACATTCTATACGTTGATTGTGTTTTCCGAGAACTTTGCCGGATTGCTGAACCAGGTGACGGCGGTGTTCACCCGCCGCCAAGTGAACATCGAGAGCCTGAACGTGTCGGCATCCAGCATCAAGGGAGTACACAAATATACCATCACGTGCTGGAGCACGGAAGAACAGATACAAATCATCACGAAGCAAATCGAGAAGCGCATCGACGTGCTTCAGGCGCACTACTTCACGGACGATGAGATTTTCATCCAGGAAGTGGCACTCTACAAGCTTTCCACGCCTGTCGTGCTGGAGAATCCGGCCATTTCGTCGGCCGTGCGCCACCACGGAGCGCAATTCGTGGAAGTAAACCCCACCTACACCGTGGTGAGCAAGAAAGGGCTGACGGAAGACATCATGTCCCTTTATTATGCACTGAACGAATACCAATGCGTGTTGCAGTATGTGCGTTCGGGGCGCATTGCCATCACCAAGAGCCGCACGGAATATCTCGACGCGTTCCTGGAAGAAAGGCGGCGCACGTATGAGGCACAACAGAACGTCAATCAGGAGAATGGCAAATGAAAGATAACAAAATAGGCACATATTCTTTTGTGGCCGAACCGTTCCATGTGGATTTCACAGGGCGGTTGTTCATGGGCGTATTGGGAAACCATTTGCTGAACTGCGCGGGCTTCCATGCCTCGGAACGCGGTTTCGGCATTTCCGAACTGAACGAGAGCAACTACACGTGGGTGCTCTCCCGGCTGGCCGTGGAAATGGAAGAGATGCCCGCGCAGTATGAAAGCTTTTCCGTGGACACATGGGTGGAGAATGTATATCGGCTATTCACCGACCGCAACTTCGCCATTTATGGCAAGGACGGCAAAGTGTATGGCTATGCCCGCTCCGTGTGGGCCATGATCAACCTGGACACACGGAAACCGGCCGACCTGTTGACGTTGCATGGCGACCGCATCGTGGATTACATCGAAACGGAGAAGCCTTGCCCGATTGAAAAGCCCGGGCGAATCAAAGTAGGCACCTGCATGCCCGTGCGATCCGTGGAGATGTATTATAACGACATAGACATCAACGGGCATGTGAACAGCATCAAGTACATGGAGCATGTGCTGGACCTTTTCCCGAAGGAATGGTATGCCGGGCATGTCATCCGCCGGTTCGAGATGGCCTACGTGGCCGAGAGCTACTTTGGCGACGTGTTGAGTTTCTTCCGCGAGGAGAATGCCGACGGCACAATCGACATCGAAGTGCGCAAGAACGTGGGCGGCGACAACGCGGAAGGCGAAGTGGTTTGTCGCAGCAAAATTAAATTTGCTAACAAATAGCATTTATTTTCGCGCAATATGGAATAATTTGCTAACTTTGCGCGTGGATATAATAAGGAAAAAAGATAGTTTAATCATTAAGGACGCGGCATGAGCCGCATAAAAACAGAAAACAGAAAATGGCAGAAATGAATTTTGGCGGTGTCATTGAGAATGTAATGACCCGCGAGGAGTTTCCTTTGGAGAAGGCTCGTGAGATTCTGAAAGACGAGACGATTGCAGTGCTGGGCTATGGCGTACAAGGCCCCGGCCAAGCTTGCAACTTGCGTGACAACGGGTTCAATGTCATCGTAGGCCAGCGTCAAGGCAAAACATACGACAAGGCCGTGGCCGACGGATGGGTGCCGGGAGAAACACTGTTCTCCATCGAGGAAGCTGCCGAGAAGGGCACAATCGTGTGCATGTTGCTTTCCGATGCCGCGCAGATGCAATTGTGGCCGAAAATCAAGCCTTATCTCACTGCAGGCAAGACGTTGTATTTCTCCCATGGTTTCGCCATCAACTGGAACGACCGCACCGGCGTGGTGCCTCCCAAGGACATTGATGTCATCATGGTGGCTCCGAAGGGGTCGGGCACGTCGCTCCGCACGATGTTCCTCGAAGGCCGTGGCTTGAACTCTTCATATGCCGTTTATCAGGATGCCAGCGGCAAGGCATTGGACAAAGTGTTGGCGTTCGGCATCGGTATCGGTTCGGGCTATTTGTTCGAAACGACCTTCAAGCGCGAGGCTACTTCCGACCTGACGGGCGAACGTGGTTCGTTGATGGGTGCCATCCAAGGATTGCTTTTGGCACAATACGAGGTGTTGCGTGAAAACGGGCACACTCCCTCTGAGGCTTTCAACGAGACGGTGGAAGAGCTCACCCAGTCTTTGATGCCTTTGTTCGCCAAGAACGGCATGGACTGGATGTATGCCAACTGCTCCACGACGGCACAGCGCGGCGCACTTGACTGGATGGGGCCGTTCCACGATGCCATCAAGCCGGTGATGCAGAAGTTGTACCACAGCGTGGTGACGGGCAACGAGGCGCAGATTTCCATCGACTCCAACTCGAAACCCGACTACCGCGAGAAGTTGCAGGCCGAATTGAAGGCTTTGCACGACAGCGAAATGTGGCGCACGGCAGAAACCGTCCGCAAACTCCGCCCGGAGAACAACTAAAAACAAACATCTTAAAAGAACAAGCCGCCTTGGAAAAGCTCCGGGGCGGCTTTTTGCTTGGCCCAACTCATGGCATGAATTTGTGCATTCAATAGGAATTTATAGGGGTCAGCGGAAAATCAACGTGGGTACGCATAAATCATAGAAAGTCTGCCGGAGCAGTAGCAATATAACGGGAACGGTTTCATGCTTCCCTGCCGATACGCTGCGACGGATTTGACATTTTGCTATTTGCCCGGGGATTTGACACTTTGTCATTTGAAGGCCCCTGAGATTCACTTGTACGGGGCAGGGGGCGGTAGCGGGCGCAAAAAACGCAGTCTCGCGGAACGTGCGGAAACCCAAATGTCGGCAAATAGAGGGCGCAGGCTTTCTTTTTGTCGCGGGTGCGGGCTGTTTCCGCGCCGGGATTGCCGGGGCACGTAAGCCGGGCGGGGCTTGTGCCGACATATTGACATCGGGGATTTGTCGGTGAAAAAGTTC
>CALUFQ010000091.1 GCA_944319925.1 uncultured Paraprevotella sp.
CCCCGGGGGATTCTCCGTTTATGGCCCTGCGCATGGGGGCAAAACCCCGCCGCGGAGACTCCTCCGCCTTGCGGGGGGAGGTGTTTTTCCTGCGGACGGACAAGCGACGGGAGGCAGTGCGTTCGACCGTTTGACCTCAAGCGAATATTCGCCATTCGTTAAATCCCAAGAGGGATAAGACAAGATTGTTTTGTGTGGAAGGAAACTATATTCCACGTCGTGGAATAGTAAGAAACTGTTTTGAAATTCTGCAAAAAGTTTTTTCTGAAAATTCTGCCGCTTCGTGATTTGGCCTAATTTTCATTTTTTTGTCTTGTTTTCCCGTTATTATTCGCTATCTTTGTCCGACTTACGGCATATTGCTTTAAGCGAATCTTTTTAAATATCAAGCGAAATGACTTTGATTAAATCTATTTCCGGCATACGTGGGACGGTGGGTGGACGTCCGGGCGACACGTTGAACCCGTTGGACATCGTGAAGTTCACTTCCGCATACGCAGCTTTCATCAGAAAAACCACGAAGGTGCAGACAAACAAAATCGTGGTGGGGCGCGATGCCCGCATTTCCGGCGCGATGGTGCGCGACGTGGTGTGCGGCACTTTGGTCGGCATGGGCTTCGACGTGGTGGACATCGGCTTGGCTTCCACGCCAACCACGGAGATTGCCGTGGCGATGGAAGGAGCCTGTGGCGGCATCATCATCACGGCTTCCCATAACCCGAGAATGTGGAACGCCTTGAAACTCTTGAATGAAAAGGGAGAGTTCTTGGACAAGGAAGAAGGCAACGAAGTGCTCAGGTTGGCAGAAGAAGGGAATTTCGAGTATGCCGACGTGGATCATTTGGGGCATTGCCACGAAGACCACACTTACGATCAAAAACATATCGACTTGGTGAAGAACCTGGAACTGGTTGATGTGGAAGCCATCCGCAGGGCAGGTTTCCGCGTGGCTATCGACACGGTCAATTCCGTGGGCGGCATCATTCTGCCTAAACTGTTGGAGCAACTCGGCGTAAGCCAAGTGACGGGGCTGTTCACGGAGCCCACGGGCGATTTTGGCCATAACCCCGAGCCTTTGGAAAAGAACCTGGGCGACATCAAGACGTTGATGCAGAAGGGCGGCCATGACGTGGCTTTCGTGGTGGATCCCGATGTGGACCGCCTGGCCATGTTCTGCGAAGACGGCACGATGTATGGCGAAGAATATACGTTGGTCACTGTGGCCGATTATATCTTGCAACACACGCCGGGCAACACCGTGTCCAACCTGAGTTCCACCCGTGCCTTGCGCGATGTGACCCGCAAATTTGGTTGCACATACAATGCGGCTGCCGTGGGCGAGGTGAACGTGGTAACCAAGATGAAGGAGACAAATGCCGTCATCGGCGGTGAAGGCAACGGCGGTGTCATCTATCCGGAGGCGCATTATGGGCGCGACGCATTGGTAGGCATCGCGCTGGTGTTGACTTATCTGGCCAAGACGGGGAAGACAATGTCCCAGCTGCGCGCCACTTATCCGCAGTACTACATGGCGAAAAACCGCATCGACCTGACGCCGGAAACGGATGTAGATGCTATCCTGGCCAAGGTGAAGGAAATGTACAAGGACGAGGAGGTGAACGACATCGACGGGGTGAAAATCGATTTTGCCGACAGTTGGGTACACTTGCGCAAGAGCAACACCGAGCCGATTATCCGCGTCTATTCCGAAGCGCGGACGGCGGAGGCGGCCGACGAAATCGGGCGCAAGGTCATGGACGTGGTCTATTCGTTGGCCAAATAAGAAACATTTGATTTTGTGGACATGAAAAGGTGGTGGTTGTGCCTATGGGGCTTATTGTTTTGTGTGGGAATGCAGGCCGATGGCGCACGGAAAACGTATTTGTTGCGCGAAGGATGGCGTTTTATCCGTCAGGACAACGAGGCTTTTGCCGATGTGCAAGTTGATGAACGGAAGTGGGAACGGGTGTCTGTGCCCCACGACTGGGCCATCAATGGGCCGTTTGACGGGTGCAACGACCGCCAGTTTATGGCCATCGAGCAGGACGGGCAGAAGGAGGCGCAGTTCCAGTCCGGGCGCACGGGCGGATTGCCGTTTGTGGGCGTGGGGTGGTACAGGTTGCATTTCGATGTCCCGGGTTTTGGGGCGGGCAAGCGCGTCGTCCTGATGTTCGACGGGGCGATGAGCCACGCGCAGGTATATGTCAACGGCCGCCGTGTGGGGGAATGGCCATACGGTTACAATTCCTTTTATTTTGACGTGACGGATTACGTGGACGCAGCAGGCAATGTGTTGGCCGTGAGGTTGGAGAACGAGCCGGAGAGTTCGCGTTGGTATCCCGGTGCGGGACTTTACCGCAACGTGCATCTGGTGGTGAAGGGCGCGGTCGGTGTGCGTACGTGGGGTACGACGGTGACTATGCCTGTGGTGCGCGAGGGGTTTGCAAAGGTGCATGTACGTACGGAAATGGAATATCCGGAGGGTACGAATCCGGGTGACATCCGTCTCAGGACGATTCTCCGCAGCCCTGACGGTTGCCAGGTGGAAGCACAGGAAACCACGTTGTCCCCTTATGATGAAGGGACGGTTGGACAGGATTTCGTGGTTGTCCGTCCGCAACTTTGGGACTGCGGCCATCCGAACCTTTATCGTGCCGATACGGAAGTTTATTATCGGGATTCGCTGGCAGACACTTACCAAACCGTGTTTGGCATCCGTTCCGTTGAAGTCGTGCCCGACAAAGGTTTTTTTCTCAATGGAAAGAAGTTGGTGCTCCACGGCACGTGTAACCACCACGACCTTGGCCCGTTGGGCACGGCGGTCAACATGCAGGCCATCCGCTATCGTCTGAAGATGCTGAAGGACATGGGCTGCAATGCCTATCGCACGTCGCACAACATGCCGTCGCCCGAACTGGTGCAAGCTTGCAACGAGCTGGGAATGCTTCTGATGGTGGAGACTTTTGATGAATGGCGCACCCGTAAGATGGCTAACGGATACAACCGGTTTTATGATGAGTGGGTGGAGCGCGACTTGGTGAATGTCGTCCGCCACTATCGCAACGACCCTTCGGTGGTGATGTGGTGCATCGGTAACGAGGTGCCCGACCAAGGTTCGGCGCAGGGTGCCAAGTTGTGCCGCATGATGCAGGATATCGTGCACCGTGAAGACCCCACGCGGCCTTGTACGCAGGGGCTGGATCGTGTGGACGCGGCCATTGCCAGCCATGTGGCGGCCATTATGGACATTCCGGGGCTGAATTACCGTTCACACAAGGTGCAGATGGCTTACGAAAACTTGCCGCAACAGGTTGTGTTGGGTTCTGAGACGGCTTCCACCGTCAGCTCGCGCGGGGTGTATAAGTTTCCCGTGGAGCGGAAGGCCGACGCGAAGTATGCCGACCACCAGGCGTCTTCTTATGATGTGGAGCATTGCGGATGGAGCGACTTGCCGGAGGACAATTTCATCCTGTCGGAAGACTTGCCTTATTATATGGGCGAGTTCGTATGGACGGGTTTCGACTACCTTGGCGAGCCTACTCCTTATTATAACGACTGGCCCAGCCATTCCTCGTTGTTCGGCATCATCGACCTGGCCTATTTGCCCAAGGACCGTTACTACCTGTACCGCAGCCTGTGGAACAAGGAGGATGAGACGCTTCATATCCTGCCTCATTGGACATGGCCGGGGCGCGAGGGCGAGGTCACCCCGGTGTTTGTCTATTCCAATTATCCCACCGTGGAATTGTTCCTCAACGGCAAGAGCCAAGGAAAACGGACGAAGGATTTGTCCGTGACGGTGGATGCCACGGAGAACGATGAGGCCCGCCGGGCGTTGGCCCGTCAGGCGCGTTACCGTCTGATGTGGATGGACGTCCGCTACGAACCGGGGGAGTTGAAGGCCGTGGCCTACGATGCACAGGGAAGGAAGTGCATGGAAACAGTCGTGCGCACGGCGGGCGAGCCTTACCGCCTTGTGTTGCAGGCCGACAAGGATACGCTCAATGCGGGGTTGCGTGACGAGGATTTGGCTTTCGTGACCGTCAGCGTGGTGGACCGCGAGGGCAATCTTTGTCCTGGTGCACAACATGAAGTGAAGTTCTCCGTCCGTGGGGCGGGGCGTTACAAGGCCGGAGCCAATGGCAATCCGGTGTGCCTTGTGCCTTTTTCCAGTCCGCAGATGCCGGTGTTCAACGGGAAAATGACGGCCATCGTGGCGGAGAATGGCGAGACTGGGACGGTTCGCCTGAAAGCGTCGGCACGTGGACTGAAACCTGCGGAATTGGTGTTGAGGGTTGTGCGGCCGGAGTAAGGTAAAAGATGATTTCTTCACGGGGTATGCCGGCACAGTTTCTAACAACTGGGTCGTTATGGCTCGTTTCCAAGCCTGAACTCCGTCATGACCCAGAATTTGTCTTTGTCGCCGGCCCAATGCACTTCCTTGTAGAGGCGGTACGTGCCCGGGCGGTTGCGGTTCAGTATGGGCAGCAATGCGGCTTTGAAGGTGTGTGTCCCGCCCGGTCGCAGGGCATAGCCGATATCTTCCCATGCGCCGATGTGCGGCAGTTCGTACCATTGGCCGTCCGTGCCTTGATAGCCCACGATGTACGGTTTCCCGAATTGCAGCACGTTCCCGCCCAGGTTGCTGAGCGTGAAAGAGGCCGACTCCGCGTCCGTGGGGAACATGGTGGAGTCCGGTTGCAGGCGGATGCCTTCATCTTGCCTGGCCGTCAGGGCGATTCTTTGCGGTTTTGCGGGGCCGTGGAATGCGATGCGGGGTGAGTCGGAAATCTGTTTGCGGAACTGGGCTTGCCAATCGGGCGTGTTGATGGCCAGTTCCACGATGAGGGAGTCTTTCGTGTTATGGCTTCCGTGGAAGTTGAAAAAGAGCGGATTATCCTTTCCCAAAGCTTCGCGGCTGGCCCAAATTTGTTGATGCAACGGTTCCAAGTCTTCGATTGTGCATGGTGCCGGGGCTGGATTTTCGGGCGTTTCTGCGGGCGTGACGGTGTCTGCGAGGAGAGCGGTGTCCTTGGCGGTGTCCGTGACAGGCGTTTCTTTCGTGATTTCCGCTTGTCGGGACGCGTCTTTGCAGCCTGTCGCGAGCATGAGGGCCACAAGGGCGGGCATGAAGGGTAGGGTGGTTTTTCTCATGGCTTTTCCCTTTTTTTATAGTGCGGCCATCAGTTCCTTGTAAATGCGGGCATCTTCTTCGAGGAAGCAGCAAAAGATGACTTTTCCGCCGTAAGCTCCTGAGCGTAGGTGTGCCAAGACAGTCTTCAATGCAATGTCGGCAGCTTCGCGATGCGGATAGCCGTACACGCCTGTGCTGATGCAGGGGAATGCGATGGAGCGCAGCCCGTTTGCTTCCGCGATGCGCAAGGCAGAGTCGTAGCAAGAGGCGAGTAGTTCGGCCTCGTGGTGTCCGCCATCGTGCCATACGGGTCCTACGGTGTGGATGACTTTCCGGCAGGGCAGGTCGTAAGCCTCCGTCATCTTGCTTTCGCCTGTGCGGCATCCGTGCAACGTGCGGCACTCTTCCAGCAGCTTTGGGCCGGCGGCGCGGTGTATCGCGCCGTCCACGCCTCCGCCGCCCAGCAGTGAACAGTTGGCCGCGTTCACGATGGCATCCGTGTGCAGGGTGGTGATGTCGCCCACGATGATTTCCAGTTGGTCTTTGATTTCCATGATGGTTTGTTTTTAGGGTTATGTCATGTGGACGGGGCTTCACCGAGCTTTTGCAGCCACAGTTCGGCCTTTTCGCGTATTTCGCTTTGCTGTTTTTCCAGTTCCCGGATTAGCGGGTGCGTCTCCGGGCTTCCTTTCACGGCCAGCGCGTCGGCTGCGGCTTCCGCGTCGTCCCCGTCTATGCCGAACACGCAGGGGCGAGGACACTCGAATTCCTTGCGGGCGTCGGCGATGATTTGGCGGTTCAGTCCGATGGTGGCTTCCGCCCATTTCCGGATGACGGGGCGGCACAGGGTGTCGGCGAAGTGGCCGTCGGCGGCTTCGGGATAAGCTTCCGACAAGCGCGCCCAAGTCCATGCCCAAGCCCGTTCTTCGTAGCTCTCGCGAAGGGCGAGGAGCCGTTCGCCCAATACTTCCAAGGTGTTCAGGCTACCGTTGGCCACGTCGGCTTCCAATTGGTCGATTTCGCTTTTCGGAGCCAGCAATCCTCCAATGTCGCACCAACGGCCTTCTGCGGGGCGGGAGGGACGGAGCGCGGTGCGGAGGCCTGCGGGCGACGGGATGCCAAGGGCTTCCAGCCGCGCCAGCAGCCGTTCGCCAAAGAAGCGGTCGATGGCCATCCGGTAGAGTTCCCGTCCGGTGGCGGCATGGCGGCGTTTGATGCGCAGCCCGTTCCAAACGGTTTCCTGTGCACCGTCCGTCCATTGGTTTTCAATGTCGGTGAGCAAGGCATGTCCTTGCAGGATTCGTTCCATGGTGTAGGGCGAAAATGCTTCGAACACGAGGTGGTCCAGCCGGGGCGCGTCGGCGGGGCGGCCGTCACGCTGCGGCCACTTGTGGATGTCGCGCAGTGTACCCACTCCCCGCAGGGCGATACCGGGGATGATGTAATTTGCCCCCTCCCGTTCCACGACGTAGGAGAATGGCAACCTGCGGCTGTCGGCATAAGGGTCGCAATGTCCCATGACCAGGGAGAATGCTCCGATGCGCACCGGCCACGAGATGTGGCTGCCCGAGCCTGTCTTGCAGCCCCGTTCCAGTACCCCGTGGTGGCTGGGGCCGAGCTTGTAGGCGTGGTTACTTTGGTTGGTGGCCGATCCGGCGTTCATGAACGAGAACATGCCGCCGATGAGCAGCGTCGCCTTGTGATGGGTCACGGTGTAGGGACCGGCAAAAACAGCGCAGGCTTCGCCGTTTTCGGCCTGGCAGTTGCAGGCGAAGTAGGTGTCTGAGGCTGTGAAACCGTGGCCGACCGTAGTGGATTGCCCCACGTAGCAGCGGGTGAGCATTGCCCCGTCCGTCACGTGGCTTCCCGTTTGGAAGATGAAGTCGCGGGCGATGACCCCTTCGCCCACGAAAGCCGGGGAAGCGGGGTGGCTGCACACGGTGCCGTTTTCCAGCCGTGCCGTCCCGTCGAGGGTGGCACAAGGGCCGATACGCACGTTCCACAGCCTGCCGCAGTGAAGGATGCGGGTGCGCGACCCGATGCGTCCCCTTTCGCTGCTTTGCTCTTCCGCATATTGGAAGGCCATCCGCCGGATGGCCTGCGTGAAGCGCGTGTCGTGGCGGTGCATGGCCTGCATGTAGGCTTCCTGCGACGAGAGGCGGTCGTGCATGACGATTTCCCGCCCGCCGCTTTCGCTCATGACGGCCAGCTCCACGCCGTTGCCGAAGGACGAGCGGGCGGTCATGGCCAGCACATCGGTGTGCAGGATGACGCATTCCGCCCCGATGTCGTAGTGGGCGATGTAGTCATGGATATGTTCGATGAGGCAGTCGTCGCCCACGGTGGTGTCGTGGAGCGCGGCGTGGCGGATGCCCGCCCGGCGCGTCACGCCAGCGGGAAACGCGAAGACTTTCCGGAAGCACCCTAGGCGGATGGTGCCCGAGAAATGCACGTCCTCCAGTTGGTAAAGGTCTGTGCCGGGACTGATTTCCACCCGTTGCCAGTCTTCAGCCGTGCAGCCCTGTTGTTCCAGTTGCCCGGTCTCTTCCGGTGTCAGTTGCCGGTATGCCGTGTAGCTTTTTCCTGTTTCCATCCTGTTTTTGTTGTGTTATTGAGGAATTTTCCTTTTGCAACCATAAAGGAAAGGCTTTTTTCCGAGAAAACCACGGGATGTCGCCGTTTTTTTGAGATTGTTGCTTGTCGGAAGTGGATTTGTCCTGCTTGGGGTGGCCTTTTTCCTTGTGTTTCGGTGAGGTCGGCGAAATTTTTCGACAATGCCATGTGTCGGCTTTTGATCTGTTGGGGCGGCGATTTCCGGAGTGGTGAAATGAAGAGGGCGTACCGACCGGCACGCCCTCTTGGCTTGACAGGACGATTTGCCTGTCGCGTGGTTCCTATCGGACGATTACTTTCTTTCCGTTGACGATGTAAATGCCTTTAGGCAGCCCTTTCGTAGCTTCGGAAACAGAGACTTGACTGCGCACCCGTATGCCGCTGAGACTGTAAACGTCGGTCAGGGTTTGGCATTCGGCCTTGATGCGGTCTGTCCCGACCGTGCCGTTTCCGTCCTTCAGGGAACAGATCATGTTGCCCATTGCCAGCTGGTGTCGTCCTTCATAGGTGGACAGTTTTCCGTAAATCACTACTTCGTCCCCGACTTGGATTTGGTCTTCGGACGTAAACTTGGTGCCATCGAAGTAATATCCGCGATAGACTTGGAGCGGTCCGCCCACAGTATCCGTGCCGCTGATGTAATAGTCGGCGTTACCGTATGTCAGGTTCACTTCGTCAATTCGCGTGATGATACCTTTTATATATACTTGGGTCTCCAGGTCTTCTCCGGCTTCAATCAATTCGTGCGCCTCTGCGACGGTGTAGGCCGTCTCGATGGTGTTGGAAATGTCCACAGATGAGGCGGGCGGTTCCGTTTCTCCGTTCAAGGAGTAGATGGAGTTCCCCTCTACGACCTGATGCTGCCCGAAGAAAGATAGCAGTTGCCCGTAAACCACTACTTCGTCTCCCACTTGGATTTGGTCTTGTTTCGTGAATCTCAATTCGTCGAAGTAATATCCGCGATAGACTTGGAGCGGTCCGCCCACAGTGTCCGTGCCGCTGATATAATAGGTGGCGTTGCCGAAGTCTGTGCTCACCTCGTCAATTTGTGTGATGATACCTTTTATATACACTTTGGCACTTAATCCTTCATCGGCTTCAATCAGCCCGTGCGCCTCGGCGACGGTGTAAGCCGTTTCCGGGGTGTTGGAGATATCCACGGTCGGGGCAGGCGGTTCCGTTTCTCCGTTCAGGGAATAGATGGAGTTTCCGCTGTTGACCTGGTGCTTTCCTTTATAATCGGACAATTGTCCGTAAACCACTACTTCGTCTCCAACTTGGATTTGGTCTTCTTCCGTGAATCTTGTTTCCTCGAGGAAGCGTCCCTGATAGATCTGGAGTGGCTCGCTCACGGAGTCCATGCCGCTGATGTGATAGGTGGCGTTACCGAAGTTTTTGTTTATTTCGTCAATTTGTACGATGATACCTTTTATATATACTTCGGTTTCCAATCCTTCATCGGCTTCAATCAGCCTGTGTGCCTCGGCGACGGTGTATGCTGTTTCGGGGGTATTGGAGATGTCCACGGTGGGAGTGGGCGGCTCCGTGCTACCGTTCAGGGAATAGATAACGCTTCCTGTAGTTATCTCATGTTTCCCGTCGTAGGAACTCAAAAGTCCGTAAACCACGACTTCATCGCCGACTTGGATTTGATTTTCAGCCGTGAACTTAGAGCCGTCGAAGTAATATCCGCGATATACTTGGAGCGGTCCGCCCACAGTATCGTTGCCGCTGATGTAATAGTCGGCGTTACCGTATGTCAGGTTCACTTCGTCAATTTGCGTGATGATACCTTTTATATATACTTCAGTGTCCAATTCTTTTCCGGCTTCAATCAGCCTGTGTGCCTCGGCGACAGTGTATGCTGTGGCAGGCGTGTTGGCAATGCTTATGCTGTCCGGCCACTCTGGCTGCGGGATGTCGGTGCTGTCCGGCCA
>CALUFQ010000092.1 GCA_944319925.1 uncultured Paraprevotella sp.
CAGCTGCTGGCGTTCGACGAGGTATCCGTCGGGCGTGAGGAGTTCCACGTAGAGGATGCGGCTCAGGTCGGTGAGCCGTCCCCGGTCGGTCCGTGTGACGTAGCCCTTGTACCATACGGTGTCGCCCACGAAGTAGCAGGTGTTGTCTATATGGAGATAGACTTTTTCCTGGGGAAGTCCCCGGCCGAACCTTGCAACGCGGGCGGCGAGGGAATCGATGCTATTATAGGGCGATTGTGCGTATATGTTGTTGTAAATGCTAATAATAAGTATCGATAACCAAAATTTCATATAGCTATTTGAACAGTTCTTGTTTCTAAAACAAAGCAAAATAATTGTATCAATTTATTTTGCTTTGTTCTTTGCATAATGGCGGTGTATTTGTTATTTAGTTACCACTTCTCGTCTTCTTCACTATGTGGTAAAACATATGTATTGCTGCAACTTACATCTATATTTGAATATTTTGTTGTTGCAGTAAACACCAACTCTATATAGTACCATTTTGGACCAGTGAAAATCATTACATTTTCGTTGGTCAGGTTCGCGTTATAAGGAGTGTTAATAAAAGTTGCGGTATGATCATATTGCTTAGTTGTACTATCTTGATAAACTTCAATTCGTACATCATAACTAGCTTTTTCCGTCAGATACGGGCGAGTTGGGAAGGTATAAACAGCTTCTATACCATAATAATTTTCCCTATATATGAGAATAGAGCTTGCAAGGCTTTTCTTTACCGCTCTTTTGTTCCAATTATTGGAATCATTATGGATTTCAGTTTCGTATTCGAACTCATCTTCTTGTGAGCATCCCCAAAACATGGCTGTCAATAATACAATCATGATGCCAATGACTTTTGATAAATCTTTAAGTTTCATAATTTTTTTTGTTTTTTTGATTAGTAATTGGTTTGTTTATCGCCATATCTGCTTTCCTTTTTCATACATAAAGATTCGTTCCTCCGTCCCTTTGGTGTGGTTGTGCAGGAGGAACAAGGCATTGGCGGGCGCGTTGGGGAAGTGCAGCTCGGCTGCGAAATTCCCCCGTTGCTTTCCCAAGGAAGCCCATTTCCCGCGATTCCAATAGAACAATTCGTAGTCTTCTCCCTCGCGGATGAAATTGTCATCGTTGCGTGGGAGATAGAGGATTTGTGCGATTCCAACGGGTTTCCGGTATTCCCATCCGAACCAAACGCTGTCCGTCTGTTGTGATTCGTAGTAGGTCAGTACGTCCCCGTCCGTCAATTTCTCAATCCCGCAATCCGACATGGCGTTTGCGCTTTCATGCCACCGTATGGGTTTTAAAGTGTCCCCTTTTCCGTCAAGACAATACAGTTCGGCCATGTTTCCCCTCGTGCCATCCGGTGCACAGTAACGGAAGTACTTGAACCGTCCTTGGGGGACTATGGCGACCTTGTGGAACTGGTTGTCTTCAATATGTGGAATCTCATACAGGTTGACGGCATCGCTGAAGTCCGGGCGGTTCGCCCCTTGGAAGACTCCTCCGATAACCCCTTGAAGGAAGCTTTTGGCTTTGACATCGCGAAACTTCCTTTTGGCCTTAACGGTGATTTTCTGTTTGGTGTCCGGTACTAACAAGATCTTTTTCCCCTCGTTGTCCAAGAAGAAGGCATCCCCTGCCGGTATCACTTCATCATTTATATAATAGACCGGCAGGTAAACAATGTCTCTGCCCAGGTCGGTGAAACGGGCTTTTCCATCCTCTTTGATAGCCCAATGCACGACACTCCAGTTTTGATTGTCGAATATGGCAAGATACACGTAACGGGTATCGTATTTTTCCAAGTATAAATCCACCTCCACGTCCGAAGTTTCGATATATTCCCGCGTGACATCCACGATGCAGGGAGTGGAGAATACAAGGGGGAGCGGTTCTCTTCCCTTGTTGAGCATGTAGAGGGAATTTTCTTGTTTTTCGAATGTTTGGCGGAATACTTTTGGAATGCGGTCTTCCTTCCGCTTCATGAAATGGCAACCGACGGGCTGCCCCATTTCAAACGGGATGGCCGTCCTGTCGTTAGGGAAGAACACGCACCATTCATGCCCTAATGAACGGTTTCCCCATTGGGGGGTGAAGTCCACCGTGGCGGGGATGCCTTGTGCGCGGAACGTTGCCGCGCAAAGATGTGCATATTCCTTGCATACCCCCAGCTTGATGTGCTTCAGTTGTTTTAATGGAAAGTCCGGGAGGAATTGTCGGGGGTAGTAAATCCAAGGTTGCATCCCTAAGAATACATCATGCGCGATGCCATAGACGTAGTTCGCATTGAACGTGTTCTCGGCATACGCCTTGCGTTCCCCGGCGGGTAATGCAAGTTCCGTCCTCCAATCGCTCACTTGTTCGTTGCCCAACCGGTAGGGGAGCACGTAGCGGAGGAATATGTCGAAACCGTATTGCTTGTTCCAGTTTTGGTGATAAACGGCAAAGGCACTGTCAATGTTGGCGATGAGGTATTCCGCCTTGATTTCCTCGATGTCGAAACGCGGCTCGGCCATGCACGTCTCCAAATCCTTTCCCACCCGTTGCAGGATGGTGTCGTATTGCCTGTTCCAATAGGGGCGGTCGCCCTCGCAATTCCGGAACACGCTGTCCATGTAGCGGTAGTATGCCGTCACGGCCTCGCCTTCAAAGAAATAGTGCGCGTCCATGTTTTCGATGAGGAAACGGGCAGCCTGCAATTTTTGCGGGTCGTCCTTGTAGTGTTCAAGGACGGCCTCCAATTCCTTGCGGTTGTCCCCTGCGACATCAAGAGCCTCTTCCAAGTCCGGTTTTTGGCAGGCACATAACCCGCCAAAGCATAATAGAATGTACCCCAAAATCCGCTGTATTGTCTTCATGCTGCTTCGTTTCTTTTTGCAAATTTAGCCCATATATTTCTTATAATATGGGTTGATTCTTTCCAAAAACATAGTCAATTAGAACCATTCTGCTAAAATAGGAGGTGCGGCATTCCTGCCGCACAATCGCAAGATGGGCCACTGGCATACGCAATAGGGGGACGCTCTGCGCGGCCATAAGGGCCACAGCCCGTGCCTCCCTTTCTTGCAGTCTTGCCGGCATCGTTGATGGTTTTTTCGGGAAATGCACGACGGAATAAAAAAAAAATTGTATTTTTGCCCAAATTTTATCGGCAAGCAAAAAAGTAAAATACGATATATGGCAAATAAATTCGCAGAACGTGCGCATTTGGATCTCTCCGAGGTGAACAAGGAGGTGTTGAAAATGTGGGACGAGGCCGACCTCTTCCATAAAAGTATGACGGAACGCGAAGGTTATCCTTCGTTTATCTTTTATGAAGGGCCTCCTTCGGCCAACGGGCATCCGGGCATACACCATGTGCTGGCGCGTTCCATCAAGGACACGTTCTGCCGTTTCAAGACCATGAAGGGGTTCCAAGTGAAGCGGAAAGCGGGATGGGACACGCACGGGCTTCCGGTGGAATTAGGCGTGGAAAAGGAACTGGGTATCACGAAAGAAGACATCGGCAAGACCATTTCCATCGAGGAATACAACCGCAGGTGCCGCACGAACGTGATGAAATATACTGCGGAATGGACAGACCTAAGCCACAAGATGGGCTACTGGGTCGATATGGAACACCCGTATATCACTTACGACAACAAATATATCGAGACCCTGTGGTGGCTGTTGCAACAACTTTACCGCAAGGGACTGTTGTATAAGGGTTACACGATTCAGCCCTATTCTCCCGCTGCAGGCACGGGGCTTAGTTCGCACGAACTGAACCAGCCGGGATGTTACCGTGACGTGAAGGACACCACGGTGACCGCGCAGTTCCGGATGACCGACCCGCGTCCGGAGATGACGGGGTGGGGCGAACCTTATTTCTTGGCCTGGACTACCACGCCATGGACGCTCTCTTCCAACACGGCTCTCTGCGTGGGGCCGAAAATCGAATACGTGTGCATTCGTACTTATAATATGTATAGCGGGCAGCCGGTGACGGTGGTGATGGCCAAGGCCCGTATGGGGGCTTACCTGAACCCAAAAGGCGCGGAATTGCCCTTGGAAGATTACAAACCGGGCGACAAGGTGGTGCCTTATCGCGTGGTGGGCGAATATGCGGGCACGGATTTGGCAGGTATGCACTATGAGCAGCTCCAGCCCTGGGTGAATCCCGGCGGGGATGCTTTCCGCGTGATATTAGGCGATTACGTGACCACGGAAGACGGTACGGGCATCGTGCATATCGCGCCGACATTCGGTGCGGACGATGCTTTCGTGGCCAAAGCCGCAGGTATCCCTCCCTTGCAAGTCGTGGACCGGAAGGGCGAGTTGCGCCCGTTGGTGGACATGACCGGCAAATTCTACCGGATCGAGGACTTGGACGAAGAGTTTGTGCGCCGCAGCGTCAGCGTGGAGGCTTACCGCCCGTGGGCAGGGCAATTCGTGAAGAACGCCTACGACCCGGCCAAGACGGAAAAGGACGAGACGTTGGACGTGGCCCTTTGCATGGACTTGAAGCAACGGGGACAGGCTTTCAAAATAGAAAAGCACGTGCACAGTTATCCGCATTGCTGGCGCACGGACAAACCGGTGCTGTATTATCCGTTGGACAGCTGGTTCATCAAGAGCACGGCGGCCAAGGAGCGGATGATGGAACTGAACAAGTCCATCAAATGGAAACCTGCCACGACAGGCACGGGACGTTTCGGGAAATGGTTGGAGAACCTGAATGACTGGAACCTGAGCCGTAGCCGCTATTGGGGCACCCCGTTGCCGATATGGCGGTCGGAAGACGGGGAAGAAACCTGCATCGGGTCGGTGGCCGAACTCTATGAGGAAATCGAAAAGGCCGTGGCCGCAGGGCTGATGGCTGACAACCCGTTGAAGAAGAAAGGGTTCGTGCCGGGCGACTACAGCCAGGAGAATTATGACCGGATAGACCTGCACCGCCCGTTTGTGGACGAAGTGGTGTTGGCCAGTCCCACAGGCAAGCCGATGAAGCGCGAGACCGACCTTATTGACGTGTGGTTCGATTCCGGCGCTATGCCATATGCACAAATCCATTATCCGTTCGAACATAAGGAGGAATTCGACTCGCGTACCGTCTATCCGGCCGATTTCATAGCCGAGGGTGTGGACCAGACGCGCGGATGGTTCTTCACGTTGCATGCCATTTCCACGATGGTGTCGGACAGCGTGGCCTACAAAGCCGTAATCTCCAATGGATTGGTGCTGGACAAAAACGGCAATAAAATGTCCAAACGCTTGGGCAATGCCGTGGATCCGTTCGGTGCCATTGAGAAATACGGGTCGGATGCCGTGCGTTGGTATATGCTGACCAATTCTTCACCTTGGGACAACCTGAAGTTTGACGAGGCCGGGGTGCAGGAAGTGAGCCGGACGTTCTTCGGCAAACTGTTCCAGACTTATTCATTCTTGGCCATGTATGCCAACGTGGACGGCTGGTGTTATGCCGAAGCCGACGTGCCTATGGCGGAACGCCCGGAGATAGACCGCTGGATTTTATCGGAACTGAACACGTTGGTGAAAAACGTGAACGACTGTTACGAGGATTACGAGCCGACGAAGGCCGGCCGCCTGATAGAGACTTTCGTCATCGACAACGTGAGCAACTGGTATGTGCGCCTGAACCGCAAGCGTTTTTGGGGCAACGCCATGGGCACAGACAAACTTTCAGCCTATCAGACGCTCTACACCTGCCTGGAGACGGTGGCACGGCTGATGGCGCCCATCGCACCCTATTATGCCGACCGTCTTTATGGCGACCTCACGGCTGCCACAGGGCGCATGGAAGCCGAGAGCGTACATTTGGCCACTTTCCCCGTGTGCGACGAGACGAAAATAGACAAGGATTTGGAATACCGCATGGAATTGGCCCAGCAAATCACTTCGATGGTGCTCTCCCTGCGCAAGAAAGAGAAAATCATCGTGCGGCAACCCCTGCAGTGCATTGCCATTCCCAAGGGCGACGCGGCGCGGCAGGAAAGCATCGAGGCCGTGAAACAGCTGATTTTGGACGAAGTGAACGTGAAAGAACTGCATTTCGTGGAAGGCGACGGCATGTTGGTGAAGAAGGTGAAGTGCAATTTCCGCACGATGGGCAAGAAGTTCGGTAAACTGATGAAGGCCGTGGCTTCTGCCGTGGAGCATCTGACGCAAGAGCAAATCTCCACACTCGAAACAGCCGGTGTCCTCAATGTGGCCTTGGAAAGCGGCGAGACGGTGGACATCGAGGCTGCCGATGTGGAAATCTACAGCGAGGACATTCCGGGCTGGACGGTGGCCAACGAAGGAAGCCTGACAGTGGCCTTGGACATCACGGTGACGGACGCATTGCGTGTGGAAGGCGCGGCGCGCGAAATCGTGAAACGCATCCAGAACCTGCGCAAGGAAAGCGGGCTGGAAATCACAGACCGCATCGCGGTGGTCCTGACCCATTCGGACTTGACGGATAAAGCCGTGGCAGAATATGGCGACTATATCCGCAGCCAGGTGTTGGCCAACTCGTTGACATTGGCCGGCGAGGTGGCGGACGGCATGACGTTGGAGTTTGACGAACCGGTGACGGTGAAAGTGGCGAAGGATTGAGGAGACAAATATTAACCCTAAGCATAAAATATTATGACGGAAAAAACACGCTATTCGGACGAAGAGCTGGCCGAGTTCAAACAGTTGATACTGGACAAGCTGGCTGTGGCTAAAAGAGACTATGAGAGCATGATGGGCACGTTGATGAACACGGACAACAACGGCGTGGACGACACGTCGCCGACCTACAAGGCATTGGAGGAAGGGGCGAACACGCAGACCAAGGAAGAGCTGGCCTTGCTGGCCGCCCGGCAACAGAAGTTCATCAAAGGGCTGGAAGCCGCGTTGGTGCGCATTGAAAACAAGACCTACGGGATTTGCCGCGTCACCGGCAAGCTGATTCCGAAGGAACGCTTGCGCCTCGTGCCCCATGCCACATTGAGCGTGGAGGCGAAAAACCAGAGATGAGCATGGGGAACGCAGAAGGAAAGGGGCGGGCGACATGGCTCACCCAAGGGCGGCTGGCCGTCTTGATCATTGTGGCCGTGCTCGTAATCGACCAACTGATCAAGATTGCGGTCAAGACGACCATGTACATGCACGAGAGCATCCGGGTGACGGATTGGTTCTACATCCTTTTCACCGAGAATCCCGGCATGGCATTCGGGTGGGAGTTTTTCGACAAGCTTTTCCTGACGTTGTTCCGCATCGTGGCTGTGGGTGTCATCGGCTACCTCCTTTATCGGATAATCCGGAAGGGGGTGCCGACGGGCATGGTCGTGTGCGTGGCCCTGATTGTGGCCGGTGCTGCGGGGAATATCATTGACTGTGTGTTTTACGGTTTGATATTCAACAATCCGCCTGCGCCGTTCGTGGCCGATTTCGTGCCTTTCGGCACGGGATATGAGAGTGCATTCCATGGCAAGGTGGTGGATATGTTCTATTTCCCCATCATTGACACGCATTGGCCGGAATGGATGCCGTGGGTCGGCGGCGAGCATTTCGTGTTCTTCAGTCCGATTTTCAATTTCGCGGACGCGGCCATCAGCTGCGGCATCATAGCCTTGCTGATTTTCTATCATAAACGCATTTCCCAATAATGTTCGTGCGGCCATGAGGATTGGAAGATTGTGCAGGGCGGTTTGTGTGGGGGGGCTAGGTTTTTGGTTGCTCGCCTGCAAACCAAGTGTGCCCTCCGGACTGATACAGCCAGACGAACTGGAAGAAATCCTGTATGATTACCATTTGGCACAGGCCATGGCCGAAAACGGCGGGGGCGACAGCGTGAACTTCCGGCGTTACAGTTACATCCAAGCAGTTTTTGACAAATACGGCGTCACGGAGGCCGAGTTTGACACGACGATGATTTGGTATTCGTCCCATGCTACTTATTTGCGTGAGATTTACCAGCGTTTGCGTGAGCGTTATTCCGGCAATGTGGCCGCTTTGGGAGCGGCCATGGGCACGGGAGATGTGTTTGCCAACTTGAATGCGCAAGGTGACACCGCGAATATCTGGCAGGGGCAGGCTTTTACTGTGTTGAAGCCCCTTTTCGCGGAAAACCGCATGGCGTTTTCTTTGGAGGCCGATACGACTTTCCGGCGAGGCGACGCATTGCTTTGGCGGTTTGATTCACGGCAGATTGCCCATGGCCGTTCGAACGAGGCGTATGCGGGCTTTTATGTGCGATATGACAACGATTCCACGGCAGGCGTGGTGCAAAGGATTTATTCCAACAACCGGATGCAGCTCCGCTTGGAAGGTGACACGGCGCGTGTTATCCGCGAGATAGGCGGCTTTGTGTATTGTGCGCCGGGCGAGTCCGACGAGGAACCTCGCTTCCTTGTCCTTCAAGATTTCATGTTAATCCGCTTCCATAAGAAAGTGGAACCAGTGAAGGCCGATACGATGCAGGCCGCTTCCATGGTGGCAGACAGCGTGCCGTCTGGTGCGGATTCGGTGCGGAATGTCTCTCCGACTTCGAACCGCCGCTTGTCGCCGGCGGAACTTCGCGATAGCCGTCCGGTGGAGCGTTCCATCAACGTGGTGAAAGAGAAACCTTATCGGGTGATTCGCGGGCATACGCGCCCGAGGGACAGGCGATGAAGCGGTTTGCTTGTCATCGGTTGTATGTCCCGGATGGCACGGTCTTCTATCGTTGTATCGTGTGCGTGGCGGACAACGGATGTTATGCCGGTAACGTTCCTTTGGAAGAAGAGCAGGCGGCAGTGGAATGGGTCGGCGGCGTGTGTGTGGCTTGTCCTGAGGGGGAAGTCCCTTTGTCGGGATGCACGGTGGCGGAAGTGTGCCATGGTATATGCGGTATGGGAACGTTGACACGTTGGTGGATTTGGAAGGCTTGCCGTCTTCCTGTGGGGGAGGAACATACGCCTGTGGCTGTGTGGCGGAGGATTTGTTGACTGGTTCAGGAGAAATCCGGAACGTGTGTGCATATTCGTGTGTGTTGACTGGCTTCCATGCCATTCCTGTTGTGCCGAGAAAAACTCCTCCGCAAGGCGGAGGCGTTTTGTCTCCGGATGGACCAATTGCGCCGGACTTCAAATCCGTCGCAGCTGCGCCTGGGACGGTATCCGACGACACGCGGGTCTGGCAGAATGTCACCCCGAGGTCGGAACAAGTTTCTTTTTGCCGGATTTGGGCGGATTTCCGTGACGCAGCTTTTGAGCTAGCAAGGCAAAACAGAGAAAAGGAACAGGCTTTTTTTGCACAAAAAAGCTCCTTTGTGCAATGTTTTATGGGGGATTTTTACTTTTTGAGGCAGTCCGGCCCCGAAATCTTGCAGCCGGGACGGAAAAATCCGGGCCCCGAAAAAGAAATTCCCGGCTCCGAAAATAAAATTCCAAGCCCCGAAATTTTTTTTCCCGGCCCCGTTTTTTTCAGACGGCGGCTTGGAAGCACTTTTTCCCGCTA
>CALUFQ010000093.1 GCA_944319925.1 uncultured Paraprevotella sp.
GCAAGATTTCGGGGCCGGACTGCCTCAAAAAGTAAAAATCCCCCATAAAACACTGCACAAAGGGGCTGTTTTGTGCAGAAAATGCCTGCTTTTTTCTCTGTTTTGCTTCGCACACTCAAAAGTCGCGTCACGGAAATCCACCCAAATCCGGCAAAAAGAAACTTGTTCCGCTCCCGGGTTGACATTCTGCCAGCCCCGCGTTTCGTCGGATACCGTCCTTCTAAACTTTCATGAATAGGAATTGTCTCCCCTTTATGCAAAAAAGAGAAACACACATCTCAAAACTTTTCCACTTTTTAGAGAAGACTATATGACGCAAAACACGCAAAAACCATATCAAACAGGCAGGAAGCACGACTTTCAAACAACAATCAGCAAGCAAACAGGCAAAAAGAAAATTTTTCTGCTAAAAAAGCAAATAAATATTGCGCATTTTGAAACAATATTTATAACTTTGCAAAACAAAAAGAAAGTCGAAACATAACTAACAAAGCATATAGGCAATAAAAACGATGAAAAAAGAGCTTTTTATCACAGACAAAACAAGTTCATCTTATCGTCAGGAAGGGCTGTATGACGCGGCGAACGAACATGATGCCTGCGGCGTGGGCATGATTGTCAACATCCACGGCAACAAATCGCACGAACTGGTGGACGCGGCCCTCAAGGTGCTGGAAAACATGAAGCATCGGGGCGCGGAAGGCGCGGACAACAAAACGGGCGACGGAGCCGGCATCATGCTCCAAATCCCCCACGAATTCATTCTCCTGCAAGGCATACCCGTGCCCGAAAAAGGGAAATACGGCACGGGGCTGGTGTTCCTGCCAAAAGACGAAACGGAACAAGCACAGATCCTCAGCGTCATGATTGAGGAAATCGAGCGCGAAGGACTCAACCTGATGCACCTGCGCAACGTGCCGGTCAATTCCGCCATACTCGGCAAGGATGCCGCCGCCACGGAACCGGACATCAAACAAATATTCGTCACGGGCGGCACGGAAGTGGAAAACTTGGAACGCAGCCTCTACCTCGTCCGCAAAAGGATTGAACGGCGCGTCGGCCACAAGGATTTCTACATTGTTTCGCTATCCAGCAAAAACATCATATATAAAGGAATGCTGTCGTCCACGCAAGTGCGCGAATATTTCACCGACCTCACGCAGCCCTACTTCACCAGCGGGCTGGCCTTGGTGCATTCCCGCTTCAGCACCAACACGTTTCCCACGTGGAGCCTGGCACAACCGTTCCGCCTGCTGGCCCACAACGGCGAAATCAACACCATCCGTGGCAACCGCGCCTGGATGGAGGCGCGCGAAAGCGTATTGTCCACCCCCACGCTGGGCGACATCCGGCAGATACGCCCCATCATACAACCGGGCATGAGCGACAGCGCGTCGCTGGACAACGTGCTGGAGTTCTTCGTCATGTCGGGCCTGAGCCTGCCACACGCCATGGCCATGCTCGTACCAGAGTCGTTCAACGACAAGAACCCCATCAGCGAAGACCTGAAAGCCTTCTATGAATACCATTCCATCCTGATGGAACCATGGGACGGCCCTGCCGCCCTGCTTTTCAGCGACGGCCGCTATGCCGGCGGCATGCTTGACCGCAACGGCCTGCGCCCGGCGCGTTACCTCATCACGAAAAACGACATGATGGTGGTGGCCAGCGAGGCCGGGGTCATCAACTTCGAGCCGGGCGACATCAAGGAAAAAGGGCGGTTGCAACCGGGCAAGATCCTGCTGGTGGACACCCTGGAAGGAAAAATCTATTATGACAAGGAACTGAAAGAACAGCTGGCCTCGGCCAGGCCTTACCGGCAATGGCTCTCGGCCAACCGCATCGAACTGGACACGCTGCGCAGCGGACGCAAGGCCGGAAACGGCGTGGCCGACTACGACCGCATGCTACGCGCGTTCGGCTACACACGCGAAGACATCGAGCGCACCCTCGTGCCGATGGCCTCCAATGGGGCGGAGCCTACGGCTTCCATGGGCAACGACACCCCGCTGGCTGTGCTTTCAGACCGCCCGCAACTGTTGTTCAACTACTTCCGCCAGCAATTCGCCCAAGTGACGAACCCGGCCATCGACCCCATCCGCGAGGAACTGGTCATGTCACTCACGGAATACATCGGTGCCGTGGGCATGAACATCCTGCTTCCCAGCGAGTCGCACTGCAAGATGGTGCGCTTGCCGCATCCCGTACTGACCAACACGCAACTGGACATCCTCTGCAACATCCGCTACAAGGGCTTCAACACCGTGAAACTCCCCATGACGTTCGAAGCGCGACGCGGAAAAGCCGCCTTACAGGAAGCACTGGGCGAACTGTGCCGCAAGGCCGAAGCCTCCGTGGACGAAGGTGCGAACTACATCATCCTCTCTGACCGCGACGTGGATGCCACGCATGCGGCCATCCCCTCGCTGTTGGCCGTCAGTGCCGTACACCACCATCTCATCTCCGTGCAGAAACGGGTACAGACGGCACTCGTCGTGGAGAGCGGCGAAATCCGCGAAGTGATGCATGCCGCCCTGCTGCTGGGCTACGGCGCCAGTGCCATCAACCCCTACATGGCCTTTGCCATCCTCGACGACCTGGTGAAACGCCAGGAGATCCAACTGAATTACGAAACTGCAGAAAAGAACTACATCAAGGCCGTCTGCAAGGGGCTCTACAAAATCATGAGCAAAATGGGCATCAGCACCATCCGCTCCTACCGCGGGGCCAAGATTTTCGAAGCCGTGGGGCTGAGCGAAGAACTGCTCAAAGCCTATTTCGGCACCCCCGTTTCCTCCATCGGCGGCATCCGCCTGGAAGAACTCGCACGGGACTATGCCGCATTCCACACCGCCGCTTTCCGCCCGAAGGAAATCAGCCACCTGCTCCCCCACGCCGGCCTTTTCTCCTACCGTAAGGACGGCGAACGCCATGCCTGGAATCCAGAGACCATCTCCACGCTCCAGTTGGCTACGCGCATCGGGAGCTACAAGAAGTTCAAAGAGTTTACGCGGTTAGCGGACGAAAAGGAACAACCGATTTTCCTGCGCGACTTTTTTAGCTTCAAACGCAATCCGATAGACATCGACAAAGTGGAACCGGTAGAAGACATCGTCCGCCACTTCGTCACGGGAGCCATGTCGTTCGGCGCCATCAGCAAGGAAGCCCACGAGGCTTTGGCCTTGGCCATGAACGAACTGGGCACCCGCAGCAACACCGGCGAAGGCGGAGAGGACAGCGACCGCTTCCATGAATCGTATGACGGCATCCCGCTCTCCAGCAAGACCAAACAGATCGCTTCCGGACGGTTCGGCGTGACGGCGGAATACCTCGTCAACGCCGAAGAGATACAAATCAAAGTGGCCCAAGGCGCGAAACCCGGCGAAGGCGGACAACTTCCCGGATTCAAGGTGGATGAAATCATCGCCAAGACGCGCCACTCCATCCCCGGCATCTCGCTTATCTCGCCCCCGCCCCACCACGACATCTACTCCATCGAAGACTTGGCACAACTCATCTTCGACCTGAAAAACGTCAACCCGAAGGCGCAAATCAGCGTGAAACTCGTGGCCGAAAGCGGCGTGGGCACCATCGCGGCAGGTGTGGCCAAGGCCAAGGCCGACCTCATTGTCATCTCGGGTGCCGAGGGCGGCACGGGAGCTTCGCCGGCCTCCTCCATGCGTTATGCGGGCATCCCGCCCGAAATCGGGCTGAGCGAGACACAACAGACACTGGTGCTCAACGGCCTGCGCGGGCAAGTGCGCCTGCAGACCGACGGGCAGCTCAAGACAGGACGCGACATCATCAGCATGGCCTTGCTGGGCGCGGAAGAGTTCGGGTTCGGCACCACCGCCCTCATCGTGCTGGGCTGCGTGATGATGCGCAAATGCCACACCAACCTCTGCCCCGTAGGCGTGGCCACACAAGACCCGAAACTGCGCGAGCACTTCCGGGGACATTACAAGTACGTGGTGAACTACTTCCGCTTCCTGGCGCAGGAAGTGCGCGAATACCTGGCCGAGATGGGCTTCACCCGGCTGGAGGACATCGTGGGACGCACCGACCTGATTGAAATCAAGCCGCGCGAAAAAGACACGAAAACGGCATTGCTCGACTTCGGCCGCCTGCTCCACAAAATAGACAATGATGCCGCCCTGCACCACGCCACAGGACAGAGGCACGACATCGACCATGTGAAAGACGTGGAAATCCTCGCTGCCGCACACGAAGCCATCGAGCACCAGAAAGAAGTGTCGCTGGAATATGCCATCGCCAACACTGACCGCTCCGTGGGTGCCATGCTCTCCGGCGCCGTGGCAGCCAAATACGGACATGCCGGACTACCCGACCAAACCATCAACGTGAAGTTCAAAGGGTCGGCCGGGCAAAGTTTCGGCGCATTCCTGGCCCACGGCATCAGCTTCAGGCTCGAAGGCGAGGCCAACGACTACCTGGGCAAGGGACTGAGTGGCGGCCACATCGCCGTGCAACCACCCGTGCGCTCCGGTTTCGAAGCCGAAAGTAACACCATCGCGGGCAACACCCTGCTTTATGGCGCCACGAGCGGGGAAGTGTATATCAACGGCCGCGTGGGTGAACGCTTCGCCGTGCGCAACTCAGGTGCCATCGCCGTGGTGGAAGGCGCGGGCGACCATTGTTGCGAATACATGACCGGCGGGCGGGTCGTCGTGCTGGGCGAAACAGGACGCAACTTCGCCGCCGGCATGAGTGGCGGCGTGGCCTACGTGTGGGACAAGCACCACACCTTCGATTACTTCTGCAACATGGAGATGGTGGAGCTGTCCTTGCTCGAAGACTCCGCTTCGCGCAAGGAACTGCACGAGCTCATCCGCCAGCACTACCTCTACACCGGTTCGAAACTGGCCCGCACGATGCTCGACGAATGGCCACGCTACGTGGAGGAGTTCATCCAAGTGACCCCCATCGAATACAAGCGGGTGCTGGCAGAAGAACAGATGCGCAAGCTGCAACAGAAGATTGCCGACGTGCAACGGGATTATTAAACGATTTAAAATAACCACAAAAAGAAAAGGACAAAAAATGGGAAACCCTAAAGCATTCCTCACCATACCGCGGCAGGAAGCCGGCTACCGCCCGGTGCACGACCGCATCAACGACTACGGGGAAGTCGAACAAACCCTCAATACCAGTGAACGAAAACTGCAGGCTTCGCGCTGCATGGACTGCGGCGTGCCGTTCTGCCACTGGGCCTGCCCGTTGGGCAACCGTCCGCCCGAGTTCCAGGACGCGCTCTACAAGGGCAAGTGGAAAGAAGCCTACGAAATCCTGAGTCTGACGAACGATTTCCCGGAGTTCACGGGACGTGTCTGCCCCGCCCTGTGCGAGAAAAGCTGTGTGCTGAAACTGACCATCGACGCGCCCGTCACCATCCGCGAGGACGAATGCGCCGTGGTGGAAGCCGCCTTCCGCGAAGGATACGTGCAGCCGCAAGCCATCGAGCGGAACGGGAAGCGCGTGGCGGTCGTCGGTTCCGGGCCTTCGGGACTGTCCGCCGCCAACCAGTTGAACAAAAAAGGATATGAAGTGACCGTATTCGAGAAAGACGAGTATATCGGCGGACTGCTCCGCTTCGGTATCCCGAACTTCAAGCTGAACAAAGCCATCATAGACCGCCGCATCGCTGTCATGGAGGCCGAAGGCGTGACGTTCAGGACGAATACGGAAATCGACGTGACACACCTGCCCGAAGGTTTCGACGCCTACTGCATCTGCACCGGTACGCCGCAGGCCCGCGACCTCGCCATCCCGGGACGCGAGCTGAAAGGCATCCACCTGGCCATGGAGATGCTGGCACAACAGAACCGCGTGTTGGCCGGACAGACGTTCGGCGACGCGGAACGCATCACGGCCAAAGGCAAGCACGTGCTGGTCATCGGCGGAGGCGACACGGGCAGCGACTGCATCGGCACGAGCCACCGCCAAGGCGCACTCGACGTGACTCAAATCGAAATCATGCCCAAGCCACCCGTGGGGCACAACCCGGCCACGCCGTGGCCGCAGTGGCCGGTGGTGCTGAAAACCAGTTCCAGCCATGAAGAAGGCTGCACACGACGCTGGTGCCTGAATTCCAAACGGTTCATCGGCACAGAAGACGGCCATGTCTGCGGCGTGGAAGTGGAAGAAGTGGAATGGACACCCGCCCCGGACGGAGGCCGCCCCGTCATGAAACCGACAGGACGCACGGAAGTGATCCAAGCCGACCTCGTGCTGCTGGCCATGGGATTCCTCCGCCCGCAACAACCCGAATTCCCTGAAAATGTGTTCGTGGCAGGCGACGCGGCCACCGGTGCCAGCCTCGTGGTGCGTTGCATCGCAAGCGGACGGAAAGCCGCCGCCGACATCGACCAATATCTCAAACGCTAAAAAAAGAACAAACACCATGTGCGGAATCACAGCCATATTCAACATCAAGGCGCAAACGCCTGAATTACGGACAAAAGCCCTCTCCATGTCCAAGAAGATACGCCACCGCGGACCGGACTGGAGCGGCATCTATTGCGGCGGCAGTGCCATCCTCTGCCACGAACGCCTCTCCATCGTCGATCCGCAAAGCGGCGGACAACCGCTCTACTCGCCGGACCGGAAACAAATCCTGGCCGTGAACGGGGAGATTTACAACCACCGCGACATCCGGACACGGTATGCCGGACGCTATGACTTCCAGACCGGAAGCGACTGCGAAGTCATCCTGGCCCTCTACCGCGACAAGGGCATCGGTTTTCTCGAAGAACTGAACGGCATCTTCGCCTTCGCCCTTTATGACGAAGAAAAAGACGCCTTCCTCATTGCCCGCGACCCCATCGGCGTCATCCCCCTCTACATCGGGCGCGACAAAGAAGGGCACGTATATTGCGCCAGCGAGTTGAAAGCCCTCGAAGGCTTCTGCGACACGTATGAACCGTTCCTGCCCGGACATTATTATTGGAGCCGGGACGGGAAAATGACACGATGGTACAGCCGCGACTGGATGTCGTTCGATGCCGTAAAGGACAACTACACACCGCAAGCGGGCAACCACACCATCGTGCCGGCTACGGAAGACAGCTATGCCACGCAGGTGAAAGCCGTACACGACGCGTTGGAAGATGCCGTGCGCCGCCAGCTGATGAGCGACGTGCCCTACGGCGTACTTCTCTCGGGAGGGCTGGACAGTTCAGTCATCTCGGCCGTCGCCCGGCAGTTTGCCAGCCGCCGCATCGAGACCGACGGGCAGAAGGAAGCCTGGTGGCCGCAGCTGCATAGCTTCGCCGTGGGACTGAAAGGCGCACCAGACCTGGCCAAGGCCCGCGAAGTGGCCGGACATATCGGCACGGTGCACCACGAAATCAACTACACCATCCAGGAAGGGCTGGATGCCGTGCGCGACGTGATTTACTACATTGAGACGTATGACGTGACCACCGTGCGGGCCTCCACGCCCATGTACCTTCTGGCCCGCGTCATCAAGAGCATGGGCAT
>CALUFQ010000094.1 GCA_944319925.1 uncultured Paraprevotella sp.
CGGCTACGCGATGAACTTTTTCGCCTGCCCCGTGCGCCTGTACGACACGGCGTGGGAAGAAGACTACTGCGCCACCCTCATCCGCCAAGAGGAAGGAAAGACTTATTTCGTGACCATCACTCCCGCCGGGACGGAGGTTTCCGTCAATGCAGAGTGGATCAGGTTGCCCGCCACGTCGCTCGGCGATGTGCGGCGGCGCATCGCAGACAAGGAAAAGGAAATGGCGGCATTGGACGACAGCCTGCGCCAAACGGCGGCAGCCGATGCCGCGAGCCTGCGCGGCTACGAAGCCCGCCTGCGCACTTCCGTCGCCTTCGACCGCGTGGTGCTCGACACCGCGCATGCGGCCGACAACCGGCTGATGGTGCTGCAAGGCTGGATTCCGGAAGACCGCGAAGCGGAAGTCACGCGTTTCCTCGCCTCGCAGGACGTGTATTACGAAATCCGCGCGGCCCGGAAAGACGAAGACGCGCCCATCAAGTTGAAGAACAACGCCTTCGTGCGGATGTACGAAGTGCTGACCAAGATGTACGGCATGCCGGACTACGGGGAGTTTGACCCCACGCCGATGATTGCCCCGTTCTTCACGCTCTTCTTCGCCTTCTGCCTGGGAGATTCGGGCTACGGGTTGATTCTCATCGCCCTCGGCCTCCTGTTGAAGCGCAAGCTCTCCAAGTCGATGGCGGGCATGATGAACCTGGTCATCACGCTGGGTTGCGCCACGACCATTTTCGGTGCCATCCTGGGGACGTTCTTCGGCATCAGCTTGTTCGACTCCGCCCTGCCCGACAGCGTGAAACGCTTCATGATTGCGGGCAAAGTGGAGGGCACGAACTACGACAAGCAGATGCTGCTGGCCATCATCGTGGGCATCGTGCACATCAGCGTGGCCATGACGGTGAAGGCCATCGTGACCACCGTGCGCTACGGCTTCAAGGAGTCGCTCAGCGCGTGGGGATGGATGCTGTTGGTAGTCGGCTTCGTGGCGACGGGCAGCCTGGCTTTCCTCAACGTGATACCTTCCGGCCTCTCGGAATGGCTCTTCATCGGCATCGGCTCCGTGGCGGGCATCGGCATTTACCTGCTGAACAACCTGCACCGCAACGTGCTGGCCAACATCGGCGCGGGCTTGTGGGACACCTACAACATGGCTTCGGGCCTGATGGGTGACGTGCTGTCCTACCTGCGCCTCTATGCGCTAGGCCTGGCAGGCGGCCTGCTGGGCGGCGTGTTCAACCAGCTGGCCTTCATGGTGCAGGACGCGGCCGGCGGCGTGGCCGGCATCTTGTGCTGCGGCCTCATCCTGGTGCTGGGTCATTCGCTCAACATCGCCATGTCGTGCCTGAGTGCTTTCGTCCATCCGCTGCGTCTGACGTTCGTGGAATATTTCAAGAACTCGGGCTACGACGGGCAAGGCAAGGCTTACCAACCTTTCAGCGTGTATGAAAACAACAATAATTAATCCATAAAAACAAAATCATTATGATGAACGAAATTTTAGGTTATCTGGGCTTGGGCTTCATGTTGGGCCTGGCCGGCATCGGCAGCTGTTACGGCACGACCATCGCGGGCAACGCCGCCGAAGGCGCACTCAAGAAGGACCCCACCAAGGCGGCCAGCTACATCATCCTTTCGGCCATCCCGGCCTCGCAAGGCTTGTATGGCTTCGTGGCCTTCATCATGGGCATCCTCAACCGCGACCTCTCCACCGAAGGTCCGCTCCTGTTCGGCGTGGGCTTGGGAGTGGGGTTGATTTGCCTCTTCTCCTCCATCCGCCAAGGACAGGTGTGCGCCAACGGCATTGTCGGCCTCGCGCAAGGCCATAACGTGATGGCGCAGACGCTGATTTACGCCGCCTTGCCGGAATTGTACGGTATCCTGGCGTTAGTGGCGGCCATCATGGCCTGATGCCAAACCGGCTACGGAAAATACAATTAGAAAACCTTCGCTTGGCAAACGCCTGCGAAGGTTTTTTATAACCAGCCACAACGTCCCAACGACAATGAGACGTGCATACATGACGACCAACGTTATGAATGGGAACCGTTCTTCAATTCCTTCCGGATTTCATGCAAAGCCCAAATTGCACCGCATATAGCCAAAAGGCCAAAAAAAGATAAAAATAACATCAAACCCATAGCTATTTATTTTTAAGATTAGACAATCCGATAAAAATGAGCCCGGCCACGGCCATGGCCAAAACAATGACAAAACCCCATCCAAAAAGCCAATAACGGTCAATGCCCAAATCCATCACGCCCGCCAGCACGACACCGCCGAACACCAGTTTTGAGATGTCAAGACAATAAACACCCGTTTCCTTGGCCAAAGAAGCTAATATCCTATCTCTTTCCTCTTTCTTCATACGGGCAAAGATACGGATTTGCTCCGGATTGCACAACAAACCAGCCTCTTTTATTCCATTCGTGCCACGTAGAAATGCTAGAAATGCGATTATCCATCATTCCCTATTGCAACAAAAGAAACATCCCCGGCCACACGCCGCTGCGTGTGCCGGGGATGGGCGTTCAAGAACAAGTTCAGGGATTTATTTCGTCCAGCCGGACATCCACATGTTGGCAGCCTCGATCTTATCGCGGCTGCCTAAGTCGAACGTTTGGTTCGTCTGGTTGCCAGCAGCTACGAACATGGCATTCGTATAAATGCCGTTTTCTGAATCCAACTCGCCGGAAATGGCCACGTTCTGCAGCACGGAAGGTCCGTTAGCCAAAGCCGTTTCCGTCTGTTCCGTCTCTACCGTCAACGCTTTGGGCTTACCCGTGATTTGGGCATTGCTCATCGTCACGTATGTACCTGCACGCAAACGCACACCGCGGGAATTCTCTGAGCTGTTGTTGCCCACCAAGGTCAAATTCTCAAGCATGGGGTGGGAAACCGGGGATGCGTCGAAATTGTCACCGTTGTTGTCGGCCTCGATCAAGCAGTCGCAGCTGCTGTCCGTCTGGTAAGCCACGAGATAACGGCCTGTACCGCTCCACCCTTCCGTCCAGTCGAAAGAGTCATCGGTGCAATCCACGACTACGCAGTGGTCAATGTTCACTGTGCCACCGAAGAATTCCAAACCGTCATCAGAACCGTTGCAAGCCTGCACGTAGGAAACCTGTGTGCCGTTACCCACGCCATAGAAGGAGATGCCATTGGATTCGTGTTCCTCATCAAAAGCGAAGCCGGTATATTCCAAACGTACATACTTCAGGATGCCGGAATTGTCGCCGTTGTCGCTGCCACCGTATGCGGCATTACCGATTTCAGAAAGCCCTGTGCCACTCTGCGTGTTGATGGGCGCACGTCCACAGATGTGCAAGCCGCCCCAGGCACCCATAGACTTGTTTTCAGCTGTCATCACGATGGGAGACTGCGCCGTGCCTTGCGCGTCAATTTTCGCACCTTGCTCAATCAAAATGTAGTCCACCTGACCATCATTGTTGGCCGTGATGGTCACGCCTGCCGGGATGGTCAACTTAGCCGGAGCCTTCACCTGCAACGCGCCGCTCAGCGTGTAGGACTTGCCGGCTTCCAACGTCAGGTCGGAAGTCACGTCGCCGCCCAAAGTGTTCGTAGCCGCATCCAGCCCGTTCTCTACACCAGCTGCGGGTACGCCGGCTGCGTCGTCGTCATCGTCACAAGCCGTGAAGGCCGTCATGGATGCACACAATACCATCGCCCAAGTGGCGTTTCTCAAAAGATTTGCTTTCATCTTCTTTCTCGTTTTAAAGGTTTTGAATTAAATGATTTGTTTTTTTATGTGTTTACAATGTATAGGTCACGCCGAGACTCACGCCCACACCTTCATTGAAGCGTTCCACCTCCACTTCCGCATTCCGTTGCGGGATTTCCTGCTTGAACACCACGTCGGCATTCAGGATGTTCTTCACCGACACCTTTGCACTCCAATGCCCGTTGAACTTCATGCTGGCATTAAAGTCCAGCGTGTGCAAATCTTGTTGTTCCACGTCGCCGATGCCTTGGATGCCCACGGCGTGGATACGGCGGCCTTGCAAGTTATAGAGCAAAGCCATGGTCAATTGGCTTTCCTCACCGAATTTGGGAGAATAAGTCAGGTCGGCATTCACCAAGTAAGGCGACGCACCCTGCAACGGACGCTCGGAATTGGTATAGACACCGCCTTCGGGCAACTTCACGTCGGTGTACATGTAGGACGCATTCACCCCGAGACGCAAATCCTTCACCAGTTCCTTGCGCATTTCCACTTCCACACCGGCCGCCAAACCCTTCGATGCGTTCTGAAAGGAGTGCATCATGGCACCTCCGGCCGTGGTTTGCGTCCGCTCGATGGGATTATCCAAGTATTTATAATATGCCGTGACGGCCACCATGTCCGAGGACGTGGGATGGAACCACTCGTAACGCAAATCCAAGTTGTAATTATAACCATTCTCCAAAGCTGCGTTACCTCGCACCTGGGCCGACCCGTAGGATTCCTGGTAGAGGAAGGGAGCCATCTCCACAAACGAAGGGCGCGTCACCGTGCGCGACCCCGAGAGCCGCAAGCTGTGTTGTTTGTTGATGCTGTATTTCAGGTTCAGCGCGGGGAAGAATTCGTCCGTATCCAAGTCACGGCGGAACGGGCGCGCCCCGTCGTCGAAATAGTTCACCCACTGACGGCTACTTTCCATGCGCACCCCGATGTTGATGAGCAAAGGATCCACCGGATAGTAGTCCGCCTCCACAAATGCGGCCAGGATGCGGTTGCCTGCCGTATATCCGTCGCGCTTCTGCTGGTTGCGTTCAATGGCCAACACGCCATTCTCCACGTTCGCAAAATTCAGGTATTCGTCCGCGCGGTAGAAATCCGTCACGGTGGCCGTGGGCATCCCAGTCAGATTATAGTAGAAACGGGTGCTGGTGAAATCGCGCGACTTGTCCCTCATGGCGAAACCGAAACGCAGTTTATCCTGGTCATTGAAATTATATTGCGCCCGCGCGTCGGCCGCCCATTCATCCTCGTCCAACGAACCGAAGTAACGCGAACTGCCCTGGCGGTTCAGGCGGAACAAATCCCAGCTTCCATCCGACATTTGCTGGAACATCACTTGGCGGCGGTCCGGCTCGCTGCTCGAAGTGATGCTATACGACCCGCTCCAGTCCACATCCCACTTCCCGAACACGTGGTGTCCGGCCAATTGGTAGTTCTGCAGCATATAGACATGGCTCGTCTGGTGGCTGCCCGTCAACACGCGGCCTTCCTCATCCACGCCGTGGCGCAACATGTAGCTGTCCGATGCCGTGCGGGCAAAAAAGGCCGAGACGCCTATGCGGTCCGTGCGGCGGAAATTATAGCCCAAGTTAAACAACCCTGCCATACTTTGCTTTTTGGTAAACGAATCGTAGTCGAAACGGCTCATCTCGTTGCCCGTACTCTCAAACGTGCGCACGTAGGCATCGTCCAGGCTCTCCGCTCCCGTGTCCAAACCGAACGTGGCCAGCAAATCTATCTTGTCCTTCCCCACGTCAAACGTGCGGCCCAAACCGAAACTGCAAGAAAGGTCGGGCAGGGCGGACGACTTGCCCACTTTGAACGTCGTGTTGAAGATGTCATGCGTCCGGCTGTAGCCTGCAAAATCGGCATAAGGAATGTCAAGCCCCGCCTGGTCCATCGTAATGTCGGTGAACATCGTGTTCGGACGATCCATCTGGTAAAAGTCGCCAAACATCGTGCCCACCTTGCCGCCCGTACCAAAAGAAAGGCTCAGGAAATCCTTCGTCCCGCCCTCCTTCGTGCTGATATCAACATGCGCGCCGGAGTAGTCGGCAAAGGCACCGGCCTCATACACCTTGCTCACCGTGATGTTCTGCACGGCAGACGAAGGAAAAATGTCCAAAGGTATCAATTTGTTGTCCGGATTGGGCGACGCGATGGGCAGGCCGTTGAGCGTCGTGGTGCTGTAACGGTCGCCCAGCCCGCGCACGATGAGTTGCCCTGCTTCGGCAATGGAGATGCCCGTGAGCTTCTTCACTCCTTCCTGCACGTTCGAAAGTCCCTTGATGGACATTTCGCTCGCACCGAGGTTTTCAATAGAAAGTGTGGCGGCCTGGCGTTCGGCCAGCAACGCGCGTTCCAGCTCCAGGTTCTTGCGTGCCGTGACGGTCACCTCGTTCAGCTGTTTGTCGTCGGGCGACATCTCCACTTCCACCGACACATCGCCTTTCGCAGGCACGTTCAGCGTGATTTTCTGAGGAAAGAACGACACGTAGGACACCTCTATCGTATAGGTGCCCTTCTTCAGGTTACGCAGGCGGAACTTGCCGTTGATGTCGGCCGTAGTGCCCAGCCGTGTACCGGCAATACGGATGGAAGCACCCATCAGGGGTTCGTTCATCTCCTTGTCTATCACCGTACCGGTAATGTCGCCCGCATGGGCGGCCATCATTCCGGCGGCTAACATCGCCACGCTCAAATTCACTCGTTTCCTTGATAAACTCATCTCTTCAAGTTTCTTTTAGTTCTTTGATTCTTTTTCTCTGCTTTTTCCGCTGCAAAAGTACCCTCCCCGTGTTTCGTTCAGGTTGCAAGGCCGTAAATTTGTTGTGACGAAACAGAAGATTCACAAAAGCTTAACAAGGAAGAACCACAAATGAGACTGTCTTGCAAAAAGTTTTTCGGGAAAGGAAGACGTCCACCGCGACACCATTCCATCGCCCCCAAAAAGTATCCTGGCGCAGGATTTCCCTATCATAAGTGCATCCGAAAAAACCTGCCGCGTGGAATTTGCAATCCCACGTAACTAAGTATAAGGATTTATAATCCGCAAAAATATACCTATTAAATATATGCCTCTCGTATATGTTTTCGGCAAGCCCTTGCGGGTTTGCGGATTCGGAAATCCGCCCTTCCATTTGCGCCGAATTACAAACCCGGCGCAGCGTATCAGCGGGGGGGGGGCGACAAAAACAGAATGTCATGAAATGCTTGTAAAAACAGACAAATTGTGCCGTTTTGGCTGATTTTCGTGACGCGACTCTTGCGCAATCCGGCCCAAATAGCGGATTTTTGCGCGATTTTTTGCACAAAACGGGGCTTTTGTGCAAGTTTTTGTCAGCGTCATTCACTTTTTGGGGCGCTCTGACGCGAAATTTCGGGGCCGGAACGCGAAATTCCGAGCCCCGGAATTCTTTTTTCGGGGCTCGGAATTTTTATTTCGGGGCT
>CALUFQ010000095.1 GCA_944319925.1 uncultured Paraprevotella sp.
TGGCCTATTCCCTCTACCTGGCCGGTTTCGACGTGAAGGACGTGATGATGACCGACCTCATCAGCGGGCGCGAGACGTTGGAGGACATCAACATGATTGTTTTCTGCGGCGGATTCTCCAACTCCGACGTACTGGGGTCGGCCAAAGGCTGGGCCGGGGCTTTTCTCTACAACCCGAAGGCCAAGGAGGCGTTGGACAAGTTCTATGCCCGCGAGGACACGCTGTCGCTCGGCATCTGCAACGGTTGCCAGCTGATGGTGGAATTGGATTTGATTAATCCCGAGTTCGAGCGCAAGGCCCGCATGCTTCACAACGACTCCCATAAGTTCGAGTCTGAGTTTGTCTGTCTCACCATCCCGATGAACCGTAGCGTCATGTTCGGTTCGCTGAGTGGCAACAAGCTGGGTATCTGGGTGGCCCACGGCGAAGGCAAGTTCTCGCTGCCTTATCCGGAGGACAAGTACAACGTGATTGCCAAGTACAGCTACGACGGCTATCCGGGCAACCCCAACGGGTCGGACTACAGCGTGGCCGGCATCTGCAGTGCCGACGGCCGCCATTTGGCCATGATGCCCCACTTGGAGCGTGCCATCTTCCCGTGGCAGAACGCCTGGTATCCGGCCGACCGCCGCGCGGACGAAATCACGCCGTGGATGGAAGCTTTCGTGAATGCCCGCAAGTGGGTGGAAGCGCATAAGAAATAGTTTTGGGGAAAGGCGGCTTCTTGGACAGGTAGGTCGGATTGGCTTGATTTGTCCAATGAGCCGCCTTCTTAAGGATGTGACAATGAATATTTATTGGAACAGTTTCCGCACGTTCTTCCGCATCGGGTTGTTCACGATTGGCGGGGGCTACGCCATGATTCCGCTGATAGAGGCCGATGTGGTGGACAAGTACAGGTGGGTGGACCGCGAGGAGTTCCTCGACCTGATGGCCATCGCGCAGAGCTGTCCCGGCATCTTCGCGGTGAACATGAGCATCTTCATCGGCTACAAGTTGCGGGGGGTGCCCGGGAGCGTGGTGTGCGCCTTGGGCACGGTGTTGCCCTCGTTCCTGATCATCTTGGGTATCGCGCTTTTTTTCCGTCAGTTCCAAGACAACGAAGTGGTGCAGCGCATCTTCAAGGGCATCCGTCCGGCGGTGGTGGCCTTGATTGCCGCCCCGACATTCAAGATGGGCAAAAGCGCGAAGATAGGGAAGACCAACATCTGGATTCCCGTGGCGGGCGCGTTGCTGATTTGGATGATGGGCGTGTCGCCCATATACATTATTATATTGGCGGGCTTGGGCGGTTACCTTTACGGGCGTTACATCCACCCGTCGGAAAATCATTGAGACGGACATGTGGTGGTTATTTTTGAATCTCTTTTATAGTTTCTTCAAAATCGGGCTGTTCGGCTTCGGCGGCGGCTATGCCATGATTTCCCTCATCCAGGGCGAGGTGGTCAACCGCCACCACTGGCTGACGAGCGGGCAGTTCACGGACATCGTGGCCATCAGCCAGATGACCCCCGGCCCGATAGGCATCAATTCGGCCACATACGTGGGCTACACCAGCGTGGTCAATGCCGGATACGGGCATGCGTGGGGGGTGTTGGGCAGCGTGACGGCCACTTTCGCCGTGGTGCTCCCGTCGTTCATCCTGATGTTGCTCATCAGCAAGTTCCTGATGAAGTATAAGAACCATCCCGTGGTGGAACATGTGTTTGAAGGCTTGCGCCCGGCCGTGGTCGGGTTGTTGGCCGCCGCAGCCTTGCTGCTGCTCACGCCGGAGAATTTCGGCACACCCGACAACCCGTGGCAGTTCTACATCAGCATCTTCCTTTTTGTCTTTGCCTTTATCGGCAGCGCGGTGTACCGCATCAACCCCATCAAGCTGATTTGTTTTTGCGGCGTGGCGGGGTGGCTTTTGTTCTGATTTATGGTATTTTATATGGAGTATAGGATATGATGGAAACCGTGTTGCCTTTTGCCTTGTTGTGCTTCACGTCGCTCTTTACGATTACCAGCCCGTTGAGCACGATGCCCGTGTTCCTGACCATGACCCAGTCCTTGGAGGAGAAGGAACGCCGGGCGGTGGCTGTCCGTGCCACGCTGGTGGCTTGTTGCGCTTTGCTTCTGTTCACGTTGGGCGGGCAGTTTCTTTTCAGGTTTTTTGGAATTTCCACCAACGGCTTCCGCATCGTGGGCGGCATCATCATTTTCCGCATCGGTTTCGACATGCTGCAGGCCCGCTACACGCCGATGAACCTGCGGAAGGAGGAAATCAAGGAATACACGAAGGATGTTTCCGTGGCTCCCTTGGGCATCCCTTTGCTTTGCGGACCGGGCGCGATAGCCAATTCCATTGTGTTGATGGAGGAAGCCGGGTCGTTTGAGCTGAAGACCGCGCTGATTCTGGCCATCGTTCTGGTTTATGTGATCACCTATTGTCTGTTGCGTTGGGCGGGACAGCTGGTGAAGTTCATCGGCGAGACGGGCAACAACGTGATGATGCGTCTCATGGGCCTGATTCTGATGGTCATTGCCGTGGAGTGCTTTGTCAGCGGCGCGCGGCCCATTCTGGAAAGCATCGTGCATTCATGAACGGGGTATGAGGTTTGTGACAATATAATCAAAAAAGGGATGCGGTTGTTGGCATCCCTTTTTTTGATTTTTAGTTTTCGGATGAGAATCCACCATTTCAGTTGAAATAGTAGATGAAGATGGCCGTGCCTTCCAAGGCTTTCTTGCCGGTCTCCTTGATGTCCATCGTGAACTTGATTTCGGCTTTCACCGCGCCGCGCAGGTTGGCCAGCGATTGCAACTTCGTGCTCAGGCGCAAGCTTTGGCCGCTGAGCACGGGCTGCCCGAACTTCATCTTGTCCAGCCCGTAGTTGATCATCATCTTCAGGTTGTGCACTTCGATAATCTGGTCCCACAGGTAGGGCAGGACGGAGAGGGTGAGGTAGCCGTGCACGATGGTGCTCTTGAACGGGCTTTCCGCCTTGGCGCGTTCCACGTCCGTGTGGATCCACTGGTGGTCCAGCGTGGCATCGGCGAACTTGTTGATGCGGTCTTGGTCGATGGTCAGGTATTCGGACTCGCCCAAGGGTTGTCCCACATATTTTTCGAAATCCTCAAAAGAATTAATGACTAATTTGCTCATACTTTAGGAAATGTTATTAATAATGGACAAATATAGGGAATAAAGTGGCTTTGTGCAATTTTTTTCTTTGTTTTCTTCGCGTATGCAGCCTAAACGGACACTAATTTTCACATTGTGGCTACACTTTGCCGGCGTGTCTCTTTTGAAAGAAATCATAAATATCCTGATTTGTTTCTGCCATACGCTTATTCTTCGTAACTTTCGCCGTGAAACATTTAAAGAAGGAGGAGTTATGAAAAAGAATATCTTGATGTGGATGGCCGTGGCGGCGGGGATTATGTTCCCGCGTATGGCCGGGGCATGTACCGGCATTACGCTGAAATCGTCCGATGGTGCCACGGTGTTGGCCCGCACCATCGAATGGGGCGGAAGTGATTTGAACAGCCGTTACGTGGTGGTGCCGCGCGGTTATGAGCAGCAGGCTTACGTGACGGGCGGACAGAAGGCGGGGATGAAGTTCACGGCACGTTACGGATATGTGGGCGTGGCCGTGGAACTGGAGGATTTCGTGGCCGAGGGGCTGAATGAAGCCGGGCTGTCGGCAGGCTTGTTCTATTTCCCGAATTACGGGGGATATGAGACGTATGACCCGGCGAAGGGCGAAACGTCCATCTCCGACTTGCAGCTTGTGCCATGGATGCTGGCAGGTTTCAAGACGGTGGACGAGGTGAAGGAGGCCATCCGGGGGATACACGTGGTGTCGTCCGACCCGAGGGCTTCCACGGCGCATTGGCGCATTGCCGACGCGTCGGGGCGGCAGGTGGTGCTGGAAATCGTGGACGGCAAGCCTTGTTTCTATGAGAATCCCTTGGGCGTGTTGACCAATTCGCCCGGTTTCGAGTGGCAGATGACCAACCTGAACAATTATGTGAACCTGTTCCCCGGCGGGGCGGAAAAGAAACAGCTGGACGGGGTGACGCTTTCCGCCTTCGGCGCGGGCAGCGGCTTTCTGGGCATCCCGGGGGACGTGACCCCGCCGTCGCGTTTTGTCCGTGCGGCTTTCTATCAGGCTTCTTCGCCCGTGCAGGCTACGGCTCGCAAGACTGTGCTCCAGGCTTTTCAGATTCTGAACAACTTCGACATACCCGTGGGCATCGAGTTTCCCGACGGGAAAGTGCCGGCAGACATTCCGAGTGCCACGCAATGGACTTCGGCCACGGATGTCCGCAACCTGGTGTTTTACTACCGGACGATGTGGAACAGCGCGATACGCAGCATTGACCTGAAAGCGATTGATTTTTCGAAAGTGAAATACCGTTCGGCACCGGTCGATGAGGTGAAAGAACAGCCGATTGTGCCTTTGGCATTGAAATAATGCGGGAAAAGTTGTACTTTTGCAGTGATTTTGGATAAAAGAAAACGTATGAAAATAGGAATCATTGCGGCCATGAGCGACGAACGCGAGCAACTGTCCCGGTTGCTCACGGGGCTTCATGAGGAGCAAAACGGTCTGTTCCGTTACGTGACGGGCGATCTTGGTGGGAACACCTTATATATAATGGAGTGCGGCATCGGGAAGGTGAATGCCGCCGTGGGGGCATCCGAGTTGATCACCCGCATGCAACCCGACGTGGTGGTGAGCACGGGCGTGGCCGGCGGCATCGACAAGGAGGTGGCTGTCATGGACGTGGTGGCCGCGTCGCAGGTGGTATATCATGACGTGTGGTGCGGCATGGGGAACGAATACGGGCAGGTGCAGGGCATGCCGCCGAAGTTTGCCTGCGACGAGCGTCTGGTGCAGGTGGCGGCTTCGCTGGTTTCGCCGGTGCCGGTGCATGTCGGCCTGATTTGCTCCGGAGACAAGTTCGTGACGGGCCTGCAGGAATTGGAAGCCATCAAGGCGGACTTTCCCGAAGGATTGGCCGTGGATATGGAGTCGGGGGCCATCGCGCAGGTTTGTTACCTTTACAAAGTGCCGTTCATCAGTTTCCGCGTCATCAGTGACACGCCGGGGGCGGAAGGGCACTGGGAGCAATATGAGAATTTCTGGGAAACCATGGCCGACCATTCCTTCGGGGTGGTGAAAGCCTTTTTGGAGAGTTTGACCGACGGGTTGTCCACGTCATTAAAATAAAGAATAGCAATGAAGAAGATACCGAGTTTTACGATTGACCACACACGGTTGTTGCGTGGCATTTATGTGTCCCGCAAGGACGAGGTGGGCGGCGACGTGGTGACCACGTTTGACATCCGCATGAAGGAACCCAACCGCGAACCGGCCTTGGGACAAGGCGCGTTGCACACGATAGAGCATCTTGCAGCCACGTTCCTGCGCAACCATCCCATGTGGGCGGACAAGATTGTGTATTGGGGGCCGATGGGTTGCCTCACGGGGAATTACCTTTTGATGAAAGGCGACCTGCAGTCGGCAGACATTGTGGAACTGATGAAGGAAACGTTCCGTTTTGTGGCCGATTTTGAAGGTGAAGTGCCGGGGGCGGCCCCGCAGGATTGCGGCAACTATCTGTTGCACGACCTGCCGATGGCCAAATGGGAGTCGGCCAAGTACCTTCACGAGGTGCTGGAACGGATGACAGAAGCCAATTTGCATTATCCGCAGCGGGAAGATTGAGCAAGCATTTGAAAAGAAACGTCCGGGGCGGGAAACAGAATCTATGTTTTCCGGCCCGGACATTTCTTATAGCGCATGTTCTGCTTTTCTCCTCGCCCGGAGGGTGGTCCATAGTGAGCCGAGCTTGATCCCGGGTTCGCATGATGAGGAATGCGGAAAAACAGAATGTCATGAAATGCCTGTAAAAATAGACAAATTGCGCTGTTTTGGATGATTTTCGTGACGTGACTTTTGCGTAATCCGGCTCAAATAGCGGATTTTTGCGCGATTTTTTTGCACAAAACGGGGTTTCTGTGCAATGTTTTGTCAGAGTAATTTACTTTTTGGGCGGTCTGATGGGAAAATTCGGGGTCGGAAGGCGAAATTCCGAGCCCCGGAATTCTTTTTTCGGGGCTCGGAATTTTTATTTCGGGGCTCGTATGAAAAAATTCCGGTACAGAAACGTTTTCACGGCGGCTCCGGGGCCGTTTTTCTTTCCCGTTGGAACTTTTTCCCGAACACGTTTTCCGTGTCATTTTGTCGGCGGAATCCCCCGGCGGGCTTTCCCGCCGGTCGGACTTCTGCGCCGGGAGTGTCCCGTGTTCCGTCAAAAAGGCAGGTTGGGAGGGGATTCCGCGACATTTTGATTTCCGCATGGCGCGTGTGGCTGCGTTTTTTCCGCGCTGTCCCGGCCCGGCGG
>CALUFQ010000096.1 GCA_944319925.1 uncultured Paraprevotella sp.
ACTTTTTCTTTAAACACACAAGCAAATAATTGTGTTTCAGTAATGTGCAAATGTTAAAAAGATGTGTATAATGGGTAACCTGCGAGGCGGGACAGTTTTGGCATCCGCATGGCAACAAAAGGGTCGTTACGACTCCCGCCGCATGGAGAACAGGAGGGCGTTACGGCCTGCGCAGAATTTATTATACTGCGCGCGGCATGAATTCGTGTATTAGGAGGTGCGGCATTCCTGCCGCACAATCGCAAGACAGATTACTGACATACGCAATAGTGCGAGTATGTGCAGCAAAAATACTGCACCCCCTATCCCATAAATTGTCATTTAGAAATGCACAATTTCATCCCGCGCCAAGTAAATCCCCACTAAATTTCTACTGCCCCCCCCTTTTGTCCGGGTGCGGATAGAGGGCTTCTTCTTTTATGCGTGGTAGCAATGTGGTAGCAATTGGGTGTGGTAACAATAAAAGGAAAATGCTAACCGCTCTATTATTAAGCAATTAGCATTTTGCATAGTGGTGCCACCAGGAATCGAACCGGGGACACAAGGATTTTCAGTCCTTTGCTCTACCAACTGAGCTATGGCACCAATGTCTTCCGTTTTGCGAGTGCAAAGTTAGCGATTTATTTTTTGCGGGCAAAACATTTTGCTAATTATTTTGTGGATGGGGAGAAAAATAAAATGCTCCCGGAGGTGTCGGCGGTAGCCTATAACGACGGGGAGCATGATGTTGTTGGTTGGGAATCTGTTGATTGGAGTGTTCGAGGTTTAATCTTTCAGTGGATTCCAACCTTGGGCTTTCAATTCGAATTCGTTTCCGTCCCGGGTAATCAGGGCGCAACCCAGTTCCGGTTTGGTGATGTGTCCGATGAGCTTGACATCTTTAATCTGGCTGATTTTCTCATGGTCGCCGATGGGGACGGTGAACAACAGTTCGTAGTCTTCGCCACCGTTTAAAGCGCAAGTGGTGACATTCATGTTGAGTTCTTCCGCCATGGCGGCCGTTTGATAGTCAAGCGGCAAGTGTTCCTCGTAGATTCGGCAACCGACACCGCTTTGGGTACAGATGTGCATCAGTTCGGAACTTAGCCCGTCTGAAATGTCAATCATTGACGTGGGGCGGATTTGTGCGGCGGCGAGGGCTTCGATGATGTCGCGGCGGGCTTCGGGTTTCAGTTGGCGTTCGAGTAAGTACTCTTTTCCGCTGAAGTCCGGTTGTGCCAGGCGCAATTCTTCTTCGCTGTCCATGCGTTTGGTGCGGCGGTTCTCGCGCAGTTGTTGCTCGAATACCGCTTTTTCCCGCTCCAACAATTGCAGGCCCATATATGCCGCCCCCAAGTCGCCGCTGACACAAATCAGGTCGGTTTCCTTAGCCCCGTTGCGGTAAGTCACCTGCTCTTTGTCGGCTTCGCCGATGCAAGTGATACTGATGGCCAGTCCGGTGAGCGAAGGGGTGGTGTCGCCGCCTACGATGTCCACGCCGTGTGCGTCGCATGCCATGCGGAGGCCAGCGTAGAGTTCTTCTATGTCTTCCACGCAGAAGCGTTTGCCGAGGGCAAGAGACACGACCATTTGCCGTGGTGTGCCGTTCATGGCATAGATGTCGGAGAGGTTGACCATGGCAGCCTTGTATCCCAGGTGTTTCAGGGGTACGTAGGTGAGGTCGAAATGAATGCCTTCCATCAACAGGTCGTTCGTGACGAGGATTTGTTTGTCCCCGGGGTATTGGAGCACGGCACAGTCGTCACCCACGCCATAGCGGGTGGAGCTGTTTTTTAGCTGGATGGTTTCGGTCAGATGTTTGATGAGGCCGAATTCTCCCAATGTGGTAATCTCTGTCCTGTTTGTTTTTTGCATTTCCGCCTCCCGTTTTTAAGCACGGTTAATCATCTCGCGCATGATTTCGGCCATGAGCGGTTGCACGGCATCGGCCGCTTTCTGCACCTCCTCGTGGCTGACTTCCACTATTTTGCCTTCCACGCCCAAGTCGGTGATGACGCTGATGCCGAAACATTTGATGCCGCAGTGGTTGGCCACGATGACTTCCGGCACGGTGGACATGCCCACGGCATCTGCTCCCCACGTGCGGAACATCTTATATTCGGCCGGAGTCTCATAGGTGGGGCCTTGTGTGGCCAGATAGACACCTTCCTGCACCTTGATGCCTTTTTCGGCGGCGATGGTTTTGGCTTGCCGGACGAGTTGTTGGTCATAGGCTTCGTGCATGTCCACGAAACGCGGGCCGGTGGGGAAGTTCTTGCCACGTAGCGGGTTTTCTGGTAGTGCGTTGATTTGGTCGGTGATGATCATCAGGTCGCCAATCTCGAAACTTGGGTTGGTGCCGCCTGCCGCGTTGCTGACGAAAAGCGTCTTAATCCCCAGCTCGTACATTACGCGGATGGGAAAAGTCACTTCCTGCATGCTGTATCCTTCATAGTAATGGAAACGTCCTTCCATGGCCATGATGTCTTTTGCGCCAAGTTTGCCGAAGATGAGCTGGCCGCTGTGGCCTTCCACGGTCGAAACGGGAAAGTTGGGTATGTCCTTGTAGGGGATACATGTGGTGTCCGTGATTTCATCGGCTAGTTTGCCCAGTCCGGTGCCCAGTATGATGGCCGTGTCAGGAGTCGTGGCCATTTTGTTTTTCAGCCAGGTTGCTGTTTCTTGGATTTTTGAGTACATAGTCTATAATGCTTTTGTTGAATGTTTGTTGCTGGTTTCGTAGGATTTCGACTTCAATGGGCAGCACATAAAGTGCTTTTCTGACCTGTTCGCTTAGTCCTGCCACGTCTTTTAGCCGTACGGCATCCTTTTCCGTCGTGACGATGAGGCTTCCGGCGGGCATGGCCGCGAAAGTTTCGTTGACAAGTGCCACGTCGGCGGGGGTGAAGGAATGATGGTCTCCAAAGGGCAAGGGTGTGATGGATAACCCCTGATGTTTGAGGTCCATTTTCATTTGTTCCGGCGAGGCGATGCCCGTGAGGAGCAAGATTCTTCGGCTGTTGCCAAGACTGCCTGAAGGAATGGAGGCTTTTCCGAACAAAGCTGTGAGGGCGCCATACTTCAACGTGGAGAAATAGAGCGACTGGTAAGGGTAGAGCCTCAATGCTTTTTTGATGACCCGGAAGCCTATGGGGTTGATGTCGGCCGGGCATTTGGTGACGATGACGATGTTCGCGCGGTCTTTGCCCGTTTGTGGTTCCCGCAAGCGGCCGGCCGGGAGCAGTGCGTCGTCGCAAATCAGGCGGTGGTAGTCCACCAACAGGATGTTCAGCCCCGGTTTCACGTAGCGGTGCTGAAAGGCATCGTCCAAGAGGACGACTTCTGTGCCGGGGGCCACGTGGTTGTCAAGGAGTTGTTCGATGCCGTGGCAGCGGTTTTTGTCCACGGCCACATGGATGTCGGGGAATTTTTGTTTCATTTGGTAAGGTTCATCCCCGATGTCCTGCATCGGCGTGTCCGGCCGGGCGAGCACGAAGCCTTTGGATTTCCGCTTATAGCCCCGGCTCAGGACGGCCACCTTGAAATGTTCCTGCAAGAGGCGGACGAGATATTCCGTGTGGGGGGTCTTGCCTGTCCCGCCTACGGTGATGTTGCCTATGGAAATGACGGGCATGTCATAGCTCTTCGATTTCAGGATGTTTACGTCGAAAAGCCAGTTTCTTGTTCTCACTCCGATGCCGTAAATCCAGGCCACCGGGCGAAGCCATTCGTTGATTTTGATTAAGTCCCCCTCCATGTTTTTTCAATTAGTTAAATTTGGTTCGTAGGGCAACCTTGCCTGTATGCCTTGCAGGTGGCGGATTTGCGCCAGGTTCATAAGTGGGGCATATTGGGCTCCGAGCGTTTCCCGCAAGGCGGAATTGAGGTAGTCTTCTTTGGGGCTTTCCAGCAGCCCTTCATACCAAGGTGCGGGGAGCGGGCAGGCCACGGTGTGGTATTTTTCTGTTTTGGCCAGTTCGGCGGCTTTCCGTATGGCGGCCTGCAGGTTGCCGGTGGTGTCCACTAGCCCGACGCGGGCGGCTTGCTTCCCGGTCCACACGCGTCCTTCGGCGATTTTCTCCACATCGCGGGCGTCCATCCCTCTTCCTTCTGCCACTCGCCGGGTGAATAGTCCGTAGCCTTTGCGGATGTAGCTTTGCAGGATGGCGGCTTCCGAGGCGTCAAACGGGCGTGCCACGGTGCCGAAGTCTGCGTGGCGGTTGGTTTTCACCACGTCAAAGTGCAATCCGAGTTTGTCGGTCAGCAGTCGGCTGGCATCGGGGATGAGGCCGAAAATGCCAATGCTTCCCGTCAGTGTGGTTGGTTCGGCCATGATGTAATCCGAGTTGCATGCAATGTAGTAGCCTCCTGATGCGGCCATGCCGCCCATGGAGGCCACGACGGGTTTTGCGGCTTTGAGCAGCTCCACTTCGTGCCATATTTGCTCAGAGGCGTATGCGCTTCCGCCGCCCGAATTGACGCGCAACACTACAGCTTTCACGCTTTTGTCTTCCCGCAGCTTTTTCAGCTCCCGGCAGGTTTCTTCTGCATCGATTACCGCGTCGTTCCAGTCAGTCTTGCGGTCCACGATGTCGCCGTAGGCATAGTATATGGCGATTTTGTCTCCGGTTTTGGGGGCTGCGTCAGCAGTGGCGGTCACGTCTTTTATGTTGGCAAACGGCAGCTTTCCTTCCGTTTTCCCCGTGGCGGTTCTGAGCATCCCGCTCACGCCGTCGATGTAGCAGAGGGTGTCCACCAGCCCCATGTCTTTCAGTTCTTCCGCTTGTCGGAACGCGGTCAGGCTGTCGGCGTAGGCATTGAGGCGTTTGGGGGAAATGTGCCTCGAGCGCGAAACGTCGGCCACCATGGTTTGCCAGATGTCATTCAGGTACGACGTGATTTGTTCGCGGTTGGCCTCGCTCATTTCCGTTGCGGTAAACGGTTCCACGGCAGATTTGTAGTTGCCCACTTTGAACACTTGCATTTTGATGCCGATTTTTTCCAGCAGGTCTTTATAGAAAATGGGCTGTGAGGCCATGCCGCACCATGTTACCTGCCCTTGCGGGTTCAAGACAATCTTGTCGGCCACACTGCAAATGTAATAGCAGCCTTGAGTGTAATAGTCGCCGTATGCGATGACGGGTTTGCCGCTTTTCTTGAAATCGGCGAGGTTTTCGCGTATTTCCTGGAGCATGGCGGGTGTCGCGCCGGACAGGGCTTGGGCTTCAATGTAAATCCCGGAGATGTCCGGGTTGGTCTTTGCGGCTTGGATGGCGGCCAAGATATTTTTTTGGCTGAGTACGGGGTAGGTGTTGCCGAACAATGTGCCGAAAGGGTCTTCCGGGGCATCTTCCTGGAGGATGCCGTTCAGAGTCAGGCGGAGCATGGAACGGGGTTGGATTGGAGTCGTGCCGTTGTCCACGGACAGCATGCCGATGATGGCGATTGTAGCCAACACAGAGGTGGCGATGCCGGCTAAAAACAAGCCGCACAACGTGGCCAAGGTATATTTGACGAAATCTTTCATACGTGGATGGATGTGTTGAAAGGGAATGTTTTGCGCAAATGTACAATAATGTCCACGATTTGCAAATATTGCACCTTATAATAATGTTTAAATGACACTGTTTTTGGGCGATTCGGGGTTTTGTGCCTTGGCGGGGGGAGTTTTTCGGTTGTGTTGTTCGCGTCCTTCGCGGCGGGATGTCTGCCGAAGCCGCTTTTCCATATTGGCGGGTCTTGAAACATATCCTTTTCCTTGGAACGTTTTTTCTCGCTGCAGGAAAGTTTGTCTTTAGGCTGCAGATACGTGTCTTAGTCCAAGGATACAGTCTCACGCGCTAGGGGCGTTTTTCGCGTTTTGTGGCAACTTTTCCTCTTCATGCATGCGCGCATATATAATAAGGAGTGTTTTTCTTTTGCGGAAAAAATCCGCATTTTTTTGAAAAAAAGTTGGTTGAAAGTTTGCCGGAAAGCAAAAAAGGGCGTACCTTTGCACCCGCAATCGGGAAAACAACCGGTTGCTGAAAGAAAAGAGAGATCATTGAAAGGCTTACATAAGACAAGACAGCACAAGGAAGCGTGACACATGTGCCGCGGGGTTTCGGCCCCGCGGCCCCGTCCCCGGGGGGAGGACAGTACAATTCCTCCCTTACGGGAAGAGAAAAAGAAAAAAAGATTAGGATGAAGAGTTTGATCCTGGCTCAGGATGAACGCTAGCTACAGGCTTAACACATGCAAGTCGAGGGGCAGCATGAACTTAGCTTGCTAAGTTTGATGGCGACCGGCGCACGGGTGAGTAACGCGTATCCAACCTGCCGCGGGCCCCGGGATAGTCCCCTGAAAGGGGGGT
>CALUFQ010000097.1 GCA_944319925.1 uncultured Paraprevotella sp.
TTTGGCATCCGCATGGAGAACAGAAGGGGCATTACGGCCCGTGCAGAATTTATTAACCCCCCACTAAAAATCTACTGCGCCATAAACTCCTCCGCCTTGTAGGGGAGGTGGCGCGAAACGACGGAGGGGTCTCACGTCCACAAAGACATACTTTATGTGTGTGTCCGTGGGTATGAAACCCCTCAGACCCGTTGGGCCAGTTCCCCTACAAGGCGGAGCAGTTCCTTCTCGCGGGTTTTGGCACACCCTCGGGCAAAAGCATACTTCATCAAGTGTATCCGCAGGCGTGAGCCTCCTCAGTCCCTATAGGACGACAGCTCCCTGCAAGGTGAGGGCGTTGTTCAAGCACCATTTGGGTATTCTCTCTTCTTATGGCCGGTTCAGGAATTTCTTCCCGTCGCGGATATAGACACCTTTTCCCGGCTGTTCCACTTTCCGCCCGCTCAGGTCATACGTCGCGCCGTCTTCTTGTGACGGGGCATCGGACAGTGTGGAGGTGACGCCTGTGGCCGTGTTCGTGAAGAACTGCCAATAGTCAAACTGCATGAGGTCTTTCCGTTCGGCCGCAGTGGCACGGAAGCGGAAATACACGTCGTGGATGCCGGTTATGGTCTCATCCAGGTCGGCCCTCACTTCCGTCCATTCCCCGCTTTCCGGCACATTGACCGTGCCCACTTTGTTGGACTGGGTGTCGATGCAGACTTGGATGAGTCCTGGGTTTTTAACCATCCGCACGGCTAGCATGACGCTTTTTGCTCCTGTTGTGCCGAAGTCCACTGACTTGACCTTCACATAATCGTTCATGTCCAGCGAGTCCAAATAGACACCGCGCTTCTCGTCCTGTGCGGTGCGCACTCCGGAGGACATGCCGATGGTCTCGGCCTCCTGCCGGATATAGGGCGACAGGTGTGTCACGGCTTCCGTCACTCCTTCCTTGGTAATCGGGATGTGCGGGATGGTGCCGTCTTCGTTATAAGTGAATTCCTCCACGCATACCGAGCGGCGGAACCCGCTTCCACCCTTCAGCCCGCCGTTGTGGTAGAAAATGAAGCTGCGGCCTTTGAAGTCCACGATGCCGGGATGGGTGGTGAAGCTGCCTTCGGGCGTGTCCATGATTTGCCCGCAGTATTTCCAAGGTCCGGTGGGCGAGTCGCTCATGGAGTAGGACAGGTGTTCGGGAATGCCGCCGGCGGCGTAAACCAGGTAATATTTCCCGTTGCGTTCATAGGCCCACGGGCCTTCCTCATATTTGTCCGTGCCCACCCGCCGGGTCTGTTCCACTCCGTTTTCGTCCACGTAGGTTTCATCATAGCCGCCCACGCTTTCCACCGTGCAGGGAACATCCACGAAGTTGCCGTTGAGTGCCATCATGTTCCGGCTCAGGCGGGCATACCTCAGTTTGGTGTTGCCCCAATAAAGATAGGCTTGTTCGTCCTTGTCGATGAACACGGTGGGGTCGATGTCATAAATGTCTATGTTGATGAGTGGCTTGTTCAGCACGTCGCGCCACGACCCCGTGGGCGATTCGCCTATCAATACGCCGATGCCGCGCAGTTGGATGGGGACGTAGAGGAACCATTTCCCGCTGCGCGAGATGGCATGGGGTGCCCAGGCTCCGTTGTCGCCCGCCCAGCTGAAGTCGGCCAGCGAGGCCACCGTGCCCCGGTCGGTCCAGTTGAGCATGTCGGTCGAAGTGTAGAGTTGCCAATAGGTTTTTTGGTAGCCTTCGCCCTCTTCGTTGTCCACGCTGGTATATAAGTAACAAGTGTCGCCCATCACGTAGGGAGCCGGATCCGCTGTGTAACGGGTCTGGATGATGGGGTTCTGTGCAAGCCCCTCTGCAAAGGGAGAGGCAAGTGCAGAAGTGAGAAGAATGAAGAAAAATTTGTTCATTGAGTGTTAGGATTATTTTGTTATTTAATGATGAATTTCTTGTTGTCTTTGTCCACGAACATCACACCGCCCGTGGTCGGGTAGTACCTCACACCCATCTTGTCGCTCTTCAGGAGTGTGTAGCTGTTGCTGGGATGTTCCACAGCGACCGCCACCTCTTGTTTTTCGAGCGTGACCACCAGGTCGTGTTGCGGCACGTCGCATCCTTTCATGTAGCGGCGGATGTTCACTATTTCGGGCGTCATGAAGGATATTTCAGTCACCACGTTCGTAGCCTCCACGGTATCGACCAGTTCGGCCTTTCCGTAGGGCGCTTCATAGACTGTCGTTGCCGCGCTGGTACCAGTCGCGAGCAACAAAAGACAGCAGAAGAATGAGTTTCTCATGTTTCATTCATTTGATAATGTTTCTACGTTTGCAAATTTAGTCACCTTCGTGCGGTCAAAGTTCTTTTATGTTGCAAAAACTTTTTTTTGTGTCGGAAGCGGGTGATATTTGGGGGATTTTCATCATATTTGTCGGTGTGCATGGCGCAGAATTAAAGCATTTGCAACATGAAATAAAGGACTTGCAACATTTCAAGAGCGGGGTAAAAGGCTAATAATCTATTTTTGTAGCGGCACAAGAAAAGCGAAAAATGCTATTAAAAACATAATCGAACTTAAATTGTAGTAAAATGAAAAAGTTTATCTTATTAGTCAGCGCGTGGCTGGGATTTGCCACTACAGCCACAGTGCATGCGCAAGTGGAGAGTACGCCGTATGCGTTTACCAATACGGCAAGGGAGGAGGCAGACAATGAGAATACTAAAGGTAATCTCACGAAAATCACGTTGCCTACGCGGTTTACGATGGAAGGATGGACGGGGCTTGTGATTTATGATGACCCGAAAGGTTTTGTGTTGAACGAAGATACCAGGATGCTCTACGCCGATTGGTCGGAATTCACTAATGATGCGGCGCGTATGTCCATCAGCTATACGGCTGTCTACAAGGATGCGGGCGGGACGGAACAGACTATCTCCAAGGATTTGGAATGCTGGGTGAACGTGTGGATGCATGAAGATTCATACGACCTTACGACGTTTGGCAGTGATGAGGAAAGCATTGGCTGGGTGTTGAAGCAAGACCCGGACGCCCGGATTACCATCCGGACAATCAAGATTAATAACTTCGCATGGAATGGCGGCGTTGAAGATGCTCCCGCATTAGTGGTTGAGTATGGTTTGGAGACGCTCAACATCGCGGGGAAAGACGTGACCGAGCTTCCGGCCAAACAGGAGAATGCAAAATTCTATGGCGGTGAGTTCACGGTGGTGAATAGCGAACAGCAGGCCTGCAATTTCAGTTGGGGTGGTTTGGAGATTCCGGAACAATATCAAGGAGGCTATGTGCGCATCGATTTCGGCGCGGAGCCGGCAAACGTTTGGTCTTTGAATCTCGCCTTTTCTGATGCAGAAGGCCGTGGCGTTGGGGGATGGACGGACATCAACGGTTGCGTCAAGAAAATCGGGCTGAGCCGTTATTATAAGATTCCCGAAGGTGCTGTGAAGACCAATCCGCAGATATGGAAAAGCTCTACAGATGGACAGCCTTGGACCGTCAATGTGGCCGGGCTTTATCTGACCAACGGCTTTGACAATTCTTCTGTTTATACGGATGAGTTCTTTCTTTTGGAAGCGGACAAAATGAACCTGAATTTTTTTGGCGAAGAAAATGCTTTTGATGATGCGACCAAGCAACTGACTCTCGTAGAAGCCGGTGCAGCCGGTTGGCAGTATAGTTCAGCACAAGATTTCTCAAGTTACGAATATGCCGTAGTGGTAATGAACGAACCAACTCATGATGATCTTCAGCTTCGTTTTTGTAATGAAAACAATTATGGGTCGGCTACGGAGGGGGCCCAAATAGGTGCCGGAAATCTGTACGCTTCTTTTGACCTGGATCAATTGCAGAAGAAAGTGAATGAAGAATTGGTTGCTTTTGACCCCTCACAGGTTTATATCTCATGTTTCTGGGCCGCAGGTTGGGGACAGGGAAAAACGACCCACAGCCTTTCCCACGTGTTCCTCACCAACACATTGCCCGACTGGGAGAATCCAGAAGTGCGTACCACAAAAGCCGATTATTACGGTACGGTTTGTTTCGAATACCCGACCGTAGTGAGCGGAGCCTACATCTATACCGTGGAAGGCAAGGATGCCGGGGGCACAACGCTTTACCTCAAGCCCTACAACGGCGTGTTGACAGCCGGCGTACCTTATATATATAGGAGCATCAACGATGAGGGCGTGAACTTCTATCAAATGAAGTCGGAGGAGGCCAAGAGCGAAACGCCGATGACCCGCAACGGCCTGGTGGGATGCCTGAAAACGACAGTGGACGAAGGCGGCTATGCCCTCCACACGGACAACGCCTGGTATAAGATAGACGCGCAAGTCACGTTCAAAAACCGCGCTTATTTGAACCTGGATGCCGTTCCTGTATTGGCCGACGAAGAGGCTGCAGCAGCCAATGTCAACCGGATGGTGCTGGGCGACTGGGAGACGACCGGGATTGACGAAGTGAAGGCAAGCCCCGCACAGGTGGACGACGAAGCCGTCTATAACCTTTCCGGCATCAAGATGGATGCGGACAACCTGCCGAAGGGCATCTATATCCGTGGCGGAAAGAAGTTCATCGTGAAATAAGCCAAATTGAAGAAAACAATAAAACCTGAATGCAATGAAGACAACAAAAAAAGCGTATGTGGCACCGGTGGTGGACGTGGTGACGATGGTGCCCGAACAAATGATGGTAATGAGTGACCCCAATCAGATGTCGATAAAAGGTGACGGCATAAGCGGAATTGAAGATTTCGCTCCGCAGAGCAATAAGAACGTGTGGGAAGACTTGTGGTGACCACATCCATGGGTTGACATGCGAAGGCAACGGGCGGGAGGACAAACTCTTCCCGCCTTTTCGTTGCTTCGCGATAGAAGATATACTGACTTGGCAAAGTAAGCTATCTTATTTGCCCAAGTCAGTTATCTTACTTGGGCAAGTCAGTATATCTTCCTTTTGGTAAGTAAGTATCTTTTGGAAACTGGCAAGCATAATGTCTTTAGATAAGACAAGCTGCACCTCGGCATAAAAAACAAACGAGTTTGTTTTGTTCTGCCCCCGGTTTGCATTATCTTTGTAGGCAGGACGGAATATAAAAAGCTATGGGAAAGTTCATCAACCCCTTCACCGACGTGGGTTTCAAGCGCATCTTCGGGCAGGAAATCAACAAGGACCTTCTTATTGACTTCCTCAACGCCCTGTTGGAGGGCGAGCGTCAGGTGAAGGACATCACCTTTCTGGACAAGGAACAGCTGCCGGTCTTCGAGGACGACCGCAAGCTGATTTACGACGTCTATTGCACGGACGAGAACGGCGAGCAGTTCATCGTGGAGATGCAGAACCAGAGCCATCTGAACTTCAGGAGCCGGACGGTGTACTACCTCTCGCAGGCCATCGCGCGGCAGGGCGAGAGGGGCAGCAAGTGGATGTACGACCTGAAGGCCGTCTATGGCGTGTTCTTCCT
>CALUFQ010000098.1 GCA_944319925.1 uncultured Paraprevotella sp.
ATCCCGGCTACTATTTCGAAGCGGACGACAGCATACGCCGCCAAGCCCTCGACCTGCTCATGATGGTGCAGGGATGGAGGCGGTACGAATGGAGGGAAATGGCCGGAGCGGAACCCTTCAAGTTACGGTGGAAACCGGAATGGAGGCAAGAAATCACCGGAAGTGTACACCACACCTATACACTGTATGAAGAAAACGAACCGGGCGAAATGAGCTATATCACCACGCTCATGAAAGACCTCGACCTACCGATAGATTTCAACACCACGGAAAACTGCGGGCCTGACTACCGAGGCAAATCCATGCAACACCTCTACGGCCCGTTTATCTCGCCCATGGGCAAGGAGGTCAACGTGCTGGCCACTTTCACACAAGGAAAAGAAACAATGCATCAACTCTCAAAGACCCGGAAAGGGACTTTCACCCTCCCCACGCCCAAACTTCATGGAAACTTCGTGCTTGAACTCACCGCCACGGAGAAGGAAGACAACACGCAAGCCCTCAACGACAAATACAGCACAGGGTTCAACGACGAAACGGCCGAACCGGCCTACTACGTGAAACTAGACCTTTTCTTTCCCGTCTTTCCCAAACCTTATTCGTTTTACCAAGATGCCACCCTGAACCATTTGCCAACGGCCACCGGCCATCCCGGCGACACGTTGTCATTCTACAACCGGATTCTGCCCGCCATCCCCATCCATGCCCGGCACAGCGGACTACGGAAACTCGACCGCGACAAACCAGCCATCGTGATAGATGCCTACGAAGCCTTCAACCTTGCTGCAGATTACGGACTGAACGGCGGGCAACACGACTGGCGCACTTTCTCGCAACAAGTAGCCGTGGCCACAGTGGGCGACATGGGAATGGATCGCCGCTATTTCATTCAGGAACGATACGATGGGAAGCCCCAAAACCTCAAAATCAACAAAGGCATAAACCTGTCAAAAACGCAAACGACAGGGGACAATGTGCAGGAAATGCCCGCTTACAGCATCTCGGGACATACGATAAAACAATACCGGAGGCTGCGCAACCTTGACAAAATCTACATCTACACCGACTACGCCCCGCGCGAACAAAAACGATGGATGTACGCACAAGACAACCAGCCGGAAGTCATCATCGACTACCGCCTCTTCCCCGATGAAGGCTACCAGCGCACGTACCGCGACCGCCATTATGTACTGCGTGGCTACGCCGTGTGCGAGGACTTCTACAGCCCCGACTACAGCCGCCGCCCGCTACCCGACACCAAAGACTACCGCCGCACCCTCCTGTGGCTTCCCCGCGTGGCGTTCGATGAAAAGGGGCAAGCCACCGTCCGGCTCTTCAACAACGCCAAACCGACCGTCCTCAACATCGAAGCCGAAGGCATCACTGCCGACGGACGGTTCATCCATTACAAAAGGGGGCAGTCTGCCGAGAGTGTATCAAAACCTGCGAGAAGGAACTGCTCCACCTTGTAGGGGAGGAGTTTATTCTGATACACCCTCAATTGAGTATCAGGATTTTCAATCCGAAAAAAGTTTTCCACATTCTTGCATGGACCAATGCATGCCGCTTGTAAGCCCTTGCGAGCCCCAAGGATTCGGAAATCCGCATCCCAATTGCGCCGGAGTACAAATTCAGCGCAGCAAAGAGCAGCAAAGAAAGTGCATTCTTCTGGCCGGGATACTCATTTTGAACGGAAACATCCGTCTGCAAACATCAATTCAACGAATCACCTATAACAGAAAACATAAGTCGTTCAGCCATAGTACGTTCCAAAAACACATTTGTCAACTCAAAAATTTGGCAGGAATATCCAGAAACTGTAACTTTGCAGCAAAATCAGATTATTCACATTAAACCTAATTCATTATGAAACACATGCGAAACACATTTATCCTCCTACTAATGGCCGCTGCCAGTTTCTCCCTGCCGGGGATGGCACAAGAAACAATGGAAGAAAATGCCGGCATTGTGGACATCATTCCTGTAACGTACTCACCGCTTGATTCCGTGCCGGACTGGGTCAAACAAAAAACCACACCGGAAGAGTTTGCGCTGTGGAAACGGCTGAGCCACTATTTTCACGTGGACCACACCGTAGTGCTGCTGCAGGACGAATTGAGCGAAAAACAACGGACCGCACTCTACGACCGCGTCAAAGAGACATGTGAAGAGGCGGAAGACGGCACCTACAAGGGAAAACTTCGTGGAAACATATCCATTTCCGTGCATCCCGAAAGGCCAAGGCTTCCACACCGGTGGCAAGTGTGCGAACAAAAGTGGATAGACGAATCCACCACTTACCAACACCTGAAATCACTCATCTATCCATCGGAAACATGGGAAGACGAAGGCGTGGAGCTCAACATCTGGTTCATTTACAACTTGAACAACAAGACATTGGACATCATCAAACATACCCTCTCCGCTACCCGGGAGGACATGGAACTGACGAGCAACGGACACATTCAATACCAACGCGTGGAACAAGAACTCCTTGGACGCTTTGAAGGCATCTTGAAATGCAAGGACGCGACGGGAAAGCCCGTGGAGGAAACTTTCGACACCGCCTTCACATTCTACCCCGACCGCATCACCCCTTGGCTTCCGGAAGACGCAGGCGACATGCGACACTGACCCACTAAGAGCTGAATCAAAACATAAAGCCACATCAAAAGCAGAATGCAAAACATGAACAAGGTTCTTATGCTCGCCCTTGCCTGCACTTCATGCCTCACGGCCTGCCACGAAAAGAGTACAGAAGCAGCCATGAAACACGCCGGCGACAACCGCCATGAACTGGAAGCCGTGCTGGAACATTACCGCAAAGAGCCATTGAAGAAACGCGCCGCCCGCTTCCTCATTGAAAATATGGATGCGCACTTCGCCTTTGGTGGAGAGGCCGTGGAGGCATACGGGCGAAGCATGGACAGCTTGTTCCGCCACGGACAAGGCGACCGGGGGTATTGGAACATGCAGTACGACTCCCTCCTGCAACATATCGGGATGGAATTGGAACTATGCCAAAACAACCGCCTACACGACACGGAAACGCTGACAGCTGATTTCCTCATCGAGCAAATCGACAGTGCCTTCGGCGTGTGGCCGCAACGGTGGAACAAGCAATACAGTTTCGAAACGTTCTGCCGCTACATCCTGCCCTACCGCGTGGGCAACGAACGGACAAGCCTTTGGAGACGGACATTCCACCTGCCACCCCACATGCGGGAAGAATACCGCGAAGCTGGCGACAACGCCACATACGCCTATGGAATAGCGCACAATATCCTTGGAGGCATACGGGGCGACATTTATTATCCCCCGCAGTTCTTGCCCGACCTGCCACTGGACGTGCTGGCCAACATCCGCCCTGCTTCTTGCAAGGAATACGCCCATCTCTGTGTGGCCGTGCTCAGGGCACACGGGCTGGCCGCCACGGTGGACTTCACTCCGCAATGGGGTAACCGGGGCATGGGACACGAATGGTGCGTGTTCTTCCCCGACGACCACACCGCCATCCCCTTCAACCCGGGCGAACGGTTGGGCGAACATTTCATGAAACGCAAAGAAGACAAGTTGCCCAAAGTGTTCCGCACAACCTACGAAAAACGCAAGGAATCGCTGTACATGCAAAACAAAGGACGGGAAGAGTTGCCCGCCCTGTTCGACACACCTTGCCTCATGGACGTGACACGGGAATACATGCCCACCTCGGATGTGGAAGTGAAACTATATGCCGACCTTCCGCAAAGCCGCTTCGCCTACCTGGCCGTCTTCGACGACGTGCAATGGAACATTGTGCATTGGGGAGAACGACGCGGCAATAAAGCCACATTCCGCAACATGGGGCGCGGGGTGGTCTATATGCCTGTGTGTTACTCGGACAAGGAGGGGACGGTACCCGCCGGAGACCCGTTCTTGCTCACCGACAGCGGACTAATAAGGACACTAGTGGCAGATACCACACAACGGCAGACACTCCGGGCAAAACGCAAGTTCCGCGACGTGCGCTCGCGCCAGTTCCTCCAAGGCGTAATCGGCGGCAAGTTCCAAGTGGCCAACCGGGAAGACTTCAGCGACTCGCTGACCGTCTATACTATCCCCCAGTTGGAAGACAACAAGTTCCACATGGTTGCCACGGACTATGCAGGACGATACAGATACTTTCGCTACCTCTCCCCAGACTGGTCAAGAGGCAACATGGCCGAACTATACACCTTCAGCGACGAGGGTGACACGCTGAAGCCCAAACGGCTCATCGGCAACTTCCATGTGCGCCCATGGTGCGGCCCCGAAAACCTCTTCGACGGCAATACGCTCTCTTTCTATGACTCACATGACGTGTTCAATGTGTGGTACGGCTGGGAATTGGAAGAGCCACAACACATCGCCCACATCCTGTTCCTCCCGCGCAACGACGACAACTTCATCCGCGAAGGGGAAGAATATGAACTGCTCTACTGGCATCACGGCACATGGGTCTCACTCGGTTGCCGGTTCGGCAACCGGGAAGCCTTACTAGAATTTCCCCACTCCCCCACCAACGCCCTCTTCCGCTTGCATAACCGAACCAAAGGACGCGAGGAACGCATCTTCACCTACGAGGACGGGAAGCAGGTGTGGTGGTGAAAAAATGGTGCCTCATGTAAAACCACGAACCAGCCCAAAAGGCCAACATGAATATACGGCCAATTCCCCCAAGCAAACCGAAGTTTTACTTTTCCCTGTCAATAATCCTATTACGGGCAATCACACTGCCGTCAGGTTGTTGATAACAAGTATGGAATCAAACATTACCAAAAGTTTGAAAAGTCCTCCCAAAACCATAATTTTGCAAAGCAAAACATTTGAACCAGCCTAATGCCCGTGAAAAAGATATGGCTCGCCCTTTTATTGGTCATGCAGGTACTACGACCCGCCGCCCAACCACAAGCCGACACCGATTCCCTCTACCACAAGGTGAGGGGATTCGGCACCGGCTTGCCGCAGGAGAAAGTCTATCTGCACATGGACAACACCTGCTACTTCCTGGGCGACACGATTTGGTACAAGGGATATGTCGTGCGGGCCGGAGACCAGCACACCCTGACCGACCTGAGCCGCATCCTCTACGTGGAGCTACTCACCCCGGACGGCTACCTCGTGGAGCGGCAACA
>CALUFQ010000099.1 GCA_944319925.1 uncultured Paraprevotella sp.
TTAGCACGGGAGGAGAGGCTCGAACTCCCGACACCCGGTTTTGGAGACCGGTGCTCTACCAACTGAGCTACTCCCGTAAAATGGGGACTTCCTGAAAAGTCCCACATAATTATAATTAGTCAAATACTTCCGTAATCTGACCCGAACCTACCGTACGACCACCTTCACGGATAGCGAAACGCAAACCTACGTTCAAAGCCACCGGATAAATCAAGTGTACAGTAATTTCCACGTTATCGCCCGGCATCACCATTTCAACACCATCGGGCAAATGGATTTCACCCGTGCAGTCCATCGTGCGGAGATAGAACTGAGGACGATATTTGTTTCCAAACGGAGTGTGACGGCCACCTTCTTCTTTCTTCAGGACATAGATAGAAGCCTTGAAGCTGGAATGAGGAGTAATGGCACCCGGGTGGGTGATAACCATACCACGCTTAACTTCCGTCTTATCAATACCACGGAGCAACAGACCTACGTTGTCACCGGCTTCACCTTCGTCCAAAATCTTGCGGAACATTTCCACACCGGTAACGACAGACTTCTTGTCTTCGCCCAAGCCAAGGATTTGCACTTCGTCGCCGACCTTAACCACACCGGTTTCGATACGACCCGTAGCCACAGTACCACGACCAGTGATCGAGAACACGTCCTCAACAGGCATCAAGAAAGGCTTTTCGATGTCGCGAACCGGCTCTTGAATCCAATTGTCGCAAGCGTCCATCAATTCCATCACCTTGTCTTCCCATTCGGGCACACCGTTCAAAGCACCCAAAGCGGAGCCACGGATAATCGGGGTATCTTCTTCGAAATCGTATGCAGCCAACAATTCGCGCATTTCCATTTCTACGAGTTCCAACATTTCCTCATCGTCCACCATGTCGCACTTGTTCAAGAATACCACCAAACGCGGCACGTTCACCTGACGAGCCAACAGGATATGTTCACGAGTCTGAGGCATCGGGCCATCCGTAGCAGCAACTACGATGATAGCACCATCCATCTGAGCGGCACCAGTTACCATGTTCTTCACATAGTCGGCGTGTCCCGGGCAGTCAACGTGTGCATAGTGACGTTTTGCAGTCTCGTACTCTACGTGTGCAGTATTGATGGTGATACCACGTTCCTTCTCTTCGGGAGCATTATCAATCTGGTCAAAAGACTTCACTTCGTCAGCCTTCGTAAAACCTTTCTTTGCCAACACTGTAGTAATAGCAGCGGTCAAAGTCGTCTTACCGTGATCCACATGACCGATAGTACCAATGTTTACATGCGGTTTGGTACGCTCAAACTTCTCTTTAGCCATAACTTTTCCTTTTATTTAATTATTAATGAATAATCACGTTCATTCGTTGAGCTGTTACCGAGACTTGAACTCGGGACCTCTTCCTTACCAAGGAAGTGCTCTACCGCTGAGCTATAACAGCAATAAGTGGAGCGGAAAACGGGACTCAAACCCGCGACCCCCAGCTTGGAAGGCTAGTGCTCTATCAACTGAGCTATTTCCGCATGAACGCCAGCAATTGACCTTCGAGCCTCTTGTCGGATTCGAACCAACGACCCCGAGATTACAAATCACGTGCTCTGGCCAGCTGAGCTAAAGAGGCAATTTGCAGCCCGCATATCTCAAGACATGCCTGAAACGGCTGCAAAGTTAAGTCTATTTTCTGAAACCACAAAAGAAATCGCAGTTTTTTTTAGTGGTCTCTTTGTTTTTCCTTGTATTTGGACAACTGACGAATCAATGCATCCAAACAAACATCTACCGCTTCTTCAAATGTGTCGCAAACCTTCTCCGCGAAAAACTCCCCTGTCGAAGCCAACACTTTAATAGAGGCTTCCTTGTTCATGGAGGTTTCGGGTTTCACGACTTTCAATGACACCTCGACCTTTCTTATTTCGTCACTGAACTTCCCGAACTTCGTTACTTTTTTCTCAATAAACTCTTGGAGTTTCTGAGTGGCATCAAAATGAATTGCCTGAATCCTTATGTCCATAATCTCGCCATTTTTAAGCTCTAGGATGAGCTTGGTTATACATCTTTTTTAGCTCCTCAAAAGTCGTGTGGGTATAAATCTCCGTCGTGGAGACACTCTCATGCCCTAACAACTCTTTCAAAGTTTCCAAATCTGCATGATGATTCAGCATTGAGGTGGCAAACGTATGGCGCAACACGTGGGGACTCTTCTTCTTCAGCGTCGTCACTTGCCCCAAATAGTTTTGGACAATCCGGCGCACCCGCGCATTAGTCAACCTTTTCCCCCTTTCGTCCACAAACATCGCGCCGCCCTCTCCCACATCTTCCGCCTTTCGCGCGGCAGAATACGCCTCCAAAAGCGACTGCAGTTCATTGCCGAAGGGGACAATACGCTGTTTGTTGCGTTTTCCTGTCACTTTCAGCACCCGCCCCGAAGTGTCCACGTCATGGACATCCATCCCCGTCAATTCGGAAAGGCGAATGCCGGTCACATAAAACATCTCCAAAATCAGCTTGTCTCTCTTGCCTTGGAAGTCATTCCCGAAAAACGCACCGTCCAACAGACGGTCCATCTCGCTTTCTTTCACGAACACCGGCAATGGCTTCCCTTTCTTGGGACTTTGGACATCCCTCACCGGATCGGCATCCACCCATCCGCGTTTCAGAAGGAATTTATAAAACGTACGCAAGGCGCTCAACCTACGGCTGACGGTAGTCGCCGCCCGACCCGCCTCCATCATGGAAACCAGCCAGTCGCGCACGATGTCCTCGTCTATCTCCTTCCAAGAAAGCGTGGCATCGATTTCTCTATAAAATGCCTCGAACGCATTGAGGTCATCCCGGTATTCACCGACTGTACGAACGGAATAATTCCGCTCATATGCCAAATACCTTAAGAAATCATCCGTCCACATCCTCGCTGCTTTTTATGGCAACGAATATAGGAAATAAAATTCAAAGTTCAAAGGAAAACAGCCAAATTATTCTTCCATCCGTTGCATTTTCTGGACATAAACCGCATGTTCCTTGGCCAGACGCTTGATAACTGAAGGTTTGTCATACTGTTGTCTGCGACGCAACTCTTTCATGACACCAGTTTTTTCAAATTTTCTTTTAAACTTCTTCAGCGCTCTTTCAATGTTCTCGCCTTCTTTCACAGGTACTACAATCATGTTCTTGTCTTTTTAGTGATAATATTTAATTGTTGTTTTGCAAAATGCGGTGCAAAATTAATCAATGTTTTTTGAACAGACAAAGAAAACTATCTTTTTTGCGTTTTTGGGATAAAAAAGATGCGCGTTCCCCACAGAACGCGCATCTTTCCAAATCATTATCAATAATCCTCCCTTAAAGGTTCGGATTGATTTTACTCCATTCAGAGATAGCCGGAGTGATGTTCAGCTCTACCAACTCGTCGCGCATCTTGCAAAGGTGCTCGTAGCTGGCATCCAATTTGGCCAACTCGTCGGCAGTGCCTTCGGGCATGGTATAGTGGCATCCCGTCGCGTCAATGGTCGTGTTCATGGCCATCATGATATGGTTGTACTTGCCGTTCTTCACGTAAGTACCTGCCGGCCAACGGAAAGCTTCGCCGCCCATAGCCGCACGAATCATCTCCACGGAGAGGTAAGCCGGGCTTTGGAAAGAGGAACGTCCACGCAACTCGATAATCTTCGCACCGCCCTTCGTCACGTCCACCTTCATCTGCTCCCATTCCTCGTTCGTGAATGCAGGCGTGCCAATCAGGTCGTTCAACGGCTTGCCGTCAATCTTCACTGCGGAACCGAAGACCGCCATCTGCTCGCCGTGCCCGCCGTAGGTGGCACAACCGGTCACCTTGCACTGCTCCACGCCGAACTTCTTGGCCAACGCGCTCTGCAAACGGGTAGAGTCAAGAGCGGCCAAAGTGGTCACCTGCGAAGGCTTCAGGCCGGAATACAGCAACGTAACCAAACCCGTCAGGTCAGCCGGATTGAAGATAATCACCACATGCTTCACGTCCGGGCAGTAAGTCTTAATGTTCTTGCCCAGCTGCTCGGCGATTTCGCAGTTACCCTTCAACAGGTCTTCGCGGGTCATACCTGCCTTGCGGGGCGCGCCACCGGAAGAGATGATATACTTGGCATCTTTGAAAGCTTCGGCCACATCGGTTGTGGCCGTGATGTTCACATGATCGAAACCGCTTTGGCGCATCTCCTCGGCCACACCTTCGGGCGAGAACACGTCATACAGGCACAAATTTGAAGTCAGGCCCATCATCAAGGCTGTCTGCGCCATGTTGGAACCAATCATGCCGGCCGCGCCGACAATCACCAGTTTTTCATTCGTCAGAAATTCCATAACCTTATATATTTAAGTGAATCTGTCCTTTTTTAGAACGACACAAAGGTACTACATATTTCTATTCAGGGCAACACCACAACATTAAAAGTTTCATAAATAAACAGAGGCATGGCGTTCCGAAAGTAGGAATAGCAGCCACGTTACCCTTCATGTTTCCTTCCCGGGTCTGTGCCTGTCCCGTTCAAGGAGGGGCAAAACCGTATCGAACCACGTGGAGCAGTAGAAATATAACGGGGAACGGTTTCATGCTTCCATGCCGATACGCTGCGACGGATTTGACATTTTGCTATTTGCCGGGGGATTTGACACTTTGTCATTTGAAGGCCCCTGAGATTCACTTGTACGGGGCAGGGGGCGGGGGCGGGCGCAAAAAACGCAGGCTCGCGGAACATACGGAAATCCCAATGTCGGCAAATAGAGGGCACAGGCTTTCTTTTTGTCGCGGGTGCGGGCTGTTTCCGCGCCGGGATTACCGGGGCACGTAAGCCGGGCGGGGCTTGT
>CALUFQ010000100.1 GCA_944319925.1 uncultured Paraprevotella sp.
GCGGTGCGTACGGGACTCGAACCCGTGACCCCATGCGTGACAGGCATGTATTCTAACCAGCTGAACTAACGCACCCCGAGAGCGGAAAACGAGACTCGAACTCGCGACCCCGACCTTGGCAAGGTCGTGCTCTACCAACTGAGCTATTTCCGCGTGGGAATTCGGGAAGTGGGTGGAGATGGATTCGAACCACCGAAGGCGTAAGCCAGCAGATTTACAGTCTGCCCCATTTGGCCACTCTGGTATCCACCCGCTCTTTGTGACTCCTACAGGATTCAAACCTGTAACCTTCTGATCCGTAGTCAGATGCTCTATTCAGTTGAGCTAAGGAGCCTGAAGAGGTGTGGGCGCTGAGGGATTCGAACCCCCGACCCTCTGCTTGTAAGGCAGACGCTCTGAACCAGCTGAGCTAAGCGCCCTCTTTTGCTTCCTTGAAACTTTTGCTTGGCTTTTGTTTTCCCGAGCCGTTGTTTCTCGTTTGCGGTTGCAAAGGTACGCACTTTTTCTCAATCTGCAAATTTTTGATGGACTTTTTTTTGTTTTTCTGAGATTTATTTTTGGATGAGTATTGTAATTTGCTCATAAATAATCGATTGTGTATATGGACAATTTTTGCTTTTTGGGCAGGTGCGTGGCTTTTTATCTTGTGGAGGCTGCGGATGTGGGGATTTCAAGTTTTGTTTTTCAGCAGATTTTCCATGCGTAACATTTCATCACGGTATTGCGCGGCTTCGATGAAGTCCAGTTTCTTGGCTGCCTCTTGCATGAGCTTGCGGGTGCGGGCGATGCTCTTTTCCAATTGGTCGCGGGTCATGTATTCCATGACGGGGTCGGCAGCCACCGTCCTTTCTTCTGGTTCCACGTAGGCGCGGCTTTCCGTGTGTGCTTCTGCATTGGCGTTGATAAGGTCGGTCATCTTCCGTCCTTTCTTGATTTGTCGGGGAGTGATGCCGTGTTCTTCGTTGTAGCGGAGTTGTTTTTCTCTTCGTCGGTTGGTTTCGTCGATGGTCTTTTGCATGCTTTCCGTAATATGGTCGGCATACATGATGGCTTTGCCATGCACGTTGCGTGCCGCACGGCCTACGGTTTGTGTCAGCGAGCGGTGGGAACGCAGGAAGCCTTCTTTGTCGGCGTCCAGAATGGCTACTAAAGACACTTCCGGCAGGTCAAGCCCTTCGCGCAGCAGGTTGACACCCACCAGCACGTCAAAACGGCCGGCCCGCAGGTCGTCCATGATTTGCACCCGTTCGAGCGTGTCCACGTCGCTGTGGATGTAATTCGTGCGGATGTCATGCCTCAGGAGATAGTCCGTGAGTTCTTCCGCCATGCGTTTGGTGAGGGTGGTGACTAGTATCCGCTCGTCTTTTTCGACGCGTTGCTGGATTTCTTCCATCAAGTCGTCCACTTGGTTCAGGCTGGGGCGGACTTCGATGGCCGGGTCAAGCAATCCGGTGGGGCGGATGACTTGTTCCACTACGATGCCTTCGCTTTGTTGCAGTTCATAGTCGGCCGGGGTGGCGGACACATAAATGACTTGTTTGGCCATTTGCTGGAATTCCTCGAACTTCAGGGGGCGGTTGTCCATGGCCGCAGGCAGGCGGAACCCATACTCCACTAGGTTCTTTTTTCGTGCGCGGTCGCCGCCATACATGGCGTTGATTTGCGGGACGGTCACGTGGCTTTCGTCGATGACCATGAGGTAGTCTTCCGGGAAAAAATCAAGCAGGCAATAGGGCCGTGTGCCGGCCTCGCGCCCGTCGAAGTATCGGGAGTAGTTCTCGATGCCGCTGCAGTGCCCCAGCTCGCGTATCATTTCCATGTCATACGTGACCCGTTCGTAGAGCCGCTTGGCTTCGTAAGGCTTCCCTATTTCTTCGAAATATTGCACTTGTTTGTGCAGGTCGTCCTCAATTTGGCGGATGGCCCTTTGGGTGCTTTCTTTGGTGGTCATGAAAAGGTTGGCCGGATAGATGCGGTATTCTTCGAAACAGCCCAGCCGCATGCAGCTCACGGGGTCAATTTCCTCGATGGCGTCGATTTCGTCGTCCCAAAACGTCACGCGCAGCAGGTTGTCGGAATAAGCCAAATAGATGTCCACCGTGTCGCCCTTGACCCTGAAGCAGCCGCGTTCCAGGTTCAGGTCGTTGCGTGTGTAGAGGCTGTCCACGAGGCGGCGCAGCAAGACGTTGCGGTCCATGATATTCCCCCGTTTCAGTTCGATGACGTTGTCATAGAATGCGGCGGGGTTTCCCATGCCATAGATGCAGCTTACCGATGACACCACGATGACATCCTTGCGTCCGGACAACAGCGCGGAGGTGGCGGCCAGGCGTAGCTTGTCGATTTCATCGTTGATGGCCAAGTCTTTTTCTATATAAGTATCTGTGGAAGGGATGTAGGCTTCGGGCTGGTAGTAGTCATAGTAGGACACATAGTATTCCACGGCGTTGTTCGGGAAAAAACTTTTGAACTCTCCATAAAGCTGGGCTGCCAGCGTCTTGTTGTGGCTGAGGATAAGCGTAGGCTTGTTCACCCGGTTGATGACGTTAGCGATGGTGAAGGTCTTGCCCGAGCCGGTGACACCCAGCAAGGTTTGTGCCGGCAGCCCTTGCAACACGCCATTGGCCAGTTGCTCGATGGCTTCGGGTTGGTCTCCCGTGGGGACATAGTCTGCTGTCAGTTCGAATTTCGGCATGGTGAATAGGCAAATAAGTGTTCCTTTTGGTTTGCAAAAATAGAGATTTTATCCATAAAATCAGGTTTTCAATGCCTTTTTTGCATTTAAAAACGCGCATCCTTTGCAGAAGTCGCCGCTTTTCCATAATTTTGCAGTTCAATTGCTGCAATATGAGACGAATTTTGTTGTTGCTGTCGATGGCGGTGCTGTTGCTGGTTTCGTGCAACGAGTACAATAATGTGTTGAAGACGGCGGATTATGATTATAAGTACGAGGCTGCGAAAGAATATTTTGTAAAAGGGCAATACTCCCGTGCGGCCAATCTTCTGGCCAGCCTGGTGACGATGATGAAAGGCACGATGCGTGCCGAGGAGTCTCTTTACATGCTGGGGATGTCCGAGTTCTGCAGCGGGAATTATGATGTGGCCTATACCTATTTTAAAAAGTATTACCAATCCTACCCCAAGGGGAAATACGTGGAATATGCCCGTTTCTATGCCGGGCGCTCATTGTTTGAAAGTGTGCCGGACACGCGGTTGGACCAAAGCAACACGACGGCGGCCGTGCAAGAGTTCCAGGAGTTCCTGGATTATTACCCTTACACCGCGTTGAAAGAACGGACGCAGGAAATGATTTTCGCGTTGCAGGACAAGATGGTGGAGAAGGAGTACCAAGCCGCGCAGTTGTATTTCGACCTTGGCTCGTACATGTTGAACTGCGCATACGGCGGCAGCAACTATGAGGCCTGCATCGTCACCGCCCGCAACGCCTTGCTGGATTTCCCGTATGCCAGCCCTCAGCGGCGCGAGGATTTTTCCATTATGATCCTGCGGGCCAAGTTCAAGTTGGCGCAACAGAGCGTGGAAGCCAAGCGCATGGAACGTTTCCGTGACACCATTGACGAATATTACGGCTTCGTGAACGAATATCCGGAATCGCGTTATCTGAAAGACGCGCAGCAGATTTTTGCTTATTCGGAAAGGGTCGTGAACAGGAAGTCGTAAGAGAAGGAAGGAAAAATCACCGTAAAAATCAGTTATATTATTATGGATTATAAAAAAACAAATGCACCTACGAACACAGTGACGCGTGACATCATGGAACTGTGTGACGAAACCGGTAACATCTATGAGAGCGTGGCCATCATTGGCAAGCGTGCCAACCAGATTTCCATGGACATCAAGAACGAGTTGTCCAAGAAGTTGCAGGAATTCGCCTCTGTAAGTGACAATTTGGACGAAGTTTTCGAGAACCGCGAACAGATAGAGATTTCGCGTTTCTACGAGAAACTTCCTAAACCGACTTTGATTGCCACGCAGGAGTTCATCGAGGGGAAGGTTTATTTCCGCAACCCGGTGAAGGAAAAGGATATTGTGGAACTGGGATAATCTGCGGCCGGGCATGATTCAGCGAATACAGTCTGTCTATCTCTTGCTGGTGGCCGTCTGTGCCGTGGTGTGCCTGTGCATGCCGGTGGGCCATTTCCACCAGGAAGGCATCGGGGTGGCGGATTTCTACAATTTGTGGCTGACGATGGCCGATGGTTCGCGGGTGTTTGCCCCGTGGGCGATGTTTGCCTTGTTGCTAGTGTCGGCGGTGTCGGCGTTTGTTGCCATCTTTTTGTTCAAGCGGCGCATGGTGCAGGTGCGCCTGTCTGTGTTCTGTGGCTTGCTCCTGATAGGCTACTATGCCGTGTTCGGCATTTTTGTCTATGTCTTTAAGTCGCGCTATGCGGCAGATTTCACATTGAACTGGACGATGGCCTTCCCGGCGGTGGCGTTGATTCTGGATTATTTGGCTTTCCGCAACATTATGAAGGACGAGTTGATGATTCGTTCGCTCAACCGTTTGCGTTGAGCCTGTTTTGAGGAAGGATAAGGTTCGCACTGCGGATGTACCCGGCAAACCGGGTACATCCGCAGTGCTTTTTTGTGTAATCACTAAGCACACCTCCCCTGCGAGGCGGAGGAGTTTTGGGTCAGTAGAAATTCAGTGGGGAAACGGTTTCATGCTACCCCTCTGATATGCTGCGACAGATTTGAGATCCATCG
>CALUFQ010000101.1 GCA_944319925.1 uncultured Paraprevotella sp.
CCGGCCACGATAACCTTCTTGCCGCCGACGACATAGATGCCCTTCTTCAGGCCCTTCACCGCATCGGCGCGGCGTACCTGCTTGCGCAAGCATACGCCCGTCAGGTCATATACATCCACGATTTCGGCTTCCACGCCGGCCGTCTTGTCAGCAATCGTGCCGTCAATGCCGGTGCCGCTGCCACGTTTCGTGCCCACATAGTAGAGGCGGAAGTTGTCGGCCTGCCAGCTCTGCCCGTTACCGCCTACGCGACCCTCGCCGCGCACACCGATGGTCACCGCGCCGTTGTCCACGTAGATTTCGGGAACAGCCGTCGTCGTGCCCAACAGGGACTGTGCCTCGTCCCAAACATCCACGTCGCCATTGAACGCGGAGTCAGCACTCTCAATTTCGGTATAGGTGTAAACCAGGCTGTCCTCTTCCAACGAACTGGTTACGGTAGAAATCTCCACGCTGTTCGTCTGGGCATACAGCGACAGGAGGTTAGCTCCACGCGTGGCGGCTTCCACACGGTAAGCGCCTGTCGGCAGGACATACTTGCCCTCTTCAAGGAGATTAGCCTGTGTGCCCACCACCTGGCGGTAGTTCGTCGCCGAGGAAATGTTGTGGGAATCGTTGCTCGACCAGCTGTAGCACCACAGCCACGTGTCGCCGGAAGTGGCGCCCGTGCGGCTCGTGCCGTCCGCGTTCGTCTCGCAAATCCAGCCGTTCACCGACGTGCCAATGGGATTACCATCCGCATCCACCGCATCCTGGTAAATGTTCGGGTTCACAATGAAGGTCGTCATGTTGAACGGGTTCTCCACCGTGGCCTTGGCCAGCACCTCGGGGGTCATGGCATCCAGGCAGACACCTTGCAGGCCCTGTACGGCCATGTCCACATCCAACTGAATCAGGTTGTCCTCACCCAGCAGGCGCATGATTTCCTGGTATTCACCCGTCTGGTCCAATCCGCCAATCTGGTCGGCCAGGATTTTCGCCGTACCCATCGGGTAGCAGATGGCCGCCGAGTTCATGAAGACGGTCGTCGCGCCTTGCAGCGTGTCCACTTGTTCCTGGATGTCCTCGGACAAATAGTTGTTCCACGACATATCAGAAGCTTCTAGCGACGCGCTCTCATACGTATTGACAAACGTCTCTTGCGCCTTGGGCTGCACGAATACCTGACCCGCGCTCAGCTGGGAATACAAGATGCCCGCGCTCTCCAATGCCGGTCCCAACGCCAGATAATTCGTAATCACGGTATTGGCATCAGCGATGAAGATGTCCAATTCGTCAATCACGCTGATAAGGTCTTCCACAGAACCTTCCTCCAAATATTCGGAAGCCTCTCCTATGATTTCCACGAAGTCCTCGTCCTCAATGCCGTAATTGAACAAAAAGTCGTGCAGCACCTCGCACTCATCCAAACGCCCTTGCAGGCGGCTGCGGTAGGCATTCAACGCGTCCGAACCGACATAGTACAAGCGGAAGTTGTCCGCCGTCCAATACCGTCCGTTGCCTCTCGGATACTTCGTGAGGTCGGCACCCTTGGCACCAATGTACAGTTTGCCATCCTCGCCCACGATGATGCCGCTGACCGTGGTGGTCGTCCCCATTTCCACGCAAGCTGCCTCGAACACGTCGAGCTCCTTGTTAAAGAACGTCGCGGAGAAGTTCACGCTGTCCGGTGTGGCATACAAATGGATGTAATCTCCCTTGGTCGCAGCCTTGGGGTCGTCATCCGCATACGTGGCGGCACGCAGTTCATACACACCCATTGGCAATTTAATGCCATTCTTTCCACCCACAACAGCTTGGTAATGAGCGCGCGACACATTGTTCGCGTCATTCGCCGACCAAGAGCCGGCATACAGTTCCGAGTCACCGGAAAAATCCGCCGTCACGTTCGGGAAGTTGCCTTCCCCCCACTGCAGGACAGTCCAGCCGTCCACCACGTTCGGACGATCCTGCTTATTTTGGAAAATGATGTGGTCGGGGTCACCCGTCTGGTAAATGTTCGGGTTCTCGATGAAGGCAGTGAAGTCAATCGGGTTGTCCGCCGTGGCCTTGGCCAGGAACTCCGGCGTGATGGCCGCGCTGATGGCGGAATCCAAAGCCGCCACATGCTTCGCCACACTGTCATACAACAGTTCCGCTGCCTGCATGTCCGCCAGCACTTGCTGGTATTCGGGCGTTTCCGCCAATCCGCCGACCTCGTCGGCCAAGTTCTTGGAGGCCGACAACGAATAGCTCAGGCCGATTACCCCGTTGACACCGGATATGGTCTCTTCCAAAGCCGTGATGCCGGCGGGCAAAGCTTCGGCCACCTCGCCCAAATCGGGAAGTTCCATGATAGCCTGCGCCGCAGCAATGGCCTCCCGGAGCCCGGCCTTCACCTCTTCCACCACGCTGTATGTCCCGTCGTCCAACTTGCCCAGCAAGTCGTTCGCCCGCGCAATGACATCCTTCATCGAAGAAGCATTGGGGAAAATACTTTGCCCGAGACTCCTCATACTGTCCACCTCGGTATATGCCTTTTTCAAGTCTTCTTCCGGAGTGTCCGAATCATAGTCCGCATATTTCTCCAACACAGCGGTCAGTTGCGCGGCGGCGGTCACGCCCAACGTGTTCAACGAATCACGCACAGGAATCAGGCTCTGCACGTTCATGACAAACACGTCATACGATTCCCCGTCATAATACAACTTGAAATCGGTGAACATGGTCCAGCGCCGGGCGGTGTTGACGTTCATCGTAACAATGCCCATCAGCATTTCCGACGTGCCGTCGGGCACGGTGAATACCAATTCGTTCAGATAGCTTTCCGGATACGTCGTGAAAAAAGCAGCAGATCCGTCCCACGATTCCGGCCAGCCGTTCGTGGTGTTCGGCAATGTCGCATCCGGCGTTTCGCTGTACAGGGACTTCATCAGCACGGAATCATCTCCGGCAAACAACTTGGCACTGGTCACCTCCGTGCCGGCCTCGTATGCCGCGCCACCGTCGTTCTCGGCGGGACGGTTGAAGCCCTGCACGGTCAGTTTGTAAGTTCCCGACGCCAGCCCCATGACCTTTTGGGCCACGGACCCGTTCGCCTGATACACTTCACAAAGCGGAATCACCCGATTTGTTTGTACGTTCGGGGTGATTGTACCCGATGTCCAACCCACGTTCCCGGCTGACAAGTCCGCGTTCTGCAGGTAAGTGCCTGTCACGTCCACCCAATTTTGGGCGAAGAGCGAAGCCCCTCCCAGCAAAGAACACATCACTGCCACCGACACACGCTTCCTGTCCATTCCCAGGAAACTTCTCGTAACTTTTCTTTTCATGTTCGTATGTTTAAGGTTCTTTGATTGTTCCCGCCCCCGCAGTCGAACCTGTTGACTGCGGGGGGGATTATTCATGTTCTTCTTTCTTCCTCACTTGATTTTTGCACTCTGCACCTGTCCCGAAACGGACACGTAGCGCACGATGCAGAGACCCGGTGCTCCGGCCAACGGCAGCACATGCGCACCCGCAGACAGGCGCACGTCCTTCCACAGGCGGCCCGTCACGTCATAGACATACACACGGCCTTCCTCGGGCAATGTCACCGAAATGCCGCCGGGAACGCGCCCGCAACGCAAAGGCGCACACGGCGCGAAATCACCGGATATCGCCTCCACGGAGGTCTCGCCGCCCCCGGACGACTTCCGCACCAGGCGGAACGGGAAGCCCGTGCAGGGCTCGCCCACCACCGCGAGCTTGGAGTCGCTGACGGCCAGCAAACCGCCCGTGGGACGCTGCACGGCGTACAAGTCCTCGTCGCTGTACTTGTGCCACAGGTTGAACGAATGCTTCGAGTAGTCCGTCGCCGTCGTCAACGCGCCGTTCTCGTCCAGGTGCTGGCGGCTGTTGGCGCGGCTGATGAGCATGTAACGGTTGCCGTAGCTGGAAGGAAGGCGGCGGATTTGCCACAGGTAGTTCAAATCATTCGTCTCGTCGTATTCCACGAACCGACCGTCCGTGTTGCGCAGATAGCCCGAGCCCGACGCGTCCTGGATGTAGAAGCTGTCCGTCGTCAAGGGCTCCAGCGTGTTCTCCTCATATACCGAGATGTCGTAGTGGTAAACCGTGCCGGCCTCCGCGCCGTTGGAGGCGATGCGCTTGAAATGCAACGTGCACGACAGGCAAGTGTCCAGGGAGGACACCGTCAGCGTGTCTGACAGGTCGGCCACCTTCATACCCGTGCTGCCCAAATGGTAGGTCAGCGTGTCCGCCTGCACCGTGTCGCCTTCCACAACCCACTTATAGATGCGCGTCGAGTTCACCGATTGGCTCAATATGGAGTTCGGCTCGGCATACAGGCTCACCGAGGCCCCTAGGGGCTGCACAAGGCTCAAGCCCTCAAGCACACGATCTGTGTCGTAAAGGATGCAGGGGTCAATCTCGGCAATCTCCACGCGGAACACCTGGGAGAAGCTTGCCCCCGACTTGTGAACCAGCGTCAGGCGGTAGGAATAGTTGTTCGTCACGTTCACCGTCAACATGTTGGTGGTGTTGTTCAGGGAACTCCAGCTCTCCCCGTCGGTGCTGCGCTCCCATTTCCATTCGCGCACAC
>CALUFQ010000102.1 GCA_944319925.1 uncultured Paraprevotella sp.
CCAAGGCGGAAGAGTTTTTTCTCCGGACGGGCAAGGGACGAGAAGCAGGGCATTTGATTATAAAGGAATATTCGTCAGTTGTTAAATCCCCAAAATTAGGAACAGTTCCCCCTTGCGGGCTTGCGGATTCGGAAATCCACACCCCAATTACGCCGGATTCAGAAATCCGGCGCAACATATCAGCGGGCAAGCATGAAAATGTTTTTCCCCATTGAATTTCTACTGCGCAAAAAAATCCCTATTCATGCATAAACCAGTGCTTGCCGTAAGTCCTTGCAAATAGAGCAACAAGATTTCTACTGCTCAGAAAATATGCCTGTTTGGCCAATTTAGTACTACAGCCTTTTCACAACAAGCAAGGTTCACTTGCCGCCTTCACCTTCCGGCTTTTCCCAGCGATTTGGATGACACAAGGCCGGCTGGCCGTATAATACCAACCACCGTCCTGCCACTGCAAAGACACGTCTGCGCCTTCCTGTGCCCGGATTTCCACTCCATCGGCTTTGAAACCAGTTCCATTGCCCATCAACATCCGAACCAGCTTTCCGCCCTCATGGCGCAGGCAAACGTATGTGGCGCGGGAAACCATATCCTCGTGTCTGACTTCCTTCCGGCTGTCGGCCGAAGAAAGCACAATATCTTCCTCCCCGCCTTTGAGCGTCACCCGGATTCCCACGGCATCCCGTGTCGCACATTCCGGAGTGAAGAAGGCCACCTTGTCGATGCGGTTGCCTTCGGATGCCACAGAAGGTTCGAATACAGACACGAACGGACGTGTCCAAGCCTCCCCTCCCTGACGTGCCACGTAAGTCAACGTCGGAGCACCCTTTATGGTGTAAGGCATCGTGTTGTCCCGGCTTAACCCTTCGGTCTCCGGACTCAGGGCACGAAATATCTTGCGGCCAGGCATGCCTTGCTGCCACATCGTCATCCGGACTTCTTCCTCTCCCTGTTCTGGTTTCACCGTGAAATCCACACGCACGTCCTCGTCGGTTTCCACCACCTGCTGGTCATATATATAGGAATAAGCATACAAGTGTGCGCCGGCAAAACTTAGTTCCTCCGTGGGGGCAAAGTCCAACGGCGACCCGTCTGCTGCCGTCACCTCCATCTCTTGTCCCAAGTTGTGGTAAAAATAATCGTGCATCTTGTCGCCCCCCTCGCATTTCCGGCTGCGGAAAATGTCCACGTAATAACCATTCCCGCCGTCCGTGTCCACGATGCCCAACAGGCGGGTCTGGTCGGACTGCGACTCCGGCTCGCGGAAATAAGCCTCACTGTAGCTTATGCCCCTGAAATAATCCGATGACAACAAATTACGCTCATCCGCATTGGACGGAGCCGGATAACAGTGCAAGAGTTTGAATGAATGGTTGCTCTTCATCACGGGATACGACGAAATGCCGTCCACACAGACAGTGTTGTGGCTGGGAAACTGACTGTAATATTCCAAATAGTCCAGCCCGGAATAGAGCGACTTCCCGATGCCCGCGTCCGGCCCGAGCGTCAGGCCTTTCCCGTAGAACTCCACGGAAAGTCCGTTGGCATGCTGATGGTTGCCCTCGCTCGCGTTCAAGGAATACATCAGGCTATGTGCCGGATCCATCCCGTTGCGTTGCACCAGCCAACTGACCTTGGGCACATAAAATGTCGGGCTGACGTAGGCTTCAATGCGCCCGGGCGCGATTGTCGTGTCCAACATAAGGCTTTCTTGGGGATACAAATTCATCAGGTTGCCGTCCGTCTTCGGTTGCCCCTGTACGGTAGTAAATTCCGGTTCGAAACACCGCAACATGGCCGTGAACTTTTCTTCCTGCCCGCGCTTCCCGTAACGTTGGGCGTTCTTGACCATATTGGCAAAATAACTCGTGCGCAAAAACCAGGGATGCGTGTCGCCAAATCCCACGATTTTGCGGTTCGGGAAACAATACTGCGGCGTGGCGGCCACCGCCCGTTCAATAATGGGAAGCTCCTTCGCCAAGTCGCGTCCCAGGTATTTATCGAACAACATGACGAAATCGGTGTAATCATGCACCACGTTGCAACTGTAACCGGCACATTCGTTCCAAATGCCAGTGCCTTCGTCAAACCCATAATCCGCCAAGGTTTTCAAGCCCCATTGGCGCAAAGTGCTGTCGTTGGCCACCACATCTATGTAATGGTTTCTCCCCTTGCCGTCTTCATACGCCGTATCCTCGTCCAACACCAATGCAATCGAAAACACGAAACGGGCTTGGATGATGTTCCAATTGTTGTGCGGCACACCATTGCGGATAATCACGTCGGCCATCTTTTTTAAAGCATCCGCATAAAGCGGCATGCGGTCGGCGTAATGCGCGGCCATGTAATCATAGAGGAAGTCATAACACTCGCACAAGACAGGCACGATGTCCTCATGAATCACTTCGAACGAGGTCATGCCCACCAACGTCTGCTGATGGCCATGGTTCAAGTCCACCGGCACGTCGCGGTAATAAATGCCCTGCAGGTAAGTGTCCAGCACACGCGCAGCCATGCGCCCGTACTTTTCCTCCCCCGTCAGCCACCACAGGTAGGCCGCGTCGCGGGCACAACGCATGATGTCCACGTTCCCGCTCTCGATTTGGGTGCCCACTTTGTCCGGCCTCACCCACTCCAACGGCTGCCCCGGCAAATTCCGGTTTTTCATATACACCCCTTTCGTCTCGTCGGCATAAGGCAGACGCTCGCTGATAGGCGGCCGGGCATAACCGGTGGCACTGGAACGTGCGCCGCTGAACATCACGGTGGGAGCCGGAGCACGTCCGTCACCCGTATTACTGAACCATTCCCCCCGAATATATACCTCCTTGGCTTGTGTCTTCCAATTCATATAAAGCCGCGAGCTGAGATAATCCTCCCCCTTATCCGCGTAACCGTCCACATTCACCTTCAACGCCTCCAATACTTTCCCCGCCCACGCATTTTCCTCTATCAGCTTCAACGTGGCAGCCTTCTGAGACGGGGTAGTGACAATACGGGGATGGGGCACGGATGCAGCTTCGCCTGCCGGGCGGGCAAAAGACATCACAGGCATGCACAAGCACAGGCATGAGACCGCAGCGGTCAACAACATTCTTCCCATAAATTTATCTGTATAATGATTAGTCTATCCTCTTATACGAACAGAAGGCGCGCCCCACGTAATCAATACCATTCAATGTTCGAACTATAGCTGCTCTGTTTCTTCCATTTCAGCACGTCCGCCAGCTCGGAAGCATTGGCTGAAAACGTGAAATTGTAAGAAGTGTAAGGGCTCAGCACCACGCTGGCCGTCATGGAAAAACAATGCAAGTCGCGCGAGACGGATGCCGTGGTCATCGACAAACGATGGTAATTGAAATCGTAACCAGAAGAGTAAGTCAGGTTCCATCCATCTGAAATGCGGATGTTACCCGAGAAGTTCAGGGTATGGGTCAGACGGTAAGGATAACGCATCTTCTTGATGTTGATGCGCCCGCTCGTGTTTTCCGACATGGTCACGCCGTAAGAGACCGTGAACGACCACGGCAGGCTGAACTTCAAGTAACCGTCCTCATCGACCTCAGCTTTTTCCGGCTCTTTCTGCGCACCCGCCCGCTCCGCGTTCTTGCGGTCGGGATCCACGTTGGTGTCACCCACCTCTTCTTCCGTGTCTTCTCCATCCGTTTTCTCCACTTCTTCCGTGCTGCCTTTCCCCCAACCGAAAAGTTTTCGGAACGTGTCGTTGTTAAACGTATAGGAAAGGTTTTGCGACATGCCTTGGAACCGGCCGAAACGACCGTAAGACCATTCCGTGCGGTCGCCTTCGCGCACCCGCCCGTTTTCATCAAATTCGTAAGCATAGGTGGCAAACACGGCATTCATGCTGAAAGTGTAGTTCCAAGGGGTCTTGATGCGCACCCGCATGGACAAGTCGCTCCAGGGCTGGCGTTTCGCCGCCATGTTATAGCTCAGGCTGGCCCCCAACTCGTCTATGAGGCTTACCTTCTTTAAGGAGTCGTCTTTCGTGCGCACCTTCATCTCGATATTGTTGGAAATATCCATGGTGACGCTTCCAGTCTTGCCTTGCCCCGGCACCCCGTAAAGGCTGCCGCTATAAGGCGAGTAGTTCACCGTGGACACTTCGCCGTTCTCATCCGTCCGCACGTAGGAAGTGTAATACCCGAAACGGCTCGCACCAAAGTCTGGCGCGTAATTGAAGCTCACCGTCGGCGTGAAGACGTGACGGATGGTTTGGATTTTCTTTCCGAACAACGGAGTGTAAAAGCCATACAATTTCGTAGTGGCCGACACGCTCATATCGTAATTATACACGTTCTGGAATCCCCATATCGTGTCGTTCACCTCGCGCTGCCGCTCCTCGTCCCAATGGCGCATGACTTTGTGGGTGTACATGCGGTCGGTAAAGTTGAACTGCGGCGTGATGTTGATATAGTTGAAAAGGCTGAACGTCGCACTAATGGGGATATTATGACGCATGC
>CALUFQ010000103.1 GCA_944319925.1 uncultured Paraprevotella sp.
GTGGTGAAGCTGAAGGCATAGGTGATAAACGTGTGCATCATGCGGGCGGCATCCGGTGGCGTGCGAAGGGCATGTCCACCGGATGCCGCTTTGTTTGTCCTGCAGGATGGCGTAACGCCCCCGCACGGCGGAAAAACGGCATTCATTTGTTTTGGAAAAGGCCGTCCGCGCACAGGGCGCGGGTGGACAGTTCCCATGACGGGGCAAGAAAACCGGATGCGGAGGGTGTAGCAAAACCTGCGAGAAGCAACTGCTCCCCTACAAGGCGGAGGAGTTTATTTTGCTATACCCTCACATTCGCACTATTGCGCATGTCTGTGACCTATCTTGCGATTGTGCGGCAGGAATGCGGCACCTCCTATACAGGATAGAAGGTTCATGTCGTGAGGTTTAACGGCAACATCCGGCGAAACATGGCTACCATGTTTCGCCGGATGTTGCCGTTTTTTCGGAATTTTCTCGTCCCGTTTGTCAGAGGTGGACGTTTACGGATGTTTCTCATGCCCACTCCTTGATGCGCCGCATGGCTTCCTCGCAGTCTTCGCGTTTTCCGAAAGCCGTGAGGCGGAGGTAGCCTTCGCCGCTGGGGCCGAAGCCCACGCCCGGTGTGCCCACCACGTTCACTTCGTAGAGCAGTTGTTCGAAGAAACGCCAGGACTCCATGCCTTGTGGGGTTTGCAGCCAGATGTAGGGCGCGTTCACGCCGCCATATACCGTGAAGCCTGCGGTTTGCAGACCTTCGCGCATGATGCGGGCGTTCTCCATGTAATAGTCGATGGTGGCCCTCACCTGTGCTTTGCCTTCGGGGGAATAGATGGCTTCCGCTCCGCGCTGGGTGATGTAGCTCGTGCCGTTGAACTTGGTGCATTGGCGGCGGTTCCATAGCGGGTTGAGGGGGATGCGCTGTCCGTCGAGCGTGGCTGCCGTGAGTTCCTTGGGCACGACGGTGTAGCCGCAGCGCACTCCTGTGAATCCGGCCGTCTTGGAAAAGCTGCGGAACTCGATGGCGCACCGTTTCGCTCCCCGGATTTCATAGATGGAATGTGGTACGCCCGGCTCGCGGATGTAAGCCTCGTAGGCCGCGTCGAAGAAAATCAGCGTGTCGTTGGCCAATGCGTAGTCCACCCATTTTTTCAGTTCCTCCTTGGTCAGCGTCGTGCCCGTGGGGTTGTTGGGATAGCACAGGTAGATGATGTCCACGCGGCGGTCGGGGAGTTGCGGGATGAAATGGTTCTCGGCCGTGCAGGGGAGGTAGGTCACGTTGCTCCACCTTCCGTCTGCATTCAATTCGCCGGCCCGTCCGCACATGACGTTGCTGTCGATATACACCGGATAGATGGGGTCGGTCACGCCCATGCTGTTGTCCCAGCGCAGGATCTCGCCGATGTTGCCCGTGTCGCTTTTCGCGCCGTCGTTGATGAACACTTCTTGCGGACTGAGGTTGATGCCGCGCGGGGCGAAATCGTTTTTGAGGATGGCTTCGATGAGGAAGCCGTAGCCTTGTTCCGGCCCATAGCCGTGGAATGTCTTTTCGTCCGCCATCTCGTCCACGGCGCGGTGCATGGCTTCGATGCAAGCCTGAGGCAGGGGGCGGGTCACGTCGCCGATGCCCAGGCGGATGAGCCGTTTGCCGGGATGGGTGACCTTGAATGCGTTTATTTTCTTCGCGATGTCCGAGAAAAGGTAATTTCCCGGGAGTTTGAGGTAATGTTCGTTGACTAATGCCATGTTGCTATATTATAATAAGGTGTACTGTCAAATTTCGGTTTCAATCACTCCGTTGAAGACTTCCACCGCCGGTCCGGTCATGTGGACTTGGCCGTCCGCAGCATTCCATTCAATGGAGAGTGTGCCGCCGTCCATGATGATGTCCGACTGCCGCCCGCTCAAGTGGGTGAAAGCTGCCGCCACGGCGGTGGCGCAAGCTCCCGTGCCGCAGGCTTGGGTGATGCCCGAGCCGCGTTCCCACACGCGCATCCGGATGCGCCCGTCGGGCAGGATGTGGGCAAACTCCACGTTGACCCGGTCGGGGAAAAGCGGATGACGTTCCAGCACCGGGCCGATGGCGGGCAAGTCCACGCTTTCGGCATCGTCCACGAAGACGACCAGGTGTGGGTTGCCCATATTCACGGCGACACCTTCGCGGGAAGGACATGCCGCATAGTCCAACGCGACGGGATGGAGATCCGCAGGTGTGCCCATTTCCACGGTGACGGCGGCTACCCGTCCGTTCTCCACGTGCAGGTGCAGTGTTTTGATGCCCGAGAGGGTGTCCAGTGTGACGGTCGTCTTTTCTGTCAGTCCGTGTTCATAGACATATTTGCCGATGCAGCGGCTGGCGTTGCCGCACATCCGGGCTTCCGAGCCGTCGGCGTTGAAGATGCGCATGCTGAAGTCGGCCTTGTCCGAATGGCCGATTAATACCAGGCCGTCGCTGCCGATGCCCGTGTGCGGGCGGCTCCAAGCCACGGCGAGGGCTTCGGGGCGGGCGAGGGGATGGTCAATCGTGTTGACATAGATATAATCGTTGCCCGCCCCCTGCATTTTGGTGAAGGGTATTTTTCTCATCGTCTGGTTCATTGTTGGTAGGCTTCTTCGTGTACTCCGCTCACGGCTCGTCCGCTGGGTTCGTTCTGGCCTTTGAAGGATGCGTCCCAAGCCAGGGCTTCTGCCGTGGAGCAGGCCACGCTGGGCACACTGGGTACGCTGCGTGCCGCGCTTTCGCTGGGGAAATATTCCTCGAAGATGCTGCGGTAGTAATATTCTTCCTTGTTCATGGGCGGGTTGACGGGGAAGCGTTCGGCGGCATGTGCCATCTGTTCGTCGCTGACGGCCTTGGAGGTGATGTCTTTCAGCGTGTCAATCCAACTGTAGCCCACACCGTCGCTGAACTGCTCTTTCTGCCGCCAGGCCACGCTTTCGGGCAAGAGTTGCGCGAAAGCGTCGCGCACCACTTTCTTTTCGATGGTCTTGCCCGGGCACATCTTGACGGCGGGGTTGAGCCGCATGGCCACGTCGAGGAACTCTTTGTCAAGGAACGGCACCCGTCCTTCCACGCCCCAGGCCGAGAGCGATTTGTTGGCCCGCAGGCAGTCGTAGAGATGGAGCTTGGAGAGCTTGCGCACCGTTTCTTCGTGGAACGCCCGTGCGTCCGGCGCCTTGTGGAAGTAGAGGTAGCCCCCGAAGACTTCGTCGGCTCCCTCACCACTCAGCACCATCTTGATGCCCATGCTCTTGATGACGCGGGCCAGGAGGTACATGGGCGTGGAAGCCCGCACGGTGGT
>CALUFQ010000104.1 GCA_944319925.1 uncultured Paraprevotella sp.
GTACGCCGCGCCGATGCGGTGAAGGGCCTGAAGAAGGGCATCTATGTCGTCGGCGGCAAGAAGGTTATCGTGGCCGGGAATTGAACAGACGTGCCATGACGAAAAGGGGAGGCCGGGGCCGGCGCGGAATCGCGCGAGGCTCCGGCCTCCTTTTTCATGTCAGGTGAATCTCGGACATTTCGGGCCACAAATGTGGGAATATGGATGTTTTTATCAGATTTCCATTTTTGAATATCAAAGAATTGTGGGGCATGTTACAAAATGTCCCATCTTATGTTGTTTTTCATCCCATCGCATTATACGGATTCCAGCTACTTTTGTTTTAAAATGAAATGCCATGAGAAAAGGAATGTTTTATTCGTGTGGTGTTGCCGTGCGTCCAACCGGGGCGGAGGGGCTTTTTGTCCTTCCCCATTGTCTGTTTCCGGGCAAATTCAAAATGCAAAAATCAAAAAGAATCTAATAATAAGAATGCCGCTTCGGCCAATAGGTTCGGTCGGGGACGGTGACAAATGGTGAACCTTAAAACTTATGAACATGAAAAGAAAAGTTACGAGAAACTTTCAGTGGCTGAAAGGGAAGCGTGTCGCGACGGCCGTCATGTTTTCGCTGATGAGCGGGGCGGTGCTGTTCGCGCAAGAAAACACTAACCCGTGGGTCGGCGAGGCTTTGCCTGAAGCCGGTGGGTCGTATTACCTGTACAACACGAAGGGAGGAAACTTCTTGTTGGGCGGTAACAACTGGGGCACACAGGCCTCACTGGGGCAACCCGGATTGGAATTTACGGTGGCCGTGTCCAACGGGAAGTACAAACTCATGAACAGCGGGAAAGGCGGCAACGGCGGCTTGGGCACCGATGGCTATGTGGACAACGGGAATGCGGCCGAATACACCTTTACCGACCCGAATCCCGATGACGAGGTGAGCGAGTTTGCCATCACGCTGGATGGAAAGACTCTTTATTGGAGCGGAGAGGGCAGCACGTTGGTAAATCTGGACAACAGCGGCGACCCCAATGCCGCCGAATGGATTTTGGTGTCCCAAAAGCAGCGTGTGGCCTCCTTGGATGCCGCTACGGCGGAAAACGGCGTGGATGCCACGTTCTACATCGTGGGCGCGGGCTTCGAGCGCATGCAGCCGTCGAAGTGGGTGGAAACCCATTCCGGAGGGACGATAAGCTTGTTGTCCCCCGGCGGGAGCAATCCTTTTTATTGTGCCGAGGCGACCAACACCAACAGTTTTGATGTCTATCAGGAACTGACGGGATTGAAGCCCGGACGTTACGAGCTGACTTGCTCGGGGTTCTACCGCAGCGACGAGACGGAGGCCTTGAACGCCATGCTTTATGCGGGTGTCAATGAAATGCCGTTGCAGCTGGGCGTGGATGACGGCAACGGGATGCCGGGCAACGCCAAGGACGCGGCCCAGGCGTTTGCCAACGGGCGCTTCGGCGGCAACACGGTGTCGGCCATCGTGGTGGACGGCACGTTGAGGATCGGTGTGCGCAAGAGCGTGAACATCCCCAACGACTGGGCCGTGTTCGACAGCTTCCGCCTGACTTATTATGGCGAGGCTTCGGCGGAGGACGCTTATGCGGATTTGATGAACGGTTTGCAGGGCCTGCCTTCCTTGTTCAGGGAATTGGGTGCGACCGCTGCGGCTGCTGAACTTGAGGCGGCATACGCCCAGTACTCCGGCAGCAGTTACGAGGCTTCCGGCGCGGAAGTGACCGCGTTGATCAACGCGGCCAACACGGCACGTGGCGCGGCAGGTGCTCTTGCGGGTGCCATCGCTTCGGCCAACAGCTTCAAGGCCGATGCGGAAAGCGGAAAATATGTCCTTTCCACAGCTGCCAAGGCTGCTTTGGACGAAGCCATTGCCGCAGCTAATTCCGTGTTAACGGGAACGGCCATCGCCGAATTGCGCGAAAAGGCCGAGGCTGCCACGACGGATGTGAATACAGCAGTCGAAGGTGCACGTGGCTTTGCCGGGTTGAGTTATTCGTTGGAAACAACCAAAAAGCTGGCCGACGAGGTCGGCGGATTGACCGAAACGCCGGAATACCAGCAAGTGCTGAAGGCATTGGATGCCGAAGCGTTGGTGTATGACAGCGTGGCCACCTATGTGGCGGCTTTGGACTCTGTTATCAGCGCGGCCATCACGCCTGAGTTCCTGGCCAAGGCCACAGTGGACACCCCGATTGATTTCACTGCCTTCGTCGAAAACCCGAACATTTACCAAAAGGGCGGAGACAACATCATTGGCGGGAATGCGCAGAAAGTGGACGGATGGATTTCCCTGCAATGGGGGGAGAATAACTCTCCGGCCATCACGGCGGATTTGTCCGGGGATACGGAGTTGCGTGCCGGCAGTTGGTCGGCCAATGACGGCAACAACGTGGCGCGTGCCCATTACCAAGCCGTTGTGGGTGGCAAGAATGGCATCAAACTTCCGGCGGGTGTGTATGAATTGCGTGCCGCCACGTATTCGGATTACGACCTTAACGCGGAAGTAAGGGACGAGAACGACTACATCCAGCTGTATGCCACGCCGGATAGCGTGAACTTCTCCACATCTGTCTTTAACCGTGAACTTTCAGTGTTCGAGGCTGCTTGTGCGGAGAAGGGCACGACAACCACCGTCAGTGGCATCATTGTGACCGAAGGTGGCAAGCTGTACATCGGTGCCAATGGCATTGACCCCACGAAGTATCCTAAAGGCAATGGCCGTTACTGGACGGCGGACAACTTCCGCTTGTACTATGTCGGTTCGGATGCGTTGAATGCCTACCGCAGTCGCTTGCAGACCCGTTTGGACGAGTGCAAGGTGTTGCGCGATTCCTTGTTCAACTACGGTATCGAGGCTGAAGACTTCGTGGAAATCATAGAAGAGGCTTCCGAATATTTGGAGGAAGGCACCGTGGAAGACCTTATCAGCGTGATTGACGAATTGGACATCTTCAAGGCAGATGCCAATACCGTGATTACGAATTATCTGGCATTCGGGCCGGTGTTGGAGAATGCGGGTGTCTTATATGAACAACTGAACGCGGGGCAGGTATTCGTGCAGCCCAAGGCCCAGGAGACGTTTGTCAATACGTATGATAACGCGTCGCTAGTAGCTTCTGATATGTCGTGGGACAACTATTTGTCCGAGGACATCCAGGAACAAGTGGACACGCTGCAAGGCGCGACGACCGTCTTCATGAACTCGGCG
>CALUFQ010000105.1 GCA_944319925.1 uncultured Paraprevotella sp.
CGACAAATCCCCGATGTCAATATGTCGGCACAAGCCCCGCCCGGCTTACGTGCCCCGGTAATCCCGGCGCGGAAACATCCCGCACCCGCGACAAAAAGAAAGCCTGCGCCCTCTATTTGCCGACATTTGGATTTCCGCACGTTCCGCGAGCCTGCGTTTTTTGCGCCCGCCACCGCCCCCTGCCCCGTACAAGTGAATCTCAGGGCCTTCAAATGACAAAGTGTCAAATCCCCGGGCAAATAGCAAAATGTCAAATCCGTCGCGGCGTATCGGCAGGAAAGCATGAAACCGTTCCCCGTTATATTTCTACTGCTCAGATTTAACAACAGACGAATATTCGTTTGGGGCAAAACGCATTGCTTCCCGCAGCTTGTCCCTCCGAAGGAAAACTCCTCTGCCTCGCAGGGGGACAGTTCATTCCTGCCGGCTTTGACTGCGGACATTCACCTGCAAGCAACTTCGCGCCACTCAAATTCTTCAATTCATTTTTCCATGCGGTGTTAAATCCTCCAAAATACAAACAGTCCCGGAATGTTCCTTGGCGACCCGATTCAAAACACAGCAGCTCCAGGCTGCCGCCGTTACTCCCCTCTGAACAACAACGGGGCAAAACGGTAGAGGCTCTCCCGCCACACGGGCCACGTGTGCCCACCCGGCATTTCGAAATAGGTGTATTTAATGCCGATTTCGTCGAAACGTTCCAGCATGGTTTGGCAATTCCGATAGGCAATGTCCTCCTTCCCGCCCATTGAAAACCAGAATTGCTTGAATCCTTTGTTGAACACGTCCTTGTTTGCCTTTAATTTCTCGTAATATTTCTCTGTGTCTTGACTTATACCCTGCCGTGATTGCGCCCACCAACCAGAACTAAAAACGCCAATATAGGAAAAACACTCCGGACGGGCGATGCAGGCGTTCAGTGTCTGGATGCCGCCCATGGACAATCCGGCCAATGCACGGCTGTCCTTTCCTGTCTCCACCCGGAAGTTTCTTTCCACAAACGGGATGCAATCGTTGAACAGTTCGGAATCGAAATCGCTAGTGTTCCCGTCCAACATGACGACAAGCATCGGAACGGCTTCCTGCCTTGCAATCAGATTGTCCATGATGATATCGGTCAGTCCCTGTTGCGACCATCCCCGCTCGTCTTCCCCGCCGCCATGCAGCAAGTACAACACCGGATAGGCCTCGCCCGATTGGTCATATCCGGCGGGGGTATAAACAAACATACGCCTCCACGCATGGGCTGTTTGAGAAAAATAACGTTTCATGCGGATATCACCGTGGGGAACATCGGACAGCTTGAAGCGATTGTCGCCTTCCGGATAAGGAATCTCGATGCCGCTGGCCATCATGCCGCACCCGAAAAACGATTCACTGGCCGGGTCGGCCACCCGCACCCCGTCGATAATCAAAAAGTAATAATGAAAGCCCGGTTCAAGCGGCTCAGTGCTGCAAGTCCATACCCCGTCCCCGTCCTTGGCCATGTCGTACACTTTCCCCACATCGACCTGCACTTTTTCTGCATCGGGAGCATTGACGCAAAAAAAGGCTCGGCGGTCGGCTGAGATTCGTGGATACTGAGAGATGCGCACACTCAGGGCAGAACGTCCGCCGGGCAGTCTTTCCGCTTCGCCCGCAACGGGCTGTGCCGACAAAGCCGCCGCCACCGCAAAAAACATAGTTGCCAATAGCATCTTCATCGCATTCCTCCCATTTTCCTATCTTTCGGCCACTCCGGTCTTGGTCTGCACAACCGGGTTCATCTCCCCGTCGTAATTGTAGGTCAATTCATCCACGCAAACGCTCCGCCGTCCAATTGCCCCTTTGTGTCCGTCAAGCGTAAGTGCAGCATTATGGTAGAACAAGTACCATTTCCCATTAAACTCGATGATTCCCGGATGGATGGTAAAACTGTTTTCTGCCATCCCCGTAAGTTCACCCCGGTATTTCCAAGGCCCCTCCATGGACGGCGCAGTAGCGTAAGAAATATTTTCCCGTCCTTCGCCCATGGATGCGTAAGTGAGATAATACAAGTCACCCCGCTTGTGCAACCAAGGGCCTTCCACATACCCGGGCAAGTCCACCACCCGGATTTCGCCGTCCAATTCCGTCATATTGGATTTTAACCTCGCAAGGAAGCAAGTGCCGTTTCCCCAAGACATCCATGCCTGTCCGTCATCATCGACCAGCACAGTCGGATCAATGTCGTTCCACCAGCCCCGTGCGCCGTTGGATGTCATGGTGTCGCACACCAACGGTTTCCCAATGGCATCCTTGAAAGGCCCTACGGGCGAATCGCCGACAGCCACACCGATGGCCTTACCCGTATAAGGCTCGCCAGCCTGCACGGTGACATAATAGTAAAACTTGCCATTTTTCTCCACCACCTGCGAAGCCCAAGCCTCGCCCACAGCCCAATTGAAATCAGTCGGCTTCAGCACGACACCATGGTCGCTCCACGTCTGCATGTCGTCCGTGGAGTAACACAACCATTCCGTGATGTTGAATTCCCGTCCACCGGAAGCAGTATCTTGTCCTTCATAATACTCGTCATGCCCCACATACAAATAGAGCGTCCCTGCGTGTACCATTGGGGCCGGGTCGGCGGTAAACTTGCCTGTTATCAGCGGATTACCGGTGTTTTGAAACGCGGGAAGCGTTTCCGCGTGTTTTTGTTGCCCTGCACAAGCAACAAACAACAGGGCCGTCGTGCCCCACAGCATTAAATTTCTCATAACCATCTTGTTTTTTTAATAAGTCTTGACTGCATCCCTCATAGCCACACCCGACGTTCCTGAAAGAACCCGCCCGCATGTCCATGGAAACAATACAAAGAAACAAATAAATCTTCAAATTTGGAATTTTTCGGAGTAAAAAATCCCCGTCCCCTAACACACTGTCCTTCCCCATGCAGGCAACGGGAAAAACAAAAAGACACCAACAATCGGTTCAACTCGGTGACAGCACCAATCGTACCGTTGCAGGTGGTATTCATATAAAAAAGAAATGAGAATGTGAAGAGAAGGAGACTCGAACTCCCACGACACAATTGTCACTACCCCCTCAAAGTAGCGCGTCTACCAATTCCG